>NZ_VKDB01000001.1:0-300000 GCF_007280555.1 Deinococcus detaillensis | reverse complement strand
TTCTCGAAAATGAAGCCTGAGCCGGGTTCGAGCGGCTCGGCCTTGATCTTGACATGACCGAACTGGCCGCGTCCGCCCGACTGACGCACGAACTTGCCTTCGGCGTCCACGGCGCGGGTGATGGTCTCGCGGAAGGCGACTTGCGGAGCGCCCACATTGGCTTCAACCTTGTACTCGCGCTTGAGGCGGTCCACCAGAATTTCGAGGTGAAGTTCGCCCATGCCCGCGATGGTGGTCTGGCCGCTTTCCTGGTCGGTTTCGACGCGGAAGGTAGGATCTTCCTCGGCGAGACGCTGGAGGCCCACGCCCATTTTTTCCTGGTCGGCCTTGGTCTTGGGTTCGATAGCCAGCTTGATCACTGGTTCTGGAACGTCAATGCTCTCCAAGAGCACGTGGTTGTCGCCGTCACCGATGAGGGTGTTGCCGGTGCCCGAGTCCTTGAGGCCAATGACGGCTCCAAGTTCACCTGCACGCAGTTCAGTGACTTCCTCGCGGCTGTTGGCGTGCATTTTGAGCAGACGGCCCACGCGCTCGCGCTTGTTCTTGGAAGCGTTGTAAATGTACGAGCCGCTGTGCATGGTGCCCGAGTAGATGCGCACGAAGGTCAGGCGGCCCACGTAGGGATCGGCCATGATCTTGAATGCCAGCGCGGCCAGTTGGCCTTCGGGGTCAGCGGGGAAATCGTGGGTTTCTTCGCTATCTTCCACGACGCCGCGAATGGCCGGAACTTCCAGCGGGCTGGGCAAGTAGTCGATCACGGCGTCGAGAAGGAGCTGCACGCCTTTATTTTTGAGGGCGCTGCCGCAGAGAACCGGGAAGATCTTCTTGGCGATGGTGCCCTGACGAACGGCGTACATCAATTCTTCGATGGTGGGTTCTTCGCCGCTGAGGTACTTCTCCATGACGGTCTCATCGACTTCGGCAGCGGCTTCGATGAGTTGAGCACGCATCTCGGCGACTTTGGCATTGAACTTCTCAGGAATCGGCCCGATCTCAATGTCGGTGCCCAAGTCGTTGGTGTAGGTGTGGGCCTGCATCCGCACGATGTCGATGATGCCCTTAAATTCGGCTTCCTCGCCCATCGGGTACTGGATGGGAGCGGGGATTGCGCCGAGGCGCTCGCGGATATCGCTCAGTACCAGCTCGAAGCTCGCGCCGGTCTTATCCATTTTGTTGGAATAGGCAATGCGCGGCACGCCGTAACGGTCGGCCTGACGCCAGACGGTCTCGGACTGCGGCTCGACGCCCTGCGAGCTGTCGAAGACAGCCACCGCGCCGTCGAGGACGCGCATGGAACGCTCGACTTCAATGGTGAAATCCACGTGACCGGGAGTGTCGATGATGTTGATGACGTATTCCTGGTCAGTGCCGGAGTGCTTCCACTTGGCGGTGGTGGCAGCGGCGGTGATGGTGATGCCGCGCTCGCGCTCCTGCTCCATCCAGTCCATGGTGGCCGCGCCGTCATGGACTTCGCCGATGTTGTGGGTGCGTCCGGTGTAATACAGGATGCGCTCGGTGGTGGTGGTCTTGCCGGCGTCGATGTGCGCGGCAATACCGATGTTGCGGAAATGCTCCAAATAAGCGGTGCTTGCTTTGATCGTCATTTTAAAACTCCCTAAGTGGGTTGACTTACGAACAGGTTAGGTGCTGAAGCGCGGTATATAGGAGGCGGACAAAGCGGCGACCCAGCGAAAAACGCTACAGCCGCCGTCTGCCTTGCTGCTTTGTTTACCAGCGGTAGTGCGCGTAAGCGCGGTTGGCCTCGGCCATGCGCTCCACATCGTCTTTTTTCTTGATGGCCCCGCCGCGTCCCTGCGCCGCATCCAAAATCTCGGCAGCGAGGCGCTCGACGGCGGTGCGCTCAGGACGGTTGTCCACGGCGGACTTCATCCACCGCAGGGTCAAGCTCTGGGCGCGGCGGACGCTGACTTCCACCGGCACCTGATAGGTGCTTCCGCCCACGCGGCGGCTGCGGACTTCCACGCGCGGCTTGATGTTCTCGAAGGCCTGCTTGTAGACCTTGAGCGGCTCCTGACCAGTGCGGTCTTGAACGACGCTCATCGCACCGTAAAAAATGCGGCTGGCAAGGTTCTTTTTGCCGTCTTCCATGATGCGGTTGATGGTGGCGCTGACCAGCACATCTTGGTAAACGAGGTCGGGCAACAATTCACGAACTTCTGCTCTACGGCGACGGGCCATTTTGTCTCCCTCTCTACGCCCAACGCACCAAGTGTCGGTGGGGGCGGGCTTCAGCGCCGTGGTACTCCAAAGCGCTTACTGATGAAGCACGGTTTTACGGTGCATTTGCTTAACTGCTACTCACTGATTCATTGGCCTGGCCTCCGAAGAAGGCGGCAAATCAAGTGCGGCCTACTTCTTTATTTCTTTTTTGCGCCGGCGGCAGCAGCGCCCGCTTTGGGCTTCTTGGTGCCGTACTTGGAGCGGCTCTTGTTGCGGTCTTTCACGCCTTGGGTGTCGAGCGATCCACGGACGATGTGGTAACGCACGCCGGGCAAGTCCTTGACACGTCCGCCGCGAATCAGCACCACGCTGTGTTCCTGAAGGTTGTGGCCTTCCCCGGGGATGTAAGCGGTGACTTCAAAGCCGCTGGACAGGCGCACACGGGCAATTTTACGCAGCGCCGAGTTGGGCTTTTTGGGGGTGGTGGTCTTGACGACGGTGCAAACGCCGCGCCGGAAAGGGCTGCCTTTGAGGGCGGGAACTTTGCTCTTTTTTTGCAAAGTGGTGCGCCCCTTGCGGAGCAGCTGTTGGGTAGTGGGCAGAGTAAATCACTCCTCAGTGGGTGGCTGGCGCTGCCTTGCTGCTCGGCAGGCGCTAGGGCTTGAACAGTGCTCCGGCGCGGTCAAACGTGCACCGAAGTCGTGGCTTTAAAACTCTGCGAGCGTGGTCAGCGTTCACGCCGCGCATCCGCAGAAACTTTGACGGGTTAAAAATCAGCCGCGAAGTTTCCAACCGGAGCATCTTAGCGCTCTTGTGCAGCGCGGCGCAAGGGTAAAAACTCGCAATTGAGCCGCCGAACCGCCGTCAAGTCAGCTGAGAAAGCAATGCCGCTTCCCGTTCTGCACTCGGCCCCGTGCCCTCAGCGCCCGTTTGCTTGGCCCAGGCCAGCGTGTCCCGCGCCGTGTCGGAGAGGGGGCGCAACTTAAGGCCCGCCGCTTTGGCCCGCACAGGCTCAATATTGAGAATAGGTTCGCGGTGAGCATAGATGGGCCAGCTCTCCCCTGCCGCGAGGCGTTGCTGATCGGCCTGCGAAATCCAATGCCAATCGGGATGAGCGTCCACGCCCACAGAAACTTCAGCGAGAAAAGCGGCAAACGTCAGCGGCTCACCCACCGCGTTGAAGATGCCCGGCGTATGGTGCTCCAGCAGATGCGCCACAAACGCTGCCAAGTCGCGGGCGTCTATCGCCTGAGTGATGTCCTGACCGTCGCCGGGAGCCAGAGCAACGCCACCCTGGGCAGCCCGTTTGACCCAGTAGGTGAAGCGCCCGGTGTGATCGTGTGGCCCTGCCACCAAACCGGGGCGTACGATGGTGGCCCGCTCGCCGTAAATCCGGCGCACCTCCGCTTCGCAAACTGCTTTGAGCGCTCCATAATCGGCTTGAATGTTCTCGCTTTTAGAGTCTTTCAAGACGGCCAAGGCTGAATCTTCGGTGATCGGCCCGCTCTGTCCGTCCGCATAAACGCTGACGGTGGAAATAAAGAGGTAGCGTTTCACGGCGTCTTTAAGGAGTTCAGCACTCTGGGTCACCACACGGGGCACGTAGCCGCTGACATCCAAGCAGGCGTCCCAGGTGCGGCCCGTGAGGGCGCTCAAATTGCCCGCGTCTCTATCGCCGCGCAGCCGCTCCACTTCCAGCGGCAGGTCGTCGTCGGTTTGTCCGCGCGTCAGGATGCTCACATGGTGGCCGCGCCCGAGGAGTTCCAGGACTATTTGCCGACCCACGAAGCGGGTGCCGCCCAATACCAAGAAGTTCATGGCTTTAGGCTAAGGCATGCTTGCACCTTCGCCTCCCTTTTTTGTTGGCATTCCCCCGCCGCCCGAACTCACGGCCCGTGTGCTGGCTTGGCAAGCCAAACTGGAACACATCATCACTGTGCCGCACGTGACCTTGCTGGCTCCTGCCGCGCTGCCCCAAAAGCGCTGGCAAAGCGTGGCCGCAGCGGTGGCTGAGCGCCAGACCGCCGCGCCCGTCACTCTTGGGCGCGTGGGATTTTTCGGCTCGCGGGTGATTTTTTTGTCGGTGGACGCGCCCGCTTTGCACGAGCTTCACCGCGACCTGGTGAGCGAACTGGGCCAAGCACCCGGCGATTTTGCTTTGGAGAACTACCATCCGCACCTGACTTTGGCGCTGGAGTGGCGCAGCTTCAACGTGACTTGGGAGCAGGCCATCGAAAGTGCTCAGCAGGAGTTCAGCGATCTGGAAACTCAGCCGCTGGTGTTCACGGCTTCTCAGTTGGTGCTGTTTGGCAAAGACCAAGCGGGGCAGCCTTACACGGAGCGGCAACGCTTTGACCTCAAACCGACTTGAGCGTTTCTTCATTTTGATTCATCTGGCTTAACTTAGGCTTGACAATTACGCCAACACCGTAATAATACCAGTATGGATAACCTCTTGAAGAAAGCGGGCGCGATGACCGCGCACTTGGAACTGTTTCAGCACATGCTTCATTTGCGCGGCCTGCTGCAACTCGCCGCCCACATGGAGGAGCGCGGCGATAGGGTCACGATGGTCTCGCCCGACAACATCACCTTGATCGGTGCGGGGATGGACAGCGCCAGCACCGTGACGACCACCAAAGGAGCGGAGATCGAGTCGGCCAGCGCGTACAGCGTGCTGCGCGGCCTTAAGGGTCACGACGCGCCCGAATACGCCGTGACCCGCGAAGAACTCAAAGCGCTCAATGCCCGCGCCGTGTCTGAGCTGGAAGCCAGCGACGCCATGCGGGCTTTTGGCGAAACCTTGGGCCGCATCTCGGCTGTACCTACGAACAACATGCCCACGACCAACACGCCCGCTGCCAACGTCCCTGCGGCCACTGCGCCCACCGCCAGCGCCCCCGCACCGACAGAGACCACCGCCGAGCGCCCTAACCGCAACCGGCGCGGCGCGGAAGAAACCAGCAACGAAGCCCCCGCCGCTTAAAGGCTACCCCGACGTTTGGCTCCGCTCCCACCAATTGGGAAGCGGGGCTAATCTTTTTTGGTGTCCCACAGGCGTATGCTGGCTCAACGCGAACTGAAGTTTTTTCAATTTAGGCTCTACCGCCGTACCTCAAATCCGTGAGGCAGGGCGGTCATTCCCACTTCTTTGGCGTGGAGGGCACATGACGCAGGGCAAAAGCGAATCCGCTCCAACTTCTGTTGATTATCTGGTGATCGGCGCGGGTTCAGGCGGCTGCGTGGTCGCGGCGCGGCTGAGCGAAGACGCCCAAACGCGGGTGCTGCTCCTCGAAGCGGGCGTGCCGGACGAAGCGCCGGAGATCGGCATTCCGGCGGCCTTTGCCAAACTGTTCAAGTCGCCGCTGGATTGGAACTACGAAACGCAGGCACAGGCGCATCTGGCCGGGCGCAAATTGTACTGGCCGCGCGGCAAGATGCTGGGCGGCTCCAGCAGTATCAACGCGATGGTTTATATTCGCGGCAACCGCGCCGACTACGACGCTTGGGCGGCGGCAGGCAATCCGGGCTGGAGCTACGACGAAGTGCTGCCGTACTTTATCAAAGCTGAGGACAACGAAAACGGCGCGGGTGAGTTTCACGGTGCGGGCGGGCCGCTGCACGTCGAGAACCGCCGCTACACCCACGAGATTTGCGACGCCATCACCGCTGGTTTCGAGGAAATCGGCTTCGCGGCCAATGGTGACTTCAACGGCGAGTCGCAAGAAGGGGTCGGGCGCTACCAAGTCACTCAGAAAAGCGGGGTGCGGCATTCGGTGGCCAGCGCTTACCTCAAACCCGCTCTGGCGCGGCCCAATTTGGAAGCCCGCACCGGAGCGCACGTCACCCGCATTGTGCTGGAAGGCGGGCGGGCGGTGGGGGCCGAGTATCTCAGCGGCGAGCAACTGCACACGGTTCGGGCCGAGCGGGGCGTGATTCTGGCGGCGGGAGCGATCACCAGTCCGCACCTGCTGATGCTTTCGGGTATTGGCGAGCGCCGAGAACTGGAAGCGGCAGGGATCGAAGTGCTGCATGACCTCCCAGGCGTGGGCCAGAACTTACAAGACCACCTGTTTGTGCCGCTGGTCTACGAAACCCAGACGGTGAGCATCAAAGACGCCACCAGCGAAGCCAATTTCGCGCTGTACATGAGTGACCAGCAAGGCATGCTGTGCAGCAACATCGCTGAAACCGGCGGCTTTATGAAATCCGATCCTGCCCTAGACGCGCCGGATTTGCAGTTTCACAACGGCGCAGCGCTGTTCGTAGATCACGGCTTTTTGGAACTGGACGGCCACCACTTCACGCTGCTGCCTTCATTGGTCGCCCCAAAGAGTCGGGGGCGTATCCGTTTGGCCAGCGCCGATCCGCAGGCCCAGCCGCTGATCGAACCCGATTACCTCTCGGATGAAGCCGATATGAATGTGCTCCTGCGCGGCATGCGGCTGGCGCGGCAAGTCGGCGAATCAGAGGCACTTTCGGCATACCGCACCCGCGAAGCCATGCCGGGCGCAGAGATTCAAAGCGACGACGACCTGCGCGAGTACATTCGGGCGCAGGCCATGACCATTTACCACCCGGTCGGCACCTGCAAGATGGGCCACGACGACCTCGCCGTAGTCGATGAGCGCCTCAAGGTACGCGGCTTGGAAGGCCTGTGGGTCGCTGACGCCAGCATTATGCCCAGTGTCGTGCGCGGCAACACCAACGCGCCAACCATCATGATTGCCGAGAAGGCAGCTGAGTTTATTCAGGCGGAGGGTCAGGCTACGGCTCAGCGGGCCGCAGCGAAGCCGGAAGCCGTCAGCGCCGACGACTGAGTTTCAAGTTTTAAGATTGGGAAAAAGCCTTGGGCCGCTCGGTGGCACTCAGCAGCGCCACTGAGCTTTGTCCAGTTGGGTTTTGTCCAGTGCGCTGCGCCAGTGCTCCGGCTTCCTTGGCGGCCCGGTCAGCGCCTAACCAGCCTTGCCAGTACGCCTGCATGGTATCTGTGACTAATCTCAGTGAAACAGTCTCAGATGTTTCGAGCGGGCAGTACATCAGGTCCAAGTCTTTGAGCGGGCCACCCTCAGGGCCGCCGACAGGCTGCCAATACGGAATGTCCACCGTAAAAAAGCCCAGAGCGCCCAGCTTGACGCGCCGCAAAGTGGGGTCGCTGCCCACCCGGGCTTCGGCGGCCAGGTCTTCGGCGCTGAGCGCTTGGCGGTGAACGGCGTCAGCAAACACGCCCGCCGCACCCGCTTCACCAATGATTTGCATTCGGGCTTGATGTAGAGCGCGGGCGGCTCCCGTTCCCCACGCCGACTGGGCCACCCCCATAAATGAGCTGAAGCCCGCACCGCTGCTCAGCAGGTGAAAGAGCGTGCCGCCCACCACTTCGCCGCCTTGCTCGGCCACCAAAATAATGTTCTGGCGCTGGCTGGTCTGCGGCGGTTGGGCAATCATCGGCCCGAAATATTCAGCGGGAATCAGCATCTCCGGCTGATAGTAGGCGGCTTCCTGAATGCGCCCGAAGGCCTCAAGGGCGGGGTCATGCGGATCGGTGACGCGGCGAACGGAAAGAGACATGGCTGGAGTGTAGCCCTACCGCTGAGCCAAAAGGCAGAGACTAGGGCTGCTACTTTTAGCCACACCGTTAAGGCAAAGGCCAGCGCACCGTTCCCACCTGATCGGTGCGCCAGACTTTTACACCGGACGCTTGAAGGCGATCCAACACCTGCGGGTTGGGGTGACCGTAACTGTTGGCCCGCCCGACACTAATAACAGCGTCATGCGGGCGGGTTTCATCCAAAAACGCTTGACCGCTCGAAAAGCGGCTGCCGTGATGGGCCGTTTTGAGAACGTCCAGTTTGCCGACGCCCAGCTCGCTTTCTAGCGGGTCGGGGAGGTCGCCCAGAAAGACGGTGTGAAACTGGGGAGTATCGAATTTGATGACCACACTGTTTTCGTTGTCGGCGTCCAACCAGACTTTCCCGGTGGGCCACAGCACCGTGAAGGTGGCTTTTCCGGCCTGCACGCTGTCACCTCGCCGCACTTCGCGCACCGGTACGTGGCGGGCCTCAGCGGCCCTGAGCAGCATATTGAGATTGGGGTCGTCTTTGCGCTGACCGATCCACAACTCGCCTACTGGCAAGCCCAGCAGCACGCTGATCAGGCCTTCGATGTGATCGGCGTCGGCGTGGGTGGCGACCATCACGTCGAGGGAGCGCACGTTCATGGCCCGCAAGGCAGGCAGCACCGTGCCTTTGCCGACGTCGTAATCGCCTCTGGGAGTGCCGCCGCCGTCGATCAACATGGTGAGCTTGGGAGTGCGAATCAGCGAACTGTCGCCCTGTCCGACGTCCAGATAGACGATTTCGCTGGGTGGGTTGAGGACGCCCGGCAAAGCAGTGGACGCGCCGCCCAGTAAGGCGGTGAGCGGCAAGACCCACAGCGGCAAGCGGCGGTAAAGGGTGAGGACGGCGGCGGCGGCAAATACCGCATAAACCGCGAACCCCGCCGAACTGATCATTCCCCAAGTCAGCACTGGAGCGCGGCCAAAAATGTCCACCACTTTCAGCAGCGCTTCTGACAGCGGGCCAAGCGCCCAATTGACCGCCACCGCCAGCGGCCCCAGCAGTCCGGCGAGGTAGCCGAGCGGCACCAGCACGGCCATCAGCGCGGCGGCGGCGAGGTTGGCGGGGAGGCTCAGCAGCGGCAACTGGCCGAAGGTGTGCAGCACCACCGGCAAAGTGGCCAGCTCGGCGCAGGGGGTGGCGACCAGCGCGAGACGCAGCCACAGCGGCCACTTTGCGGGCAGCAGGGCGGCCACCCTGTTTGACACACTCAGGCCCAGCACCGCCAGAAAACTGAGTTGAAAGCCCACGTCAAAGAGCCAAGCCGGTTGATACAGCAAGCTGGCGATGGCCGCCAAGCCCAACACACCGTAGACGTCGAGCTTGCCGCGCCCCAGCCACAGTGAGAGCAGCACCAAGACGCCCATCAGCACGGCGCGGGTGATGCTGGGCGTGGGGCCGACCAACCACAAAAAACCCGCCAGCGCCGCAAGCATCAGCGGGTAGCGGGCGTTTGTCCACTTGAGCGGCAATAAACGGGCCAACAGCCAGGTCAGCGCTCCCACCAGCAGCGCCACGTTTTGCCCGCTGAGCGCCATCAGGTGTGCCAAACCCGCCCGCGTGAAAGCGTCGCGGACATTCAGGCCGTCATTGAAGCTTTCCTGTGAGATGTCGTTGCGCTCGCCCAATTCCACCGCCCGCAGCAGGGCCGACTCACGCGGCGAGAGACCAGCGCTCAGGCCACGCCGAAACCAACCGCGTACCCCACCTTCGGGGGTCAGGTGCTTGACCTTAGCGGCCACCAAGACTTCGCGCACGCCCTGCATCCGCAGCCAAAACGCGTAATCGAAGCCGCCGGGAATGCGCCGACCTTCGGGGCGAACCAGCCGCCCACGAACGGTCAGACGTCCGGCTGGCCCCTTGGGTTTGGGTGCCAGCGCCACCGCCGCCGCAGGGCTGCTGAGGTGCAGCAGTTGGCCGTCCCAGTCGCCAGTCAGGGTGGCTTGAGCGCCCACCCAGCTTGAGAGCGCGTCGGGAGCGGCTTGCCAGGCCCGCTCGCGCACAAAGCCGCAGGCCGCCAACACCACGCAGGCTCCCAGCAGCCAGCCCTTGCCGACAGGCCAGCTCAGCGCCAGGGCCACAACCAGTACCACCGCGCCCCAGAGCGCTCCGAAGCCCAGCAGCACGCCGCCGATGACCGCCAGCGCCACCGGAACCGGATAAGCCGGAACGGGCCAGCGGCGCGGCGAGTGGACCGCGTCCGCCTGCACTTCTCCGGTGGCCGGATTCCAACTCAGCGCCATACCGGGCTCACTTTCAAAGACCCGACCATCAGAACTCGACCAGCGGCGTCAGTTTGCCGAGCAGCACCGGCCCCACCCCGCGCACCGCGTCGAGGTCGGTGAGGGTGTGGTACGGGCGGGCAGCAATTAAGCGGGCAGCCAGCGCTGGGCCGATGCTGGGCAGGGCTTCGAGCTGCTCTTCGGTGGCGGTGTTGAGATTGAGCCTGCCAGAAATCAGCGGCCTCACGCTGGCGGTGGTGGCATAAGTTGGGGCGGCCTCAGCGGTGGCCGAAACGGGCAGCGCCGCGTGGGTCACGGTTGGTCGGTGCAGAGCGGGACTGAAAGCGGGGAACAGCGCCCAAGCCCCGCAACCGAGTGCCAGCGCGGTCAAGACTGCCGCCGCGCCGCGCTCCAACGGTGAAGAACCAGACATGGCTCAAGATTCTCACGGCCGCGCTGACACGAAAAGCACAAGCGGCGGGGCGGGCGCTCAGACCAACTGTCAACGGGCAGCACAGGGCTTTTGGGACAAGCTGCCAGTTGAGCAGTGAGCCGCACCACTCCCAAAACAGGAAGCCACGTAAGCCAGCACGCCGCTCCACCCACTCACTTTGGTTAGACTGCTTACCACAGCACAACTCACGGCCCATTTCCCCAACTTTCCCCACTGTTTCAAGGAGAACCAAGATGAAAAGCACCATGATGGACGTTCCACTGCTCATTCCCGAAATCGTCGAACGCGCCCGTCACTTTTTTGCCGAGCGCGAAATTGTCAGCTTGATGGTCGCGGGACGCGGCGAAGACGGCCAGCCCACCGCCAAACTTCACCGCACCACTTATGGCGAGGTCGCTGAACGTGCCTTGCGGCTGGCCAGCGCCATCACGGCGGCGGGCGTGGGGCCGGGCGAGCGGGTGGCGACGTTGGCGGTCAACTCCTACCGGCACTTGGAGGCTTACCTGGGCGTTCCCAGTTCCGGCGCGGTACTGCACACCCTCAACATTCGGCTGCACCCCGACCAACTCTGCTGGATCATCAACCACGCCGAGGACAAAGTGCTGCTGATCGAAAACCTGTTTGCCGACAAGATTCCCACCATCTTGGAAAACTGCCCCAGCATCGAGAAAATCGTGGTGCTGGGGCCGCTGCCCAAACCCATGGACGGCGTCGAGGACTACGACACCTGGATCATGAACCACGCGCCGCAAAGCCGCTATCCCGAGATGCTGGAAACCGACGCGGCGGGCATGTGTTACACCTCCGGCACGACGGGCAACCCCAAGGCCGTGACCTACTCGCACCGCTCTACTTTGCTGCACAGCCTCGCCTCCGCGCCCAAAGACGCGCTGAACGTCGGTCAAAGCGACGCCGTGCTGCCGATTGTGCCGATGTTTCACGTCAACGCCTGGGGGCTGCCGTACACCTGCTCACTCTACGGCGCGAAACTGGTGTTTGCCGGAGCATTTTCGGATGGCCCGAGCCTCGCCAAGCTGATGCAGGACGAGCAAGTGACCATCACGGCGGGCGTGCCGACCATCTGGATGGGCCTACTCAATGAGCTTGACCGCGCCGTCGGAGCTGGGAAGCCGTATCAACTCCAGCTCGAGCGCTTGGTGGTGGGCGGCTCGGCCGCTCCCGAAGCGATGATTCGGGCTTTTTCGGAGCGCCACCACCTCAAGCTGGCCCAAGCCTGGGGCATGACCGAAACGCACCCGCTCGGCACGGTCAGCATCACGCCGCCAGGAATGAAGTTTGCCAGCGACGCAGGCTACGCGCTGGCCGCCAAGCAGGGAGTGGCGGTGCCCACCGTGCAACTCGAAATTCTGGATGATGCGGGCAATATCTTGCCGCACGACGGCAAAAGCATGGGCCGCCTCATTACACGCGGGCCGTGGATCGCCGGAAGCTACTACGGCGGCGCGGGCCAGGAAAACTTTTTGGAGTTGGGCGGCCAGCAGTGGTTTGACACCGGTGACATCGCCACCCTCGACGGGCGCGGCTTTATGCATATTCAGGACAGGGCCAAAGACCTGATCAAATCCGGCGGCGAGTGGATCAGCAGCGTGGACTTGGAAAACGCTTTGATGGCCCACCCCGCCGTGTCGCAGGCTGCCGTGATCGCCATGCCCGATCCCAAGTGGGACGAAAGGCCGCTGGCGGTGCTGGTGCTACGGCCCGACCACGACCACCCGGGTTACGCCGAGCTGACCGCCTTTCTGTCTCCCCGATTCGCCAAGTGGTGGCTGCCCGACGCCTACGAAGTGGTGGCCGCTATTCCGATTGGCGCGACGGGCAAGTTCCTCAAGCGGGAGTTGCGCGAGCAGTTCGCAGAGAAAAAAGCCGAGGGAACAGCGGTGCGCTGAGCGCGATTTCAAAGTTCACCAAGGAGCACCCACATGACCAGCACTCCAGCGAAATCTGTTTCTACCCCCAACATTTCCTGCGGCGCGGCGCTCGAACTCATTGCGGCGGCCCGCGCCGCTGCCAAGCGACTCGGCGTGAACATGGCTGTTGCCGTCACCGATACGGGCGGGCACCTGCGGGCTTTTGAGCGGGCCGACCACGCGCCCTTTTTGGTGGCGGAGGTGGCGATCAACAAAGCCTGGACTGCCGCCTCGTTTGGCCGCCCCACTCACGTTTGGAACGAAATCGTCCAGAGCCCTGAAGTCTCGCCGCTCAACCACCACCCGCGCATGACGGCTCTGGGCGGCGGGTATCCAGTGGTGGAAAATGGACAGGTGATTGGCGGCCTCGGCCTTTCGGGCGGCAGTTCGGCGCAAGATCAGCAGGCTGCCGAGGAAGCGCTGCGGGAGATGGGTTTTGAGGTGAAGTGAGGGCTGAGACGAAGCGAATCGGCTCAACTCACCCGTACCGCTCCCTGTGCTCCTGCTTGAGCCGCTTGTACTCGGCGTTGGCCGCCGCTTCGTCCCACTTGGCCTTAAAGATGCGGGCCGACTCGGCTTTGACGGGGTCTTCAGGCATGCGCGGCAACTCGGGGCGGCCATGTGCGCCGCTGACCCCTTTTTTGTCGTCTGGAACTGGCCCGTCGTACTTTTTGCCGCCCTTGTGGTTGGCGTAGCGCCGAGAGCGGGTATACCCCATCTGCAAAAATTTGCGGGCCATGTCCGCGCCCACCACGTCACCCGCCGCCAAATAATCCAGAAACAGCTGGTAAATCTTCTGGCTGCTCTCCTCTGCTGCTTCGGGCGTGGCAAAGCGCCAGTGCGGGAGGATTTCAGCTTTGTAAGGCTGCACCAGCAAGACGCCCTGCTCGCCCACGCCGATTCGGTACAGCTCAGGGTGAGCGCGGAGATCGAGTTCGGCGTAGTGAAGGCTGTAATCAAACTTCTTGGCCGGCTGTTTAGGTTGGTCGCTCACCTTCGCTCCTCATCGCAGAGTCCGGAACACAAAAAAGCGGAGGTTTCCCCCCGCCTTCCATTTTTCAAAATCAGTTCAGTTGCTCGTCGTCCATCATCGCCTGAAGCATCCAGCGAATTTTGTCGATGGTGCCGGCGTAACCGTTGTACATATCGGCGGTGGCGTGGTCTTCGGCGTCGTCCACTGTGCCGCTGTCGTCGCGGTAACCTTTGCCCACGCGGCTTAGGTCGCTGACCAGATCGGCCACTTGGGTGCGGGCGTCGCGCACGGTTTCGGTGGGCACTTTGACCACGCTGTAGCGGGCCAAGTCTTCCGGCGCGTTTTTGGGACTGCCGCCGAGGGCCACCAAGCGCTCTGCCTGCTCGTCGATGCTGGGAAAGATTTCGTCGATGAACTCGTCGTAGGCCAAGTGAAGGTCGCGGAAAAAGCGGCCCCGGATGTCCCAGTGGTACTTTTTGAACTTGAGGTACAAGTTGATGCTGGTCGCCAAGTTGCGCTGCAAGGTCTCCGAAACGATTCCGAACTGCTCTTCGGTGAGGTAATGGTGATTGACCAGTTGGTTGAATTCCCCGCCCTCGTGCGCCGCGTCGGTTTGCTTACCCACCGAGGCTTCGGCGGGCGTCATGGCGTCGCTCACGTCATTCACGGTGATCGGAGCGACTTTTTTCTTGCTGGCTTTGGCGCTGCCGGTACTGACTTTGGCATTGCTTTCCGGCAGGTCGGTGTTCTTGCTCTTTTTGGTCATGCTCTCACCGTACCGCCGCCACCGCGCCAACTGGGTGATGTGGCCGTAAGGAGGCCTTTAACATTGTGCAGGAGAGAGGCTCACGCGCTCAAAGCTGCCCCGCGAAGAGGAGCTGATTGCCCTCCACACTCATGCTCACGCGGCCCAATGCCACCAACTCCGCGAGGTGGGCGCTCACCACGCTGCGGTTGAGCACGACTGCGCCGGGATTGGTCATTTCAACGTCCAAGCTGTCGCAGACGCGCTTCAGGGCCGTGTCCACCGTGCAGGCGTGTGTCACGGCTTCATGCACGGCCCGCGTGACCCGCTCGAAGGCGCTGAGGTTGGCGGCCACCAGAGCGGGCAACTCTTCAGTGGGCTGGCCGTGCCCAGGCACCGTCAGGCGCACGCCGCCCAGACTGGGTAAGCCTTGACTCAGCAGGCTCTGGGCGCTGCACTTCATGGCGGCGCTGTCCACACAAAAAGTCAGCGGGTGCTTGCTCAGCGCTTCCGGCCCGAACAGCGCGTCGGCGGCGTACAGCACCTCCCCTACCCTCACGGCGTACATTCGAGAAGCGTGGCCCGGCACTTCGATCAGTTCTACGTCCACGCCGCCGAGCGTCACCAAGCCGGGTTCAACGGCCTGTGCCGGACTCGCTGGAGCCAGCAAAAACTTGGTTTGAAGGGCCTGCGGTGGGTATGCGCCGTAAAGGTAAAGCGGCTCCAAGAGCGGATTGGCAATGATGGCGGCTTCGAAAGGCGGCGCGTAGATCGGCAGATTAGGAAAGCGCTTAAGGAAAGCCGCGTTGCCGCCGTGATGATCGGCGTGCGAGTGGGTGTTGAGAATGGCTGTCGGCCTCAGACGCTGAGCTTCTAAGCCGCGCAGCAGCTTGCGGGCGTGCTGCTCGTCTAGGCCGGTATCGACCACTAGCACACCGCTGCCCTGCACAAACACCAGCGAGTTGACGGCAGCCGGGAACAAAAAGACATTGGGCGCGAGGGCGAGCGAATCAGGCATACCTTGAGTTTAGTCGCCCAACTCCTCACGTCCAGTTTCTATTCCAATGACCGCGCCACTCACACAGCCGCTGCGCTAGTCTGCCCGCATGACCCTGACCGCCCTCAAAGAATGGGACGTCCAAGCCCAAGCCCTGACCACCGGCCAGACCGCCGTGATTTTGCGCAAAGGCGGCATCATGGAAACGCACGGCGGCTTTGAAGTCCAGCACCGCGAGTTTTTGCTTTATCCCACCTTCCTCCACCAAAACGCCGCCGAGGTGCGCTCCGAATTCAGCGGCCTGCTGCGCCCCGACCCCGCGCCGGGCCAGATCGTCGTTCCTGCCCGCGCCGAGGTACTGGGCGTCTACAAAATAGAAGCGCTGGATAAGGCACTGGCCCTCGAAGAGGTGCAGGCTTTAAATGCCAGCGCGATTGAGCGGCGCTTTCACTACCGCAACCGCCCTTGGCTGCATGCTGTGGTGCTGCGGGTCTGGCCGCTGACGCCGCCGCTCAGGATCGAGGAAACGCCGGAGCTGCTCGGCTGCGTGAGTTGGGTGCCGCTGGCTGACTTTTCAGTTGGAACCCTTTCGTTTGAAACTGCCGCGCCCGCTCTCGCTGAGTCGGCACTCACCGAAATCCGCGCCGAGGTGGCCCGCCGCCTAAGCTAGAGCCGTGAGCTAGAGTATGGAGATCATGGCTCAACCGCTTAGTTTCAAAGACACCATCGTTATTCGCTCACGGCCCGACGTGCTGTTTCGGCTGGTTCTTGATCCCAAACGCCGCACCCGCTGGGATCCCAATATCCGCTTGGCCAACTACGTCGGCGAAGAAAAACTGGCCAGCGGCACCCTGGTGAATATCAAGTTGGAGCGGCGGCTGCTGGGCTTGTCGTACACCGCCAAATACGGCCAGATTCAAGCGCCGTTTCGCGGCGGTTGGGAAGCGGTGAAGCCCTTTGGCCCCATCGAGAAGTACACCCAGAGCTGGGTTTTCAAGAACATTCCTGGCGGCACCGAAGTCACGCTGAGCACCAACGCCACCATCCGCTACAACTTCATTGGCAAGCAAATCGAAGCTCAACTCCGCAACATGAGCGGGCAGACCCTCATTGAATTGCAGCGGGCGGTGGATCAGCAGGGCGCTCAACTGATGGAAGACACCGCCAAGCAGTTTCAGGACAAAATGCGGGCCGAAAAAGCTGCCGCCAAAAAGCAGGGCAAGACCAAGAAACCCAAAGCAGCCAAGTAGGTCAGTGCTGAACGGAAACGGGGCCAAGAACGGCTGAGGCTCAATTCGTTTTCACAACGTCCCCGTAGCCCATTTCCTCACTTCCCCTTTGCCACTTCCCAGCCTTCGAAGCCGTCGTCGCCCACGCTTTCTAGGCGGGCGGGGCTGCTGGGCGTCGGGCGTCGCATAACCGCGTAATTCCAGCCCGCCTTGAGATTCAAGGCGTAACTGGTGCTAGACGCCGCCACCGCGCACGTCAAGTCGCCCTGCACGCGGGCCGGCATGCTGGCGTAGATGTAAACGCGCTGATCCAGCGGCCCGCCCGGCACGTTGCTGCGGGTCTGACTCACCAGCGTGAGGTTCGCTCCCGCCGCCGAGGCGCTGATGCTCGGCAGCAGGTAAAACTGAGCCGCCGGGTCGCTGACCGCCACCTTGTCGGTGCAGCCCGCCGCAAGGCTCGGCAGCAAAGTGGGCCGCAGCACCGGAGCCATCGCCGCCGCGCCGGGCAAAGGCAAGGTAAAGCGCCCCACCTTGTCTATGGCGCTGCTGGTCAAGGCCGTGCCGCCGCCACCAAGGATCATGACTTGCCCCGCCTCACCGGGCCAGTCGCGGACTTGAGCGCGGATTCGGCTCACGCCTCCGGGCGAGCAGCCGCCGAGCAGCAGACAGAGGACCATCAGGGAAGCAGGCAGAAAACGGGCCATAGCGCGAGGATAGCGCTGCGGGCCGGGGACGGATGTGCCGAGCTGGGCTGGAGATGGCCGGGTGCAGTTTATGGGTTGACGGCGAGCCCGAACGCTGTACCTAAGTACGCCAATGTTTATCTTTAGATAAATCGAGCGGAGCGAGAGATGGGAAAAGTACGGCTAGATGGGAGTGAAGGGATGGAGCGCTTTTTGCGGAATCCCGAAACGGTAATCTTGCTGTACTTAGCGCCCCTTGCCCAGCCGCCGCGCCCCGCCGCGCAGCTTCCTGAATTTTTGCTGACTGCGCCGCATGCCGTGATCGGGCCTGATGCCGTCGGCGATCAGGTGCAGCCACTGGCTGACGTAGTAGCCCAGCGCCAGCGGCAGCAGCACTTCAAGACTGGGCGAGGAGGTGGTGGCGGGCCAAGACGCAGGCCAGTGCAGCTTTGGCCACACCAACAGCAGCGCACTGTAGAGGAGCAGGGCAATCAAGCCCAGATACACCAAGCGGGTCAGCGGCCCCAGCAGCCACGTGTGCGACAGACCCCTGTGGCTGAACATGCGGCCATACGGCACCCAAATGAAACCCAGCGGCCCCCAGCGGCGCTTGCTGTCCACCCGTCCCTCAGCCAAGTCAAGGTCCGGCGACAGCAAGAAGGTGCCCACCGCGTAGGCAACGCTGAAGCTGGCGGCCTGCGGCAACGTGAGAACCACGAGTTGCTGCGACTGTGCCCACAAGGTCGCCGCAGCGATCAGGCCGTAGGTGGCCGTGTTGATGATGTTGTGAACGCGCCCACTCGGCATGGCGCTTATTGTGACGCATCGGCGCTCGGCGGCCCATCCCCCCAGCGCGGCTCCGCTCCCTGCCCACCGCGTCACATCCCCCATCAGGCAAAAAGCGGCATGCTGATAAGCAATGAACCGCGCCACCCTGACCGCGCTCCTGGGCCTCAGCTTGCTGCTGACCGCCTGCCCCCAAACCACTGTGCCTGATCCGTCAGGCGGCGCGGGCACGGCGGGGCCGTCTAACCCGGGCGCTCCGGCCAGCTTGCCCAGCCAAGTGAGCCTATCCGCCGCCAACGCGCTGAGCGCCGCTTACACCGCTCCCTTTGACGGCACCTGGAACCTCACCGGCTTGCCGGGTTGGCTCAGCGCTTACCCGCTCAGCGGCAGCGGCAACGTGAAAACGACACTGACCCTCAACCGCAGCGCCGCCGCGCCGACGAGAGCAGATGTCAAGCAGCTCAGCGCCGGGCTGCAACTGCTCTGGAAGGCCCACCCCCTGCGCGGCGGGGCGGCAGGCACCACCACCCTCAATGTCAGCGCCGACCTCTATCACCTGACCGGACAGGTGAGCGGGCAAATCAGCGCTCAAGGCCCTTCGGCGCTCTCGGTGCTGCCTGCCGCGCCGCTGCGGGTCAACCCTTCAGCCCTCAGCAACTCAGCCGGGGCGCGGGGCGTGATCGTCAACTACAAAACCGAATCGGCCCTGCTCTCGGCGCTGCCCGCGCTGACGGCTGGCCGGGTACCGAACAGGGGAATAGAAAGTTTAGCGCTGCCCGTGCAAACCCTCTCGCTCGCGGCGCAGTCGGGGCAGACCCTCAAGCTGGACACCAGCGATGTCAGCGCCACCCTCAGCGCCTTGCGGGCCGATCCCAGCGTCAATTACGCTGTGCCGGACGCGGTGCTGCGGGCGCAGGATGTACCGGCACCGGCCCTGCAAGCGCCTTACCTGCCCGCCGACGAGTATGCCCAGCTTCAGTACGCTTACCGCTTGATGGGCTACTCGGCAGTCTGGCGCGATATGAAAAGCACCCCATACCTCAATCCGGTCACAGTGGCCGTCATCGATACCGGCGTGCGCTTTGACCACCCCGATTTTGCTGGCAGGCTGTGGAAAAGTGGCGAGGGAGCGCTGGACATCGTCACCACCGACGCCTACGGCCCCGACACCGATCCCACCGATCCGGGCGAAAGCGGCACCACCGGCAGTCACGGCACCCATGTCAGCGGCATCATCGCGGCGGGCGAGGGCAGCTTCGCCTCGCCCTGCGCCGGATGCAGCACCAGCGGCGTGGTGGGCGCGGCGCTGAGCGCTCCGATCAAGGTGCTGCCAGTGCGGGCAATCGACCGCTTTGGCAGCGCCTCGGAAAGCGGTGTGGCGATGGCCATTGATTACGCTTCCGGCAAGCCCATCACGCTGCGGGCGGTCACGTACACCAATCCGCATCCGGCTCAGGTCATCAACTTGTCGCTGGGCGGGCCGATCAGCGTGGCGGGCGCTCAGCCGCTGTGCGACGCGATTGCCTCAGCCACGCAGCGCGGGGTGTTGGTAGTGGTCGCGGCGGGCAACGGCGGCGGCACCCAGCCGTATTATCCGGCGGCCTGCGCGGGAGCCGTAAGCGTGGCCTCAGTGCGGCCTGACGCAGGGGGTCTCCCGCTCCACGCCGAATACAGCCAACGCTACCCGCAAGTGACGCTGGCCGCTTACGGCGGGGCCGACCCCAGTAATCCCACTTACAACATGAATCTCAAGCTCGGCGGCGTAGTGGTGTCGGATTCTATTTTCTCGACCTCTTGGAATTACGACAAAAATCAGCCGAGCTATCAGTTCGAATCCGGTACTTCGCAGGCCGCACCGCAGGTCAGCGCCCTCGCCGCCCTGCTGCTGAGCAAAGGCGTGGCCAGCACCCCGGCACAGGCGCTCAGCATTATGCAGGACACCGCCACCGACCTCGGCACGGCGGGGCGCGACGATTTGACCGGCTACGGCCTGATCAACGCCGCCGCCGCGCTCGGCGCTCCAGCCATCAGCAACACCTTTACCTTCAGTATCCTGGGCACCACCTCCACCTTTGCTCCGGTACTGGACGCCGCAGGACAGTTCAGCGCTTACCTGCCTGACGGCGATTTTCAGGTGCTGGCAGGCTATGACCGCAGCGGCAACGCGCTCGGCGGCGAAGCAAGCGAACCCGGCGCAAAAGCCAGCGTGACGCTGGGGCCGTCTCAGCCCTCGGCGGACGTGGGAACACTCCTGATTAAGCCGTGAGCCACGCTCCGCCGACCAGCACCCCAGCCCAAGGTTTCCTTCAACCGCTGCTGTGCGCTAAACTGCTTTCCGTTGCGCCTGCGGGCGCGTAAGGAGAAACGCGCATGTCAAGTTTGAGTATCGGAATCGTTGGCCTGCCCAATGTCGGCAAATCGACGCTGTTTAACGCCATCACCCGCGCCGGAGCGCTGGCCGCCAATTACCCGTTTGCCACCATCGAACCCAACGTGGGCCGCGTGAATGTGCCGGACGAGCGCCTCGCCGCGCTGAGCAAGGTCTTTACCAAGGGCGACCGGGTGCCGCCGATCATCCCGACATTCGTGGAGTTCGTGGACATCGCTGGCCTCGTGAAGGGCGCTTCGCAGGGTGAGGGACTGGGCAATCAGTTTCTGGCCAATATCCGCGAAGTCGACGCGATTGCCCACGTGGTGCGCTGCTTTGAAGACGGCAACGTGATTCACGTGTCCAACAAAGTCGATCCGCTGGACGACATCGAAACCATCAACACCGAGCTGATTTTGGCCGATTTGGCGGGCTTAGAAAAGCGTGTGGTGGGCCTGAGCAAAAAAGCCAAAGGCGGCGACAAGGAAGCCAAAGAGCAACTCGAAATAGCTGAGGCCATCTTAAAAGTTTTGGGCGAGGGCCAACCCGCTCGCGCCGCACAGGTAGAAGGCGAAGTGCCTAAAGACTTCGGCCTGATTACCAACAAGCCGGTTATTTACGTTGCCAACGTCGGTGAAGACAATCTGGCCAGCGATAACGAGTACGTCCAATTGGTGCGCGATCACGCCGCCAAGGAAGGCTCACACGTCGTCAAGATCAGCGCCCAGATCGAAGGCGAACTGGCCGAGATGGAAGAAGAAGACGCCCGCGCCTTTTTGCATGACCTCGGCGTACAGGAAAGCGGCCTCGATCAACTTGTCAAAGTCGGCTATGACACGCTGGGCCTGATCACCTTCATCACTTCCGGCGAAAAAGAAGTGCGGGCTTGGACGATTCACAAAGGCGAAAAAGCCCCCGAAGCCGCCGGAGAAATCCACTCGGACTTGGAACGCGGCTTTATCCGGGCCGAAGTGATCGAGTGGCAAAAAATGGTGGAAGCTGGAGGCTGGACCACTGCCAAAAGCAAAGGCTGGGTCAGAACCGAAGGCAAAGAGTACGTGATGAAAGACGGCGACATCATGAACGTTCTGCACAATATGTAATCGTAGACGGGGCTGGGGCGCTCCGGAGCGGTTTGTCAGAAGTTGAAAAGAAAGGAAGCTCTAGGCTGGCACATCTTCGCGTAAGGATGTGCCAGTCGGTTTTGGAGCAGTCAGTCTGTTGACGGCTTTTCCAGCCCGGCAGCTTCCCGAACGGCGAGGATGATCTGTCCAGGAGGCTCCTACCTTGCTACGATTCCGCATTCATCTCGCTCATCTGGCCCTGCTCGGCTCAATCATCGGATTGGCCAGTCCGGTTCAGGCCGCTGGCCTGGCCAAAATTCAGGGCAAGGGACAGTTCAGATTGGCTTTCAGCACGGCCCAACCGCCCCTCATCAACCAGAATGCAGCAGCCTTCGAGGGCTTTGCCACCGAACTGCTGAGTATCATCGGCAAGCAGATGAATGTCAGCAATATCACCTGGCGCAAAATCGGCACGCCCGAGGCGCTGATGCAGGGTCTGCGCTCAGGCAACTACGACGCGGTCATCGACAGCCAGTTGCCACAGCCGCTGAGCGACGTGACGCTCAGCAAGCCGCTGGCCTGCACTGGCGGGGTGATTCTGGCCCGGCCCGGCGGCCCCACCTCCGAGAATGAACTCAAAGGCAAGCGCGTCGCCGTCGTGACCGGCAGCAATTATTTTTATTACGTGCGCAGCCTGCCGTTCGACAAGCAGATCAACGTCTTTACCGATGATGATCAGGCGTTGCTGGCCTTTTTGACCGGGAAGATGGACGCTTTGGTGATGGACCGTTATGCTGCCCTCAAGATGTTCAAAGCGGCGGGCGCGAAGGTCATTCAGGTCAGCCCGCTGCTGTGGTCGCAGGACATCACGCTGGTCATGAACCGCAGTAGCGGCACCGAGCTGTCTGCCAACAACGAGGTGCTGGGCCCCGTCAACATCGCCCTCAAAAAGATGCTGGCCGACGGCAGCTACACGGCCCTGAGCAAGAAATACTTCGGCCAGGACGTGCGCTGCGTGCTGTGAGCTCTGTTCAGCGGGTCAGCGCTTCCTCCAGCGCCTCCACGAACTCGTCCTCGTCATCCAGCCACGGATAATGTCCAGCGTCGAGCAAGGTCACTTCGGCGTCGGCCAGGTCTTCGACCCACTGCACCTGCGCGGGATAGCTGGTGGCGTCGTGTGTTCCGGCGATCACGTAGATTTGGCGCTTGATCTCGGTGAGAAACGGCGGATATTCAAACTCCCACAGCCCCTGATTGACCAAGGCTTGCTGCACCTCGGCCCCGCCCATCAGCTGGCCTTCGACGTCGGAAAATTCCAAGCGCATCCGGCTGGGCGCGTCTTTGAAGTGCAGGGCGTTGAGCAGGTCACGGGCGTTGATCAGGCCAAAGGCCGCTTCAATGCGGGCCGCGCCGACCTGAGGATGCTGGCCTTCGGGCGCGGCGGCTTTGACCTCGGCGCTCGGATCGTCGAGCTTGACGCTGCGGCGGGCGCTGGCTTGCTCCAGTAAGGTCAGGGCCAGATCGGGAAAGTGAACCCACGGGTTGATGCAAACCACCCGGTTGGTGTGCATAGGAAAACGGCGGGCATATTCCAGCGCGATCAGTGCGCCGAAGCCGTGTCCTATGGGGGTAATCTTGTCGATCTCCAAAAACTCTCGCACCGCTTCCACGTCCGCCGTCAGGGTGTCGAGGTCGAGGGCGTCGCTACCCTGCTCGGTGTCGTCTAGGGGGCCGCTGCGCCCGCCGCCGCGCTGATCCAAATAAATCACCCGGTAAGCACTCAGGCGCTCACCCACGAGGTCGCGGAAGGTCAGCGCGTTGTAGCCGGGGCCGCCGTGCAAATAAATCAAAGTCGGCTTGTCGCCGCTTTCTTCATCCTCTGGCCCGATCACTTCGAAGTAGAGATCAGCGCCGTTGAGCCGCTCCAAGTACAGCGCTTCGTTGTCAAGGCCGCTTTGCTCAAAGTCCTCTGTTCCAAAATCTTCAGGCTCAAATTCATAGCGCTCATCCATCTCGGTCATACCGTCATTCTACGTTCAGGAGGGCGGCAGCACGAAACAAACCTCGCCCCGCTAAACTACTCGTCATGCTGACCGCCTTCGCGCTCCTCCTCTGCGTCACCGCCGCGCTGGCGTATCTCAACGAACGCTTCTTGCATTTTCCGACCACCGTGGGCGTGGCCCTCTCCGGCGCACTGGCAGGCATCGTGCTGGTGGCCCTAGACGCGCTGGCTTTGCCCGGCGTCGGCCACTACGCCCGCTTCATGCTCAAAACGCTCAACTTCACCGACTTTGTGCTCAACGGCATTCTGAGCCTGCTGCTGTTTGCCGGAGCGCTGAGCCTCAATGCAGCTCAGATGCTCAAGCAGCGCGTCACGATTCTGACGCTGGCGGTGTTCAGTACCCTGATCAGCACGGTGCTGGTGGGCTTCGGTTCATATTTGGTGTTCGGGGCGCTGGGCCTGGCAGTGCCGCTGATCGGAGCACTCTTGTTCGGAGCGCTGATCTCGCCCACCGATCCTGTGGCTGTACTCGACCTCCTCAAGCGGGCCAAAGTGCCGCCGCGCTTGGAGACCCTGATCGCCGGGGAGAGCCTCTTTAACGACGGCGTGGGCGTGGTGATTTTTCTGGTGCTGAGCGGGCTGGCCGGCAACGGTGAACACGCTGCCAGCGTAGTAGACGCGCTGGGCTTGTTTGCCCGCGAAGCGCTGGGCGGCGTGCTGCTGGGCGGGGTGCTGGGCTTGGTGGGCCTCTACCTGACCCGCACCATTGAGAACGCGGCGGTGGAAGTGCTGCTCACCCTCGCGCTGGTCATCGGCGGATACGTGCTGGCGCTGGGGCTGGATGTCAGCGGGCCGCTAGCAATGGTGATATTCGGGTTGATCATTTCCGCTTACAAAGACCAGATTTTCACTGAAGAAACCCGCGAACAGGTCATGAATTTTTGGGAAACGATCGACCAAGTGCTCAATATTTTGCTGTTCGCCTTCATCGGCTTAGACGTGCTGCTGACGCCCAGCACCGTTCAGCAGTTCGCGGCGGGAGCGCTGCTGATCGTTGTGGCGCTGGCGGCCCGTTACGTCAGCGTGGCCGTGCCGTTCGGCTTGGTGCGGCGCTGGGGCAATTACGGGGCGTACACCGTGCGGCTGCTGACCTGGGGCGGCCTGCGCGGCGGCATCGCCATCAGCTTAGTGCTGGGCTTGCCTGCCAGCGCTTACCGCGCCGACCTGATTACCGCCACCTATTTCATCGTGCTGTTTACCATCGCGGTGCAGGGACTGACCATCATGCCACTGGTGCAAAAAGCGGCGGCCAACAGTCCAGAGGAGTGAGCGGGCAACCGACCTGCGTTCGGGCGGCTTCTCGGTGCTGCTGGATCTCTCGGCAGCGGCGCGAGCGGGGCCAGACCGCCGGCTGTTTCAGCTTTGGTTTCAGAGCGCCGGTAGCGTGTACATCATGGTGTAGTGATGCACCTTCTCTGTGTTGTCCAGTTGCAGTTGACCGCTCAGGCCGGTCAGTTCACCTGTACCAGAATCGGGAATGACCTGATACGTGAGCCGCTGCTCGCCGCCCTCGCTGAGACCCACATGGAAAAGGGCGAAGCTGCTCGGACGTTCTCCCAGCTTGGCCTGCACCACTTCAATCGCCACGTAAACTGCAGAACCCGCGACGGGCGTCATAAACGTCAGCATCTCTACCGCACTTTGCCCCGCCCGATCTCAGGAACAGTTTGTGCGGGGGCTTCGGCGCGGGGCTTGACCGTGAAGGTGCCGGTGGCACTCCTACTCTGGCGCTCAGCGCCCATAAAAAGCGGGCGGCTCAATGCCCAGCGCCCGCAAATACACGTAGCCCTCGCCCCGGTGGTGCGTTTCGTTGTCGACGGCGTAAATGGTCGCCGCCCAACCGCTCATCTCCCCCCAAGGCAAAGGGTGTTGCTGGGCATAAAAAGCCGTGTCCACTTTGAGAAAGTCGCGGTTGATCTGCTCGGTCAAATCGTCCCAAACCTTCAGCAGTGCGGCCCGTTCAAAGGAAACGCCTTCGCGCCAATCCGGCATCGGCCAATCGCCGCTGAGTAAGCCCCCCAGCGTGAGGACGCTGACCTGATAAATTTCCCACGCCATCACCCCAAAAGGCCGCATGCCGCCGATAGAAAAGCTAAAGAGTTGATCTTCGGTCTGCGTAACAGGAAAGGCCTCGATCACGCGGCGGGTCAGGCGGCGCTGGCCTTGCCAGTACGTCAGAAATTGCTCGGGAGTCACGATCGCGGGCGCAGTTTCAGTCTGAGTCATACAAACACCTCCAAATGGGTCTGGGTGGTTCTGCTCTCAGCTTAATGCTGATACCCGTCAGGACTTGTCGTGTTTATAGGGCAAGATAGTCGGTATGTACGATCCCTCCATGCGGGTACTGACGGTGCTGGAACTGCTGCAAGAACGCGAACAGGTGACGGGCAGCGAACTGGCCCGCCGCCTCGAAGTCAGCCCGCGCACGGTGCAGCGCTACGTGGCGCGGCTGCAAGACTTGGGCATTCCGGTGGAGGGCAAGCGGGGTGTGGGCGGCGCGTACCGCCTCAAGCCCGGCTTCCGGTTGCCGCCCCTGATGTTCAGCGGAGAAGAAGCCCTCAGCCTCGCGCTGGGCCTCAAGGCTCTTCAACACCTCGGCCTCACCGCTCTGACGCCGGCCGCACACAGCGCGGGAGCCAAACTGCGCCGCACCCTGCCGCACGCCCTGCGCCAAGACATGGAGGCCATCGAACAAGCCGTGCAACTCGACACGGCGGCGTGGACCGTCAGCACCGACGCCGCGCTGCTGGCCACGCTGCTGCGGGCCGTGCGCCACGCTAAGGCCGCGCAGTTTGCTTACCGCTCGCGCCTCAATGTGGACTCGCTGCGAACGGTGGACATCTACCGCGTCGCTCAGTTCGGCGGCAGTTGGTACGCGGTGGGGCGCTGCCACAGCCGCGAGGCGCTGCGCTGTTTCCGATTAGACCGGATGTCGGCCCTCACGGTGCTGGACGCTTCGTTTGTGCCGCCCGAGGACTTCGACGTGCTGAGCCACTTGCGGGCCACTTGGCCCGACACCCCCGAAAGTCACCACATCGATGTTTGGCTGAATCTGCCTTCCAGTGCGCTGCGCGGACGAGTCTCGACTTGGGGCGTCACCTTGACTGAGGAAAACGAAAACGGCGGGACAAGACTGCAGGCCCAGCGGGAGCACTTGGAAGCGTTTGCCGCCATGCTGCTGGGCCTGTGCTGTGAAGTGCGAATTGCTGCGCCGCCGCAGCTCTACGCTACGTTTGGCAAATTGGCCGAACGGTGCCGGGCGCTGGCCGAGGTTGGGGGCTGACTCTCCCCTAGAGCGTTTGTCCGTTCCATTGTTGTGGAAAGCACCCCACCAATTCCACTCCCATCTGCTCTAGCACATATTTCACTCGCTCCACTCGGTCGTAAAAGTCTTGCAACTTTTACGACAAATGCTCTAACCCCGCAAGAACCGCTGAACTTCGCCCAACCCCGAGGTTTGCAGCAGCACCTTGCCCGACGGCAGATGCAGCAGCGCGGGCGTGGTTTGAATGAAGTGCGCGGCGGTCAGGGCGGCGAATTCGTCTGCGTCGTTTTGGCGGTGAACCGTCATGATCTGCTCGTCGAACTGGCCTTTGAGCGGCTTGGCCAGCATCATCTTGAGGCGCTCACAATTGGGGCAGTCGTTTTGGGTCAGCAGCACGAATGGTTTGCTCGGTGCTTCAGTCATGGCTCACCCGCACAGGCTGATTCGTGTTGTCCAAATCGGGGAATCCGCCGGCCCAGATGGCTTCCACGTCGGCGTCGCTCAGCGTTTCGACCCGCACTTTGCTGTAGCTGCTGCCTTTGGCGCTGAAAAAATCGTGGGTGGTGCCGCGTGCTTCGATGCCGTTTTGCACTACCGCGTTGATTTCCTCATCGGGAAAGGGGCGCTCCAAAGCCAAGTTATCGGCCAAGACATTGCAGTTAAAGCGGATAAAACGCTTGACTTCGCCAGTCAAGTTCACGCCGGCATACAGCACGTCGGTATAAGCCAGTTCATTTTGATAAAGCGTCTGTAAAGTTTGGTTGTACCAGGCTTTGGCGTAGGCCTGCTCGGCAGGATTCATCAAATTGAACTTCTCCTGCGCCAGCAGCGCCACGTATACGCCATGCAGCGCTTCATCCAAGATAATCAAATTGAAAATCTCACCTGCCGAAACCATCCGGCCTTGCCCAGCCATATACAACGGATAAAAGAAGCCACTGTAGAACAAAGCCGTTTCCAACATGCACGACACCGCAAGTTTTTTCCAGAGACCCAGATTGGACACATCAGGATCAGCGAAGACGCCCTGAATAAAGCTGATTTTGAATTGAAGTTGCGGCTGTGTTCTGATCCACTCGAAGACTTCGCGTTCTTCGCTGGTCGACAGAAAGGTTTTGTTCATCAAGCTGTAGCTGCGGGCGTGGATATTTTCCATGGTGGCTTGAAACTGGAGCGTGGCCTTTCGGATGTGGCCTTCGACCAAGTCACTCAGCACCGGCATTCCAATTTCACCTTGCAAGGTATCTAAAGCGTTCAAGCCCGCCGAAGCGTGAATGTATGTCCAGCGTTCTTCATCACCCAGCGCCTTCCACACCAAAGCGTCGTTGCTGAGCGGGATTTCTTCAGGAAACCACAATTGAGAGGTGTATTTCTCGTAAAAGGTGGTAGAGAAGCTGTCTTCAGGTTCAGACCAGTTGGCGGCAGAGAAAGGGGACATAGATACTCCTTAGAGATTCAAGTAAGGTTAGGAAGAGGAAATTAAACGACGCAGCTCAAGCACTCTTCCAAGTTGGTTTTGCGCATCCGGGTGTAATACAGCGTTTTGATGCCCAGTCGGTAGGCATACAGGTAATACGCTTGCAGGGCGCGGGTGCTGGTGGTGCTCGGCACAAACAACGTGCAACTGATTCCCTGATCCACGTGCTTTTGGGCGGCAGCCACCGTGTCTAATACCCGGCGCTGATCCATGTCGTAGGCTTCCTCGTAATACCACTCGGTATCCGGCGACAGGTGCGGCATCGGGTAAATGGTGCGGGCTTTGTTGCTGGTGCGGGTTTCTACGCGCTCGGTGATCGGCATGATGCTGGCGCTGGCGTGCGAGACATAGCTGATGCTGCCGGTGGGCGCAACCGCCATCACGAACGAGTGCGCCAGACCGTGCTGCTTGATATCGCTGACGAGCTGCTGCCAGTCATTGCGGCTGGGCAGCGCGTGGCTTTCAAACAGAGCGGTGACTTCGGCAGTGTGCGGCACAAATTCGCGCTCTAGATACTGGGCAAAATGCTTGCCGGACTGATAGCGGCTGCCTTCAAACCCTTTGAAGACGAAGCCGGTGTCACGGGCGATCTGCATGCTGGCTTTGCGGGCGTGGTAATGCACCGCCGCAAAAAACACGTCCACGAACTCTAGTGCCTCGGCGCTGCCGTAGACGAGTTCCTTGCCCGCCAGAAACGAGTGCAGGCCCATTGCGCCCAAACCAATCGAGCGCATCTCGTCGTTGGCCCGCTTGACGGCGGGAACTTCAGTGACGCTGGTCGAGCGGGCCACGTTGTCGAGCAGGCCAATGGCCGCCGATACCACCCGCCCGATGTCGCCGCTGTTCATGGTCTGCTCGATCACCAGTGATGACAGGTTGCACGACACGTCCAGCCCAATGCGGTCTTTGGCTTCCTGGCCGTAGGCGTGAAAGTAGCTGGGCAAGGTGGGCTGCAAAATCTCGGAGCAGAGGTTGCTCATTTTGATGCTGCCGACGTTGGCAATCGGGTTGGCGCGGTTGGCATTGCCTTCGAACAGCAAATACGGATAGCCGCTCTCGCCCTGCGTCACGGCGATGTCTTCCAGCACCCGGCGGGCCGAGACGCGCTTCTTGCGGATATTGGCGTTGTCGGCCAGCGCTTGGTAGTCGCGTGTCCAGTCGATGTCGCTGAACTCTTTTCCGGTTTCTTGCCAGAGCGAATGCGGGTAAAACTGAAAAATGTCCTCGCCCAGCCGCGCTTTTTCCATGAAAATATCGGGAATGGTCGCGCCGACGCTGAGGGTTTTGAGGCGGGAATCCTCGTCGGAAGCGATTTTCTTGGCGCTCAGCACGTCCAGAAAGTCGGCGTGCATGACGTTGAGATAGATTGCCCCAGCTCCGGGCCGCTGCCCAGCTTGATCGGCGTAGCGCAGCATGTTGTCGAGCATCTTGGCGACGCCCAGCACGCCTTTGGTGACATTTTGAATGCCGCGCAAGCTCTCGCCGCGTGCCCGCAAGTTGCTGACCTCCACCCCGATGCCGCCGCCGCCCTTGCTGAGTTCGGCTACGAACGACAGCGTTTTGGTAATTGAATCCAAGTTGTCGGTGCAGTCTTGCAGCAAAAAGCAGCTCACCAAGCGCCCAGTGTTGGCTTTGCCGGAATTCATCAGCGTGGGCGTGGCGGGCGTAAACGTTTGGTTGACCAAATGGTGGACGAGTTCCAGCGCTTCATCCGCGCTCTCCGAACGGGCCAGCGCCGTGATGGCCATCCGGTCTTCGTAACGCTCCAGCCAGCGGCTCCGGTCCGGCGTCATGGTGGCGTACTCGTTGTAAAACTTGCTGGCCCCCATAAAGCTCTTGAAACGGAATTTATAGCTGTAAGCGCGTTCAAAGACTGAGCGCACTTCTTCGGCACTGTAGCGCTCAAAAAGCGTTGCGTCCCAGAGGCCATGATCGGTCAAATACCGGATTTTTTCTTTCAAATCATGAAAAAAGACTGTATTGGGGTTGACTTTCTCCTGAAAGTAGACTTGCAGCGCTTCGCTGTCATGTTGAGGCTGCACCACATTTCCGGCGATCACTTTGTTGTTGAGTTCAATCCAGCGTTCCATCAGTTCACATCCTCCACGTCTTTGCTATTTCCGGCTCGTTCTTCCTGCTCATTGATCCACGCCAGCACCCGCATCCGGTCGGCGGCGCTGCCCGCTTTATTGACTTTGGCGACCACCGGCACACCGTACTGCCCAGCGATCACGTCGGCGGCGCGGGCGAAGTTCTGGCCCCAGTGAAACGAACCGCTCGAAACCACGCCGCGTAGCCCCGCTGCCCGCTGTTGCAAAAACGCCTGGGTGCTGGCCGGCACACCTCCGGTGCCGAAGGTGTAGGTCAGCAGCAAATAATCGTCGTCAGGCAAGTCTTGGGCTTTGCTGACGGCGAACAGCGGCATTCCGCCGAGCTGCCGCGACACATCTTCAGCGAAGCGGCGGACATTGCCGGTCAGCGAATCGTAGACGAGCTGCATCAGCAGGCCGTCCAAGCCAGCGGCAAGGGAGAAAGCGCCTGTGCATAGCCTCGGCACTGAGTTGAGGTTAAAGGGATGGACATCGACACTCCTGGCGCGGGCGGGCAAACGGCGGGCAAAACGTGTAAGCTTCTCAAAGCATGGCAACGCCGGATTGAGTTTCGTTCCGGCTCAGGCTTTGGGAAGATCTCGGTGTATCCGGTACTACATATTGTAGCCCGTCTACTTCAAGACACAAGATACACCATTTCGTCCGGCGGTTTGATTAGAGCAAAGCGACCACGGCGCTTAGCGCTCCATCACCGAGTGCCAGATGACAGGCCGACTTTCCCCATTTCGGCGCTGACTTCAGCGGCCTAAATTCGGGGCGTTGACCTCACCTTGACCTCAGCGCTCGACTTCGTCACCGACCCACACGCGGCCCTTCTCCAGCCGCTTGCCGCCGATCAGCGCGGCGTCGGCGCGGGCCAGCAGATGACTGGCCAGTTGCTCGCGGCTGCGGGCCAAGTGCGTGGCCGCCGCTTGAGGCGCGTGGAAGACCAGGCCCGCCGTCGCCTGAAGCTCGCGGCTGACTCCCCGAACTTCCAGCGGCTTCGAGGCCAGCTGTTCCAAGAGGCCTTCCAAACGCAGACGCACCTCGGCCTGATTCGGGCCGCGCAGGAGCAGCGCAAATTCGTCGCCGCCCAAACGCCCTACCGTGTCGCCGGGCAACGTCGCCGCCAGCAAAAAGGTGCTGAACGCCTGCAACACTTCGTCGCCAACCCCGTGTCCGAACGTGTCGTTGATGGCCTTGAAGCTGTCGAGGTCGAGAATCGCCACACCCAATTCGGTAGCGCTCAGGGTTTTTCTTCCCAAGTCCTCGGCGAGTTGCGCCAAAAAGCTGGCGCGGTTGCGCAGACCGGTCAGGGCGTCGGTGCTGGCTTGGCGCTGAAGCGCGGCCAAGGGTTGGGTGGCGCTGAAGGCCAGCGGCCAAGCCACCAAGATGGTCAGGAGGATCAGGGCCGCCGTGAGAATCAGTTGCTGGCGGGCCACCCCGCTCAGGTCGCTGACAAAATCACGGTCAGGCGCGTAGACACCGACCACCCAGTACACGCCCGGCTGCACTTCGACCCGGTGCAGCACCGCCGAGTAGGCTTCGTTGCCCACGCTGTAACGGCGGGTCAGCTCGGCATTTTTTTGGAGGCTCAGCAAAGCGCCGCCTTCTAAAAGGGCTCCCAGCGCCGGATCACCGACTTCTCTCAGCGTCGGCACCCGTCCCTGCACGTCACGCGGCCAAGCTCTTGAGGTCGCGATGGCGTGGCCCTGACTGTCGGTGATAAAGGCGCGGCCTCCGGGTGTCAGCTTGAGGTTTTCGAGAAGCTGCACGAGGCCGCTGAGCCGGACATCGGTGCCGACGACCACCCGCATGCCGCCGGGGGCAATCAGGGCAGTGGCCACCGTGACGCCGGGCAACTGCGATGAGGCGAACACGTAAGGCGGCGTCCAAACGCTCTGACCCGGTTTTTCGAGCGCCAGCTTGTACCAAAGTCGGGTGCGCGGGTCGTAGGGATCTGCCGCCGTGACCCGGGACACCACCCGGTTCTCGGCGTCGAGCTGGGTCACCTCGCTGCGGTTTTGTCCGCCCCGCTCGATGACCTTGATGTAAAGCCCACTGCCGCCGCGCCGCACATATTCAAAACGCCCGTCGGTATGGCCGAGCAGCACGCCGTCGAGCTGCTTGATGGCGTACAGCATGGTGTTGAACGTCAGCGTGACATCGGCGCTGCTGCTGACATCGAGCTGCCCCGACAAAATCAGCGAGCGGTTGATGCTCACGATCTGCAAAGCGGTTTGCAGGTAAGCGCCCACGTTGTCGCCGGTCACGCGCACAAGCTGCATCAACCCGTCCCGCGCCTGCGCTTTGAGGATGGCTTCACCGCTGCGCCGGTTGGCCCACAGCACGGCGCTCATGCTGCCGACCAAGATCAGGAGCAGCGCCAGCAAAATCATGAAGCGCGTCCACGAAAAAACGCGGGACGCCTGCCGGGGCGTCAGCGCAGCAGCGGAAGAAGAAAATTTTCGGAAATCAGGAAACATCAGCTTCTCTCTACCCTCACTCGACTGGACTCGGCCAGACCGCTCACCCCTGTCCCGCTTACAACCGTCCCAGACGTCAGCAGAGCTGTATTCTGCTTGCCAACCTTACAAAAGCCGTTCACACAGAAGTATGACAAATTTCACGCTGACTTCCAGGTTGAGCGGCCAAACAGCGCCCTACACAGCGCTTTCATTCGAATAGGCGCAGAGCGGGCAGGCCACCATTTGTAAGCCCAGCTCAGTTGGTATCGCCGAACAAAGCGCCCAGCCGTGTATCTTTTCAAGCATGACGCGTTCTCGGCCTCCCAGTACCATCGTTCTCGGCGCAGGCTTTGCGGGGCTGGCGGCGGCGCTGCGGCTGGCACGGGCCGGAGCGTCAGTCACGGTGCTTGACCGCTTGGAGCGCCCCGGCGGCAAAGCGGCGCTGGGCTGGACAGACTTTTCCAGCGGCCCCAGCGTCGTGACCATGCCCGACATCTTCCGGGGGCTGTATCAGCGCCTCGAGTGGGCCCAGCCGCTGCTGACGCCGGCGCGGCCCACCACCACCTACCACTACGCGGGCAAGCTCTCTGGGCGCACCTTTGCCCCCGAAGCGCTGAACGTGGCGGGCAACTTGGACAGCACACTGGCGCAGCTCAGCCGCAGCGAGGCGAGCCAGTACCGCCGGTTGCTGGATGTCTCGCGCCAAATGTACCAAGACGCCGCGCCCACGTTTTTGTTTGGCCCGCCGCCCAGCCGAGTTCAGCTGGCCCGCTACGCGCTCACCAAGGGCCGCCGCGCCGCGCCGCTGAAAAGCCTGGCGCAACTGGTGCAAAGTGGCCCGCTGCTGACGCCCTTCTGGCTGCGCTTTGCCACTTACTTGGGAGCCAATCCTTACAAAGCTCCCGCCGTGCTGCACAACATCGCCTGGGTCGAACTGGGTATGGGGGTGTGGCATTTGGGCGAAGGGCCGTCGGGGGGCCTGGGAGCGTTGGCGGCCCGATTGGGCGAGGAAGCTGAGCAACTCGGCGTGAGATTCGAGTACGGCGTGACGGTCAAGCACCTGCTGCGCTCTGGCCGCCAGATTATCGGGGCGCACACCGATCAGGGAGCGTACAGCGCCGAGCAGTGGGTCAGCGCCGCCGACCACGCCACCACCGCCAAGTGGCTGGGGCTGCCACCAGAAAAAGCGCCGCGCGGCATCAGCGGCTTTGCCCTGCAGCTGCGGCTGGAGCGCGACGTGGGCCGCGCCCACCACCTGTTTTTTCCGGCGGAGTACCGGCAGGAATGGCGCGATATCGCTCTCGGTAAGCTGCCCAGCGATCCGGCGCTGTACCTGCACCTCGACGGCCAGCGGGCTTTCTTGCTGATCAACGCGCCGCCCAATCCCAATATCGTCGCCGATCCTTACACTTACGGCGCGGCCCTCTTGGACAACTTGCAGGCCCGCTACGCAGAGAAGTACGGCGCAGCCTTGCCAGTCAGCAGTTGGCTGCCGCTCGATCCGGCCCTCTACGCCCTGACCGGGATGGGCGGCGCGATTTACGGCGCAGCTCCGCACGGTCTGTTGGGCAGCCTGCGCCCCGGCTGGACATATACGGCGGCCCGCAATCTGGTGCAAGTCGGCGGCACGGTGCATCCCGGCGGCGGCGTGCCGCTCTCGCTGCTGAGCGGCTGGAACGGCGCGGGACAGGTTTTGGGGCTGCCCTACGACGACCTTAGTGGGCAAGTGAGCGGGGCTTGAATCTCAGCGACTTGCCGCGTCCCCGCGCCCTGCCTTTCTCCGGCCACTTGCAGCGCTGGGGCGGCCAACCACTGGAACTGATCGAGGAAGGCGCGGCGTTGGGTGAACTGTTCGGACTTCAGCTCGGCCTCAAGACGGTGGTCGGTTACTCGCCAGCTTGGAACAAGCGCGTGCTGACCGACTTGACCACCTTTGCCAGCGCGGGCGGCTTCTCGGCAGTGGTGCCTTACTTGGCCGGCGGGATCATCCTGACCGACGCACCGGGACACGGCCCGCGCCGCCAACTGATGAATCCGGGGTTTGGCAAGGCGCACTTGGAGACGCTCAAAACGCGGATTGAGTCAGCCCTGCGGGAGTTCAACGCCCAATTTTTTAAGGCTGAGTTCGACGCCCTCCAGTGGGCTGACGGCGCAGTGCTGGCGATGCTCAATGCGGCGTATTTCAGCGGCGAGTTTCCAGACAAGCTGCTGCACGCTTTTCTCGCGCCGCTGCGCTTTCCTTTTCCGACTCCGGCTTATCCGCGCCCGCTGCTGTTCGCCCGCTTCGACGCCGAGCTGGGGCGGCTGGCCCAGCGGAGACTGACTCAGCGCCAATTCACTCAGGGTGGCGACGATCTGCTGGCACTGCTCGCCAAGCTCCCCGGCGGCGTGCGCGAAGCAAGGATTTCGCTGGCGGCGGGCCACGACACCACCACCCACACGCTGGCTTGGGCGGCCTGGCACCTGGCCCAGTTTCCAGAGTGGCACACCCCCGAGCGTCATTCCACCGTCATCAAAGAAACTTTGCGGCTGTATCCGCCAGGCTGGATGGGCAGCCGCCGCCTGACCCAAGACAGCGAGTTCGAGGGCGTGCGGCTGCCTAAAGGCGCACTGGCGCTCTACAGCCCTTACCTGAGCGGGCGCGACGCCACGCGCTGGGAGCGGGCGGGCGAGTTCTGGCCGCAGCGCTGGCAAGCCGGATTTAGGCCCCCGGCCTGGAGTTATCTGCCGTTCGGCGGCGGCGAGCGCGTTTGCCTCGGGATGCACTTGGCCAATTTGATACTGGAAACGGCTCTAGCCAGCCTGCCGCCCCTCTCGGCGCTGCGCGGCAACCCGGCACCCCGCCCCGGCGTGACCTTGGGGCCGAGCGGGGCTTTGTGGGTGAGGGCAAACTAAAGCATTTGTCAAAAAAGAGGCTCTTTTTTGACCGACCAACGGGAGTGGAATAGAGAAAGCATTTGGGAGGATGGATGGATGAGCGTGCTTTTTGCTCATCCATCTATTCTATTCGGACAAATGCTCTAAAGCCGTAAATTACCAGCGAACCGGCTGGGTGTGTGCTATCAGAGGAGCGGAGGAACATCCATGAAACAAGTTGTCTTGCTGCTGACCGCCTCGTTAATGCTGGCTTCCTGCGCTCCCCGCTACAATCCCAATTCACGCAAGCCCGACGCTGATTTGTCGTGCAATGAAATCAGGTCGGAAATTGGCCGCGCCGAGTCGGCCCGCACGGAAGCCGGAAAGAACCGAGGACTGAGCGGACAAAACATCGCCTGGGCCATCCTCTTCTTGCCGGGCGTGGTGGCCAACGAGTACACCAACGACCAAGTCCAGCGGGCAGCCGACGAACGCATCGGCACCCTCAACCGCCTCTACAGCGCCAAACGCTGTACCAACTGAGCGCGGCGGTTCATACAACCCCAACCAATCCGAATGCGCCCACTGCGGCGCATTTTGCTAGCCTGCTGCCATGACTCCTTCTACCCCTCCCCAAGCCGGTGCCCTGCTGATGGTGGACATTCCCGGCCCGCGCTTAGACGTGGACACCGCCGAATATTTGCGCGTAAACGGAATCCGGGCCGTGTGCCTCTTCGGTAAAAATGTGGAGAGCCAAGCACAACTCCGCCAGCTCTGCGCCGAGTTGCGGGCCGTTATGGGCGAAGAAGCCCTGATCGCCATTGACCACGAGGGCGGCGCGATTGTACGGCCCACCTTTTGGCCCGCGCCGCCCAGCGCCATGAGCCTCGGCCAAGCGGGTGACCTGCAACTCACCGAAGACGTTTCGGCGGCGGCGGGGCGGCAACTACGCTCAGTGGGCATCAACTGGAATTTCGCTCCAGTGCTGGACGTGAACGTGAACCCTGACAATCCGGTGATCGCCGAGCGCTCGTTTGGAGCGTCGCCGGATTTGGTGGCCCAGCAAGGCGCGGCGGCCCTGCGCGGCCTGAGGCGGACAGGCGTGGCGGGCTGCGTCAAACATTTCCCCGGACACGGCGACACCCACCAAGACTCGCACCGCGCCCTGCCGAGGGTCGGCAAATTCCGCGCCGAGTTGGAGGCGCTGGAACTCGCTCCGTTTAAGGCTTGCCTCACCGACGCCCCCGCCGTGATGACGGCCCACATCGTTTACGACGCGCTCGACGCCGAGCATCCGGCCACTCTGTCGCGGCCCATTCTGACTGGACTCCTGCGAGGCGAGTGGCACTACGGCGGCGTGATTATTACCGACAGCATGGGGATGCAGGCGATTGACTCCCACTACGGGCGCGGCGAGGCGGCGGTGCTGAGCCTGAGCGCCGGAGCCGATATGGTTATGGCGCTGGGGCGGCGGGAGGTGCAAGAAGCTACCCTCAAAGCCGTGCGGGAAGCGCTGGAAGCCGGTTTGGAGGTGCAAGACAAACTCGGAAGGCTCTCGGATTTGGCGCGGCGCTTTCCAGCGAAAGTCGAGCAAAATAAACAGGAGCAAGAAGATGAAAAGCTGTTCGGCGAGGCCTGGGCGCGGGGCCTGACTTTTGTGGGCAACCCCCAGCCAGTGGCGGTGGGTCAGCCGCTGCTGGTGGTTGCCCAAGCCAAAGCCCAGCGCGAAAATGTCAGCGAGGCCAGCGTGGAGGCCCAGACGTTGGCGGGCGAGCTGGCCGAGTGGTACGCGGTCAAGTTGCACGCCTACGACGATCCGTCGGCGCTGAACTGGGCTGAGTTGCGGGCGCAGGCCGAGCAAGAAGGCCGCCTCTTGGTGCTCATCACGGCCCACCGCCACCGCCAAACCGCCCTCACGGGCGCGAGTCCGGATTTGCACTTGGCCCTCTATAACCCTTATACCGCACAGGACGTTCAGGCTCCCGCCGTACAGAGTTTCGGCTTTAGGCCACTGGCGCGGGCAGCGGTATGGAACTGGCTTCGAGGCGGCTAAAAATTCCTTTACTCGCTACGGCGACCCAAAATAGAGCGCAACCCCACCCGGCGCGGGCGCTCTTCACCTCCGCTCGGCGGCGTGCCGTGAAACGCTTCGTATTCACGGATGGCGGCAAAAAGCCACTGCGGAGCGCCGGCGCGGCGAAGCTCCTCGGGGTCAAGCCACTGTGCGCCGAGCACTTCCGAGCTGGGATTGAGAATGCCCGAGACGTACTCGCTGCCAAAAATCAGGCTCAGGCGCGAGTCGCCTTCCGGCAGCCGCACGGCAAAGCTGGCGACCACCGACAACGCACTGACCGCCAAACCCACCTGAGAGAGCAGGGCGCGGCGCAGCCCCGACTCAGCCAGGCCCGCGCCGCTGGGACTGGTCAGCAGCAGCCCCGGCAACTGCACCGCGCCCGGCAAAACCGGCTGATGCGGCGTGACGGTCAGGTAAGTGTCTTTGCTGCGAATCAGCCCAAAGACGCCCACTTGGTAATAAAGAGCGCTGGAGGAACGAGCGGCAGTCATAGCGACCTGTACAGACGACAAACCATCCAAAAACCTCGGAAGCGGCGAGAAAAAAACGGCCAACGGAGCAACTTCGAGCGATGAGCTCAGCTCCTCTGTCTAGAGTTGCGGTAAGGAGTTGGGCCAGTTTCGCACAAATGGTTGGCTGATGGGCTTTGCGTCCAGCGCCTTTGCCAACGCCGAGAACGCCGCGTCATGTGCTGGACTGCTCCAAGACGGTGACTGCACCAGCAGCAGCGCCTCGACTTCATGCTTCGGGGGGAGGGTATCGGCGCGGCTGAGGCTTAGGTGGCTCCGCACCCCCTGACTCAAATGTGGGCGGAGTTCGGCCAGCGTGCGCTCAAGGTCGTGCCCCTCGGCCACCGGCACTTCCCCATGCCACGCCGGGTACTGCACGCGGTAGTGCGAAATCAGGTTTGCCACCAAACCTAGGCCCGCCCAGTTGCCGGGGCGCAGCTTGGCGGGGTCGCCGCTGAGCGAGTACAGATCGTGGTGGCTGTCGATGTTGAGCACTTCACGGCCCGGAAACTGCTCCAGCCACCGCCAAGCGTGGGCGTGACTCCAGCACACCGAGACGGGAAGGCCGGCGTACTGCGCCCAGTCTCGCCAACCGGGATACAGCGGAAAATCGGCCTCCAGCACCTCCCACTCCCGCGCCTGCGCATCGCGTTTGAGAGCGCGGGCCTGCCAAGCCGCCAAGCGGTCATGCTCGCGGTCGGGCGTGCCCCAAATCGGCGCGTCGAACACCAGTGCTCGGCAACCCGAATAAGCGTCCCAGTCTAAGCTCAGCAGCATCGCTTCAGAGTGTAGAGCCTGCGCCGGACGAAGCCAGCGCCTCGCTCCACTCGCTGGGCGCTTCTTCATGCAGCGGCAGCCGGACTTCCACTTCCGCGCCGCCGCTCAGCGCGTTGCGGGCCGTCACCGCGCCGCCATGTGCACCGATGATGGCGGCCACAATCGCCAGCCCCAGTCCGCTGCCGCCCGAATCGCGGGTCCGGCTTTCGTCGGCCCTAAAAAAGCGGGTGAAGACCTGCCGTTCGCTGCCCGCCGGAAAGCCGGGGCCGGAGTCGCGCACGCTCAGCACGGCCTGGGCCGCGTCTGTGCCTCTGGATGTGGCACGCACCGAAACACTGACTTGGCCGCCGGGCGGGGTGTAGCGCAGGGCATTTTCGAGCAAATTGACCAAGACTTGCCCCAAGCGGTCACGGTCGGCTTGGATCGGCAGCTCACCCGCCGAAGTCGTCAGGTGCAGGGCAATGCCCGCCGCCTGCGCTTTGCTGACAAAAGACTGCCCGATACGTGAGGTCAGCGCCGACAAATCCAGCGGCGCGAGTTGCAGCGGCAAGCGGCCCGCCTCGGCCAGCGACAGCGTCCGCAGATCGCTCACCAAGCGGGTCAGCAGGCCAATTTGAGTCGACATCAGGGCCAGTTCCTGCGGGGTGGGTTCCAGCACGCCGTCTTCAAAAGCGTCGAGGCGGGCCTGCACCACGGCCAGCGGGGTACGCAGTTCGTGGGCGATGTCGGCGATCATCTCGCGGCGTTCGCGCTCAAGGAGTTCCAAGCCGCTGGCCATCTGATTGAAGTTGCGGGTCAAATGGATCAGCTCAGCGTTGCCGGGCCACTGCCGGGCGCGGGCCGAGAGGTCTCCGCTGGCCACGAGTTGCGCGGCTCCGGAGACTTCAGCCACCGGACGGGCAATCAAGCGGGCCAGCAGCGCCCCGATCAGAACGGCCACCACGCCCGAAATCCCCACTGCCCAGATGAGGTTGTTCAGCAATTCACGCCGGATTCGCTCGCTCCGGCTGAGGCGCGGGGACACTGAGCCAAGCGCAGAAGCTGGCCCAGCAGCCACAGACGGCACCAGCATGAAATAGGATTGGGTCACGCCCTGCGCGAGTTTGCGCCCCACGTCGCCAGTGTTGGTGGGGCGGTTTTGAATGGGGTTGGTCTGGTTGTTTGGCCCGCCCTGTTCACCCGAGTCAAACTGAGCGCGAAATTCTGCTGGCATGTTGTCGAATTGCCGCTGCACCGAGTAATTAGACACCGCCACCAAGCTCAGCGCCATGATCGCCATCATCAGCAGCATGGCGGCAATGATGCTCACCGACAGGCGCTGCCAGGGCCAAGTGCGGCTGGGCGCGGCTGAATCGGGATTGGCTTGTTGGGCGTTGGGCGTCATGGCGGAGTTGGCCTCATTTGGGGCAAAGTCTTAGGCAGTGGGCGGGCTGGGCAAGAAGTTGAAAACCGGGCCAGCCGCTTACCCTTCGGACAATCTATAGCCGACGCCGCGCACGGTGTGCAGCAGTCCCGCCGCGCCCGCCGCTTCCAGCTTGCGCCTCGCTCCGGCCAGGTGGGCGTCCACCACCCGTTCCAAGGCGTCGGAGTCGGGCAGGGCGGCCTGCAAGAGTTCCTCACGGCTAAACGCCCGGCCCGGCGCGGCGGCCAGATGCGAAAGCAGGCGAAACTCGGTGGGCGTCAGTTGCAGTTCTTTCCCACTGACGCTGGCGGTCACGGCGCGGCGGTCTATCTCCAGCGGCCCCACCCGCAGGGGCGCGTCACCGGATTCCAGCGCGGCGGAAGCGCGGCGCAGCACCGCCCGCACGCGGGCCATCACCTCGCGGGGGCGAAACGGCTTGACCACGTAATCGTCCGCGCCGAGTTCCAGGCCCACGATGTGATCGCTTTCCTCGGCGCGGGCGGTCACCAAAATAACCGGCGTGGCACCGTCTTGGCGAATCGAGCGCAGCACGTCCAGGCCGTTTTTGCCGGGCAGCATGATGTCGAGCAGCACCAGATCCGGCTTGGCGGCGCGGTAGAGGGTCAAAGCGGCGTTGCCGTCGGCGGCCCGTTCGCTGCGGAAGCCTTCTTGCTTGGCGTAGGCTTCCAGCACCTCGGCCAGATGCGGCTCGTCTTCTACGATTAAAATCAGGGCGCTCATGAGCTGATCTTAAATCCAGCGTGTAAAGGTTCGGCGCACAGAGCGGCGCGGCGTCTGCGCCAAACCTTCACAAAGCCTGCGCGGGGTGTTCGTGGGTTCCGGTTTTACTGTCAGGTATGCAGAACCCAGCGTCCCGACCGCCTAGACACGGCCCCGTTCGATCAGGAAGGCTGTAAACGATGTCCACACCCAGCACAGCGGCGTCTCGACCCGCTCCCCAGCGCAAAACACGCCGAGTTTGGCCGTGGATCGTGGCGGCCCTGCTGATCGGCGGCGGTGGAGCTTACTGGTATCAGCGCACCAAAACGGCACAGACCCCAGTAGTCACCGTTCAGACGGCCACCGCCGCCGAGGGTGAGGTCAAGGTGTCGGTCAGCGGGCCGGGCACTTTACAGGCGGCCACCAGCAGCAGTGTTTCGGCCACGACGGGCGGCACCTTGACGCTGGTGCCCACGGTCGGCCAGAGCGTCACCAAAGGCCAACTGATCGCCAAACTCAGCAGCTTGACCGCCGACACCGGCCTGCAAAACGCCCAACTCGCGCTGCAAAAAGCCCAGGCGCAGCTCGCTTCGCTGCGGGCGTCGCAGGCCAGCAGCCGCGCCGGAGACGCGCAGAGCGTCGTCAGCGCCCAGCAGAACCTGACCACCGCCCAGAGCACCCTCGCCGCTGCCCAGCAGACCTACGCCAATCAGCAAACCATCTACGCGGTGGGCGGCATCAGCGCTCAGGATCTGGAAACGGCCCGCCTCGGCGTGCAAAGTGCCCAGAGCGCCCTCAACACGGCCCAGCAAGCTCTAAGCTCAGCCCGCGCTCAGCAGAGTGCCAAAGCCCTCAGCGCCCAGCAGGATCTCAGCAGCAGCCAACTGGCGGTGCAGCAAGCTCAGGTCAGCTTGCAAGACGCCCAAACCACCCAGGCGGGCATCAAGTTGTATGCCCCGATGTCCGGCACAGTGGCGACGGTGCCGGTCAGCAGCGGCCAGAGCGTCACCGGCAGCAGCGTGGGCGGCACGGTGATCGCCACCTTGATCGACGCTTCGCAGATCGACCTCCCGGTACAGATCGACGAAACCGAGATCGGGGCCATCAAAGCGGGCCAACAAGCAGACGTGACTTTGGACGCCCTCGACGGCCAGACCTTTAGCGGCAAAGTGATTCGGATCAGCCCGCAGGCCACCACCGATTCCGGCATCGCTTACTTCACGGTAACGGTGCAGCTTCCCAATCCTGAAGGCACCCTGCGCCCCGGCATGACCGCCGAAGCCGAGATCATCCAGAGCCAAGCTCAGGGCCTGACGGTTCCCAAAAAAGCGGTGGAAGCGGTCAGAACGCGCAGCTATGTTCAGCTTCAGGCCGCAGACGGCACGGCGGAGCGCACCCGCGTCCGCACCGGAGCCGATGACGGCACCAACATCATCGTGACTGAGGGACTGAAGGCCGGCGACGTGGTGGTGTTGCCGGCTGACACGGTGCCCAGCACCTCTGGCGGCGCAGGCGCGGCGCGGACGGGCACCCCCACCCGCGTTCCGGGCGTCGGGGGCTTCGGCGGTGGACGGTGAGCGTTCCCGTTTCAGACCTCCCCGTTTTGGATCTCAGCGCCGTTCGCAAAACCTACCAGACCGGCGAAGTGGTGTTCGAGGCGCTCCGGGGCGTGGACTTGGTGGTCAACGTGGGCGAAATGGTGGCGCTGATGGGGCCGTCGGGCAGCGGCAAGACCACCTTGATGCAGATTATCGGCCTCCTCGACCGCGCTTCCGAGGGCCGCTACTTGCTGGGCGGACGCGACGTGACGGCGCTGAGTGAAAATGAGCGGGCCGAGGCCAGAAACGAAGAGATCGGCTTCGTGTTTCAGGCGTTTCACCTGCTGCCGCGCCTGAACCTCCTCGAAAATGTCGAAGTCCCGCTGACCTACGCCGGATACCCCGCCGCCGAGCGCCGCGAAATCGCCATGAACGTGCTGCGGCGGGTCGGGCTGGAGAGCAAAGCCAAGAACTTGCCCTCGCAGATCAGCGGCGGGCAAAAGCAGCGGGTGGCGGTGGCGCGGGCGCTGAGCCTCTCACCCCGCTTGCTGCTGGCCGACGAGCCGACCGGCAACTTGGATTCGCACACCTCCGAGGAAGTCATGAACCTGTTCGGCGAACTGCACGCCGAGGGCAAGACGGTGGTGATCGTGACCCACGAAAATGACATCGCGGAGTACACCGAGCGGGTGGTGCGGCTGCGCGACGGAGTGATCGAGCGAGACGAGCGCCAGACCCCCACGCGCGGCCAACGGGCGGCCCCGCTTACCGTCCAAGCGGCAATGCTATGACCACCCAACCCCTCAAGGACACTGCGCCGCAACCGCCCAGCCAGACCCCAATCAGCCAAACCCCAGCTGGCCAGCACCGCCCCCGCACAGGCGGCGGCATGGGCCTGGGCGGCGCAGTGACAGTGGCTTGGCGGGCGATTTTGGGTTCGCCGCTGCGCAGTATGCTCACGGCGCTGGGCGTCATCATCGGCGTAGCCGCCGTGATCGCGCTGACCGCCATCGGATCGGGCAGCACGGCGGGCGTCACCAAAAACCTAGAAGCGCTGGGCACCAACCTCCTGACGGTGGGCAGCGCACGCGGCAACTTCGGCGGCGGCTCACTGGTGCGCGGCGGCCCGCGCCAGACCATTACCCTCAAAGACGCCGAGGCGATTGCGGCCCTGGACTCGGCCAAGATCGCGGGGGTGGCTCCCAGCACCCAGAGCAGCGTGCAGGCCAAAGCCGGAAGCCTCAATACCCAGGCCACCGTCATCGGCACCTGGCCCGCCTACGAAACGGTCAGAAACAGCCCGCTGGCCACCGGCAGTTACTTCACCGACGAGGACGTGAAAGGCCGCAAACGGGTGGCGGTCATCGGTTATCAGCTGGTGCAGGACTTGTTCAGCGGCGCTGATCCGCTCAATCAAAAAGTTCGGCTGGGCAACGTGACGTTTACGGTCATCGGCACGCTGCCCGACAAGGGAGCCAGCGGCTTCGGCAACCCCAACGGGCAAGTCATCGTGCCGCTGTCCACCTTCCAGCAGCGCTTTAGCACCACCCGCAGTGGCGGCCAGCCCACCGTCAGCAACGTGTATGTGCAGGCCACCACCGCCGCCGATTTGACTCCGCTGCAAAGCGAAATTACCACTCTCTTGGAAACCCGCCACAAAATCACCGACTCGGCCAACGACGACTTTCAGATTCAGAATCAGGCCGACTCGCTGGCGAGCCTGAACAGCATCACCACCACCCTGACGCTGCTGGTGGGCGCAATCGCCGGAATCAGTTTGCTGGTCGGCGGCATCGGCATCATGAACATCATGCTGGTGTCGGTCACCGAGCGCACCCGCGAAATCGGCGTCCGCAAAGCGCTGGGCGCAAAACCCCGCGACATCCTGACTCAGTTTTTGGTCGAAGCCTTCGTGCTCTCGGTGGGCGGCGGCGTGATCGGGCTGGTGCTGGGCGTGGGCGCAGCTTATTTGGGCACACTGGCGGGCATCACTCCGGTGTTCTCGCCCGTCACGATTGGCATTGCCTTTTTGTTCAGCGCTCTGGTGGGCATTTTCTTCGGCTACTACCCAGCGGCGCAGGCGGCCAAACTCGATCCGGTGGACAGTTTGCGTTATGAGTAGAATCGGCACAGTTCAAATTGAAGATGAAGTTAGAAGATGTGTCAATTTTAATGAGAAGTCTTCTCAAAGATAAGTGAGCTCTCTCTTCGCCATTTCTGCACGGCACCGCTGTAAACATAACCTATCCAAGTGTTCAAATTGGATTTAAAAGAAGGAGTAGATTCATGATGCCTAAAAATATCCTCAAAATCCTGACCATTTCCGCTTCCTTGCTGCTCGGCGCAGCGTCTGCCCAGCAAGGCCAACCCGCTCAGCGGCAGGGCGGCCAGCAGCGCCAAATCGATCCTGCCCAGCGTGCCCGCTTTCAGGCCATGCGCCCAGTCTTCGATCTCGCCAGCCGCGTATCGCTGATGGCTGAACTCGAAAAAAATAAGGCGCAGGCGGTGACCAAGGCGCAGGCCAAACAGCTGGTGCCGCTGCTGCAAAAGCTGCAAACCTCGGCCAGTATCAGCGGCGCGGACGCGACAAAGATGCTCAGCCGAATTGAAGACAAAATTCTGACCGACAAGCAGGTCACGGCGCTGGATGACCTCGACCTCAAACGCCAAGAAGACCGCCGCGCTGCGCGGGCCAAACAGGGCAGCGCCCAGCAAGGCGGCGGCATCCGGATTCCGGGCCTGCCGGGCGGCGGCTTTGGCGGGCAAAATCGGCAGGGTCAGGCGGGGCAAGCAGGCACAGGCGGCGCACCCGCAGGCGGCTCCTTCAACCCCTTCAAGCAGGGCCGCGAGGCCGCCGCACTCAAGGCTTACATTGCCTTGCTGCAAAAGAAATAGAGCCGCTAGGCGGAAAGAGGGTGAACTCGGGCGGTTCGCTCTTTTTCGCGTTTACCCCTTACGCCGCGTCAAAAACACCATCGTTTCGCTGCCCAGTTCCAGCGGCCCACCTTGAAAACCGCCTTGTACGCGGGGCGACTCGAAGCCCGCGCAGCGCAGCAGCCATTCCACTTCGTAGCGGGTGTAGTAGCGCTGCTCCAAACTGAAGAACCGGCGGCGCAGCGCTCCGTTCTCGCTCACCGTATCCACGTAGTAATCGGTGGTCACGCGCTGCTTGACTTCGTCGAGACGCTGCACCAAAAACACGTCGGTGCGCTCCTTGCCGACATAAAACGTCTCGCCCTCATGCCGCATAGTGGCGGGCTGGCCGTAGCGCGGCACGCTCAAATCAAACACCAGTTGGCCGCCGGGGATCAGGTGGGCACGCAGGTTTTCCAGCGCCTGCAACTGCTCGTTGGGGGTGTAGAGATGCATCAGGGCGTTGAAGGGGGCGATGATCAGGTCGAAGCGGGTTTCTAATTGGAAGGTTTTGGCGTCACCTTGCACCAGATGCAGCACCAGGTTTTCGCGCTCCGCCCGCGCTCTGGCCCGCTCCAACATGCGGGCGCTCGGCTCCAAGCCGGTCACGTCTGCGCCGCGCCGCGCCAAGTAGGTGGTCACGCGCCCGGTGCCCGCTCCAACTTCCAGCAGTTTGCCGCCGACGCGTTCGGCCAGCGCACCGTAAAAATGCAGATCGTCGCGGTAAAGGTCGTACTGGTGGTCGTAGAGATCGGCGAAGTCGTCGTAGTTCACGGCCCCCAACTTAGCGCAACGGCCAGCCCTGCGCTTGCCGCAGCCGCAAGAGGTGGGCGGTGTGGTGCTGGCCGTGCCATTGGTAGCGCAGCGCCGCTTGGGCCACGCTCAGCACCTCTCCACTCACCGGATGCACGAACTCACGCGCCCACTGCGCTTCGTCTAAACTCTCCAGCACGGCCACCCAGCGCTGATGCAGGCTGTCGAGCAGCACCAAACTGACTTCTACAGGCAGGGCCGAATCCGCAAAGCCCGCCCACTGGCTTTCCTGATAGGGCTTGATGGTGGGCCGCTCCTCGGTCAGCGCCCATTTGAGGCGGGCGTAGGCGTTCAGGTGGCTGTCGGCAACGTGGTGAACGACCTGGCGCAGTGTCCAGCCGCCTTCACGGTAGGGGGTGTCCAGTTGGGCGTCACTCAGGTTGGCCGCCGCTGAGCGCAACTCGGCAGGCAAAGCGCGGATGGCTTCCACCGCCTCGGCGCGTGCTTGCAAAGACACCTCACCCGGCACCGGCATCGGGCCAACCGGGTAACGCGGATCGGTCAAGAAGGTGCGGGGCGATGCCGCTTCTTTCTTCGTCCAGCGCTGAGCGTCGCGCGTTTCGACTTTCTGCATCATCCGCTCAAAGCCGCGCTCCAAGCTCAGGCCGCGCGAGTTGGTCATACACAGCATCACGAACAGGGCGTCGGCCAATTCCAACTCCAAATCGCCCACGTCTTCACCGGCTTTGGGTGTTTTTCCATTTTCGTGCGAGAGGACGCGGGCCACCTCGCCCACTTCCTCGCTGAGACGGGCCAGCAGCAGCAGCGGCGGAAAGTAGCCTTCCTTAAACTGCGAAACGTAAGCGTCTACCCGCGCACTGGCGGCGGCGAAGCTGAGCGCGGTGTCTGGGGGCGTGGTCATCTCAGCAGCTTAGCGCCTCGGCGCAGCAAAAATCGGCGCGGTAAAAATGCGCCCAGCTCGTCACCGAGGGGCGCACTTCTTGGTCTGCTGGCTATCAGCGAATGTAGAAAAAAGTTTCCTGCACGTCGCGGTCATTCAGGGCGTAGGGCCGCAGGTAAGAGCTGGTCACGGTGTTCCAAGTGTCGCCGCTGTACTGGCCTTGCAGCACCACGTCCACGGTGGGTAACACGCGGGTAAAGATGGCCCGCACCCGCTGGAGGCCGTAAGGCTCGCGCACGTCGTAGGTCACGCGGTCTTCGGCACGGGGGAAGGTGGTCGTGCCCGCGCCCACTGCCGCGCCGCGCACCAAGACATTGCCGCGCCCGTTGGGATCGAGCGAAATCAGGGTGACGTAGCCGGCCGTGCGGGTGGTGAAGTTAAAGCTGACTTGACTGCCGATCGGGTAGGTGCTGCCCTCGCCGCGTGCGGGCGTAAAACTGGAGATGAGATTGCTGCGCGAGCCGCTGAGGCCCGCGTTGGACTGAACCGTCACTGAACAGGCGCTCAGGCCAAGCGCCAAAGAGCCGAGCAAAAAGGCATTTCGCATACATTGAGCATACTGCATCGAGCCTGACTTGAACCTGAAGCCGGCTCAGTTCTTTCCCATTGTTTTGTTCACGTTGGGTGTTGGAGAGTGAAAACCGGACAGTGGAAAGAAGGGAGCGCAAGGTGGCAAAAGCGCTCTGCCCACTTTTGACAGTCTGCTCGGCAATTGTCATTCTCAATCAGTAAGCTCAGGCCGGTGCGCCGTACCATACGGCATGACCCTGCGCCGCCCGACTGACCGGCAAACCACTTCTTACAAACGCTCTTTCTCAGCGTGGCAGCGGCGCGTCACGGGCTGGCTGGCTCCACTCCTGATCAGCTCGCTGCTACTCGGCGCAGCGGGAGCGCAGCAGTCGCCCGGACAGCCAGCCGCCGTTCGCAACGACCAGAACTACACCGCTTCCAATTTCCTCGCCGATGTCCGCGCCGGCAGGGTCAGCAGGGTGATCATTGACGGTGACGGCAACGTCCGGGCCACCGTGCAGGGCGAGGGCCGCACGCTCGACGTGGTGGTGCCGCCCACCGGGCAGACCCTCAGCGCGTTGCGGGCCGCCAAAGTGGAAACCCAAGTCGTCGGCGGCGGCTCACCCTTCGGCTGGATCACTCAACTGCTGCCGCTGATTTTGATCGGCTTGGTGCTGCTGGTGATCTGGCGCGGCGCACGTGGCAATCAGGGCGGCGGCGCGAGTCAGTTCGGCAAATCTAAAGCCAACCTGTTTCAAGAAGGCCAGGTTAAAGTCAACTTCGGTGACGTGGCGGGCTGCGACGAAGCCAAAGCCGACCTCACCGAAGTGGTCGATTTCCTCAAGCACCCCGAGAAGTACCATGCTCTGGGCGCACGCATCCCGCACGGCGTTTTGCTGGTCGGCCCTCCCGGCAGCGGCAAAACGCTTTTGGCAAGGGCAGTGGCCGGAGAAGCCAAAGTCCCTTACTTCTCGATCAGCGGTTCGGACTTCGTGGAGATGTTTGTCGGCGTCGGTGCGGCCCGCGTCCGTGATTTGTTCGAGCAGGCCCGAAAAGCTTCGCCTTGCATCGTCTTCATCGACGAAATCGACGCGGTGGGCCGCAAACGCGGCTCCGGAATGCAGGGCGGCAACGACGAGCGCGAACAGACCCTCAACCAACTGCTGGTCGAGATGGACGGTTTCGGCACCGGCCACGACGTGATCATTCTGGCGGCCACCAACCGCCCCGACGTGCTGGACGCCGCGCTGCTGCGGCCTGGACGCTTTGACCGTCAGGTGGTCGTCGACGCGCCGGATGTCCGGGGCCGCGAAACCATCCTCAAGATTCACGCCCGCAAAAAGCCGCTGGATTTGAGCGTGGATTTGGCTGCCATCGCCAAGCAGACACCCGGTATGGTCGGGGCCGACCTGGAGAACTTGCTCAACGAAGCGGCGCTGGGCGCAGCCAGAGAACAGCGCAGCCGGATTACCAACAAAGACATTGACGAAGCCCGTGACCGGGTACTGATGGGGCCGGAGCGGCGCAGCATGGTCATCGGTGAAAAAGACCGAAAGGTGACGGCTTACCACGAAGTCGGGCACGCGCTGGCCGCGCAACTGCTGCCGCACGCCGACCGCGTTCACAAACTGACCGTCGTGCCGCGTGGACGGGCGGCAGGCTACATGATGCCGCTGCGTGAAGACCGGGTGCATTACGTGCGGGCCGCGCTCGAAGACATGATCGCCGTGGCGCTGGCGGGCCGCGCCGCCGAAGAAATCGTCTTCGGGGAAGTCACCACCGGAGCGCAAAACGACTTCCAGCAGGCCACCAACATCGCCCGCCGGATGATGACCGAGTGGGGCATGAGCGACAAGCTCGGTAAAGTGGCGCTCAGCAGTGAGGCCAGCATGTACCTCGGCGGCACGGCGATGGGCAACTACGGGCCGCGCACCGCCCGCCTGATCGACGAAGAAGTCTCGTCGCTGATCGAGTCTCAGTACCAGCGTGTCCTGGAGCTGATGAGGACCCACCTCGACCGCACCCACAGCATCGTCACCGCCCTGATCGAACACGAAACCCTGTCGGGCGAAGAATTTGCCTCGGTGCTGGCAGGCGGCACGCTGAGCAGCGTGTCATTGGGCAAGGCCTAAAGTAGGCAGAGCAGCACGGCTGAAAACAAGCAAACGGCGGCCTGAGCAAGTGGGCCGCCGTTTTGTGTGAGCTTGCCGGTCAGCCGCTCACCTTCGGATAGCGGACGGCTGAGCCAACTCGGGAACGCAGCGCTTGCGCTAGACTAATCAGCAATGAAACTCCGTTTGCCGCGCTGGGAGGAAGTGCGCCGCCTGCCCCTGACCATGATGATCGCCAGTTTGCTCGCGGCACTGGGCATCGTCCAAATGACATTTTTGCTGGGCCAGAGTGGCTACCGTTACCTGACCTGGACGCAGCAAACTGCGCTGGCCCGCAGCCAACAAACGCAACTCGAACAAGACGTCACTGTCCTTCAAGACGCCAAAGCCAAAGCCAGTGACCCGGATTATATGGACGCGCTGGCCCGCTGCATCGGTTACGTGGGCAAAACTGAACAGGTGGTGGTGGCGCAAAGCGCCGAGGAGAGCTTGTCGGGCAACTGCGATCCGGTGCGCTTGCCTTAGATTTCAGCTTATCGTCTAAGCCTATACAGCCATTTGAAGTCCATGAGTAATGTGAGTAATCTAACAAGCAAGAAAGCTGTGCGACTCTCGGCGCTACTTTGATGGCCGTTTCCAGCCGAGCGAAGTGAAACTGGAGCTGATCCTGGATCTCTCTTCGGCCCACTCTTGGAGCGCCCTTGAAGCAGCCTGTCCTCAACAATCTAGAACCCTCTGTTCTTCAAGAACACCAAGACAAGCATCTCAAGATTTTTGAGGCGACGCTGTTTTTTTCTATTCCTTTGGGGTTCTTTATTTTATGGGGGTCGCTGACAGGGGTCTTGCCGGTTTGGTGGCCGCTTTATGTGCCGCTGCTGCTGGTCTTAATCGGCGGAGCCATTTTTGGGCGTTCGCGCACGCTTTCGACACGCTACGAGTTTTTAATGCTCACGCTCCTGTGCGCCAACGGCATCGCACTCAATGTGCTGCGTCTGTTTGGTACTGACGGTCTAGGCGCGTTTTCAGAAAACAGCTTGTATATTGTTGCTGCTGGCATTTTTTTGTTTCAACGTACCCGTTGGGTCGTTCTCACCACCGTGCTCTACTCAGGCCTTCACCTCTCCATCAGCGCTTCACTGATAGGCCGCGATCCTTCGCCGGAACGCTGGATTTCCTTGGCGCTGATGACCGCGACAGTGGGCGTCTTTTTCCTGCTGTACTTGTACCGGAAGTGGTGGGAAGAAGCCCACGAATCGCGCCGCGTGTACCAGCGCCTTGCCTACACCGACGACCTGACCACTTTGCCCAACCGCCGGGCGCTGATCAACTTGTGGCAGACCTATAAGCCGCTTGAGAGCGCCGCCGTGATGATGGTGGATATTGACCACTTCAAGCAGGTCAACGACCGTTTTGGACACGCCGAGGGCGACCGCTTGCTTTGGTCGGTGGGCCAACTGATTTACCGCCAGCTCGGCATTTCCCCGCGCTCGTCCGCGCCGCAACCTGCGGTGGGGCGCTGGGGCGGCGAGGAATTTTTGGTGCTGCTGCCTGCCAGTACCCCGACGCTGGCTTATCTGTTCGCCGAATCTATTCGCGAAAGTGTGCAGTACACCGACGACGCCACGCCGCTGACCGTCAGCTTGGGGGTGGCGCTGCGCGAACAAGGCGAGTCGCTGGCGCAAACGGCGGCCCGCGCCGACACTGCGCTGTATCAGGCCAAACAGACGGGCCGCAACCGCGTGGTGCTGTACGACGAGCTGGATACTCCCCTTTCGCCCGTACTTCAACTTCACGGCAGCTTTTTACCCGACTCCGAAGCCTCAGACCAAGCGGCGCGGATTCTCGAAGAGTGTCCCCCGCGCTAAGCGCCGTTTTGAGCAGACCTTCATCCTGAGAGCGCTGCCGCATTGCTCAGGCGCTAGGAGCGCTAGAACCCTGGGCATGACTCAAACCCATTCACTCAGCGCACAGGCCAGCGGCCAGTTCAAGATCGGCGGCGACCTCAGCGTCAACCGCCTCGGCTACGGAGCCATGCGGATTACCGGCAAAGGCATTTGGGGCGAGCCGGATGACCGTGAGGAAGCCCTCAAGGTTCTCAAACGCCTTCCCGAACTCGGCATTGACTTTATTGACACCGCCGACAGCTACGGCCCTTATATTTCCGAAGATTTGATCGCCGAAGCGCTTTTCCCTTACGGCGACACGGTGATCGCCACCAAAGGCGGCCTGACCCGTCACGGCCCCGATGTCTGGCCGCCGCTGGGCCGCCCCGAGTACCTGCGTCAGTGCGTGCTGATGAGCCTGCGCCGCCTCAAAATCGAGCAGATTCCGCTGTGGCAACTCCACCGCATCGACAAAAAAGTGCCGCGTGACGAGCAGTTCGGCGTGATGAAGCAGATGCAAGACGAAGGCCTGATTCGCCACCTGGGCTTGTCGGAAGTCAGCGTGGAAGAGATCAAAGCCGCCCAGCAGGTCTTTGAAGTGACCACCGTTCAAAACCTCTACAACCTGGTGACCCGCCAAAGCGAAGAAGTGCTGGACTACTGCGAGGCGCAGAACATCGGCTTTATTCCCTGGTTCCCGCTGGCGTCGGGCAGCCTTGCCAAAGAAGGCAGCTTGCTCAGCAGCGTGGCCGAGAAGCACCAGGTCAGCGCCAGCGGGATCGCTCTGGCATGGATTTTGCAGCGCAGCCCGGTGATGTTGCCGATTCCCGGCACCAGCAAAGTCAAGCACCTCGAAGAAAATGTGGCGGCGGCAGGCCTGATCCTCAGCGACGAGGACTTTAAGGCGCTCGATCAGCAGGGCAAGGCAGAAGCCAGCAAGCAGAAGTAAGTTCAGATTTGAAAAAACCGCGTCCCAGTGATGGACGCGGTTTTTATTTCTCTGCTGCCGCTGTTACTTTCCCCGGTCAGCCACCACCAGCAGCAGACCGCCCATCATGGCCACGTTTTTGGCAAAATGCAGCATCTGACCCTGGCGCTCGGCTCCCTCCAGTTGCCAAAACGGGTGGCCGACAACAGTAGTGGGCACCATACTGGAGAGCAGCGCCAGCGCCGAGGTACGCGGCATGATGCCCAGCGCCATCAGCACGCCCGACGCGGCCATGATGCCGCCGTTGATTTGGGTCAGCAGCTCCGGCTGCGGGAGTCCGGCCCGCTCGACCAGTTTGGCGCGTTGCTGGGGGTGTTGCAGCGCCGAGAGGCCGCCCTGAACGAAAATAGAAGCCAGCGCGGCGCGGCCCACGAAGTTGAGGATACTCATGCTGGCATCCTGCCAGAAAAAGCAGGTGGGTTGCCACTTCCTTTTCTTTAGACCTGCCTTTTGAGCTGGCTCAAGAACCGCTCACATTGCCCCTACTGTAAGCTCCCATCAGATTGCCTCAGCCGCGTAACACTTGCACAAGCGCCCCCAGCTCTAAACTGCTGAGTATGTCACGCTTTCTTTTCACCGCTGTTCTCAGTTTGGGCCTGCTCGGTGCGACCCAGGCCCAAACGCCACCACTGCCCACCATTCATATCGGGCTGGGGTATATCCCCAATGTGCAGTTCACGCCGTTTTACGTCGCCAAGCGGCTGGACTACTTCAAGGCCGAGGGGCTGAACGTGGAGTATCAGCACGGTTACGTTTCCGAACTTATTCCGCTGCTGCTGCAAGGCAAACTCGACTTCGTGGTGGGCGATCCTGAAGACGCGATTTTGGCGCGTTCGGCGGGACAGCCGGTCAAATACATCATGGCGATGTACCAAAAAGTTCCGGCGACGGTGTTCAGTTTGGCCAGCAAAAATATCCGCACGCCCGCCGACTTGAAGGGTAAAGTCATCGGCATTCCCGGCACCTTCGGCAGCACTTACTTTGCTCTGGGCGCACTGCTCGACTCGGCGGGCCTCAAAGAAAGCGACGTGAAACTGGCTTCCATCGGCTTTACCCAGCTTGAAGCGGTGCGCGGCGGCAAGGTAGACGCGGCGGTGGGCTTTGTCAACAACGAAGTCGTGAACCTGAAAGCGGCGGGCGTGCCAGTCAACACCCTCGACGTGACGGCGGCTTACCCGATGGTGGGCGTAGGCATCATCACCACCGACAAAAACGCCCAGACGGCGCTGGCCAAAAAAGTGGTGCGGGCCTCGCAGCGGGCCATGCGCCTGACCATCAACGATCCGGCCCAAGCCTTCAAGATTGGGCTCAAGGACTTCGGCAGCGGCGGCGGCACGCTCAGCGTCTTGCAGGCCAGTTTGCCGCTGATGCAGAGCAGCGCCACCAAAGTCAGCGGTCTGGGCTACAGCGACCCCGCCGCGTGGACAAAGGCGGTGGCGTACTTGCAAAAGCAGGGCAAAGTGCCGAGCAGCGCAAAAGCCAGCGACTTTTTCAGCAACGCGGCGATTAGCAAAACGCTGAAGTAGAGCTTGTCGGTTGCCACTGGCTTGTTGGGTCAAGGAGAGTGCTAAGCACATTGGCCTACCCGCCGCGCTGCGCCCTTCCTCATGGCCGCCTCACCTGCTAAGCTGAGCCATCACCTGAAAGGAGGTGCAGCAACATGACTGACAACTACTTTGTTTTAACCGAGCTTGTTTTGATTGAAGACGCGCAACGAGGCTTTCTCCCCGTCGCCCCATTTTCTGATTCACGGAGTATGCATGCTGCACCAAGTTTCAGCGGTTCCCCCCTATACGACCCGAACAGTTAGTTTTCAAGGCCTCAGTTGAAGGGCCAGCTTTTAGACCGCCATGTGAGCGGCGACGACGCGGAGCAAGAGCAAAAGCTCAGCCGCAAGCGCCGTAAACCGCAGGGCAGGCGCAAGCTCTCGGCCATGAGCGCTGACGCCGACGCCAAAGACCCGGTACTGACCCAGCTTGAAGAATTGGGCCTGATTACCGAGGTGCTGGCCGAAATCAAAAGCGGCAAAGAAGCCACCGTTTACCTCGCTGAAAATGACGACGGCCTCTTGGCGCTCAAGATTTACCGCGACGTGGCCGCCCGCAGCTTCAAAAACACTGGCGATTACGGCGTAGGACTCGCCAGCACCAGTGACGCGGTGAGCAAGGCGATCGCCAAGCGCGGCTCCAAAGGCCCAGCCGCCCAGCAAGACTTGTGGGTGGCCAGCGAGTACATGGTGCTGTGGCAGCTCTGGCAAGCCGGACTGAACGTTCCTGAACCGCTGATCGGTCCCGAGGCATTTGATTATGTCCAGACCAGTCCCGCCGTGCTGATGCGCTTTATCGGCGACGAAGACCGGCCCGCGCCGAGGCTCAGCGATATTCGCCTGACGCCTGAAGAAGCTCAAGTTGCTTGGCAGCAAGCGCTGGAAGGCATGGCGCGGCTGCTTAAACTCGGCCTCGTCCACGGGGATTACAGCACTTACAACCTCCTGTGGTGGGAGGGGAGCGTGATGATGATTGATTTTCCACAGGTCAGTGACCAGACCAACCCTCACTTTCAGTCGCTCTTAAAGCGCGACGCCGAAAGTTTGGCGCAGAGCTTTAAGCGCCTCGGGATTCGTGAGGACGCCGAAAGCACCCTGCGCGAAGTGCAGCGCCTCGCCCGCACTCTGCCCGACAAGCCGCGTTTGACTTTGCCGTGAAGATATTGATTCAGTCGCCCTCCAAGCTGGGGGCGACTTTTTCGTGGCGGTATTCAAAAAGGAGCGAGGGACATGGAAGAAAAGGGCAGAGAAGAATTCGAAGGGAGGCTTGAGAACCTTGAGCAAGCCGTAGATGACGATTTAGTTGAGGCCAGGCTGGAAACGGCGCGACGTTCAGAAGGCGACCTTGAACTTGAGTTTTCCCTCATTGGCGAAGACGAACGGGGGCAAGCTGTTCACGAGCGCTGGCAAGTCATCGCCGCAGGTGTTGCTGAGCACTGCTTGGCTTTTGAACCCACACTTTCGCGCTTTACGTTGCATCATCCGCGACTAAGAAGCTGGCAAGAAGACTGGGCACGCTTGATGTTTGCCGCTGCCCCCACAGAAGAAAAGCAGTTTGAGCAAGATTTACGCGGCGTCCATGATGTTCTGGAATATGGCCTCTTTGAAAATGTTTATCTGCCACCGGATTTGTCATTCGGCGTAGGTGAACTGGCCCATGGCCCGCTGAGCTTGCTTGAGCAGTATGCCGCCGTCCTTGAGCTTTATGGGATGCGTCCCAGCTTGCTTTGGAAGGGACGGCGCAGTCCACACCAGCCGCCGCCCACGGCAATGCTGTGTCTAGATTGGTCGACAGGTTGGTTTGCCGAAAATTTCGTGATTGCCCGAACCTTCCACGCCCAGCGCCTCTCCTGACCAGCACCTTCACCCTTCGTTAAAGCGCTGTGGGCAAACGCTGCGAGCGCCTTCACAATGAACACCATGAAGCACACCCTCACCGCCTTGCTTGGAGCACTGGCCCTGACACTGCCCGCCGCTGCCCAAGACGCGCATTTCGTTTTTCGGGCGCAGGCCACCACCCGCCACAACACCAACTTGCGGGCGCAGCCGTCCCTGAAAGCCAAAGTCCTCCTGGTGGTTCCGAGGGGGCAGCAAGTCAAGGTCGGCGACTGCACCGATTGGTGCCAGGTGACCTACCAGGACAGCCAGCAAACCCATACCGGCTACCTGTACGCCGCCCTGCTGAAGCGAAAAGTCTTGCCGATCATCACGCCGCAGTCCAGCGCTAAGCCTTGAAACGCGCCCTGATCGTGGTCGCCACTGCCGGAGAAGCTGAGCGGCTGTATACCCTCAACGTCAGCGGCGTGGAAATACAAATCGTGATGAGCGGCGTGGGCGCGGTGGCGGCGGCGCTGGCGACTCAGGCGGCCCTGAGCGCTTCCAGTTATGACCTCGCCATCAGCGCGGGCATTGGCGGGGCTTTTGAGGGCAGCGGCTTGGCAGTGGGCAGCGTGGCGCTGGCTTCCGAAATCGTGCAGGCAGACTTGGGCGCTTGGGATGGAGACGCGTTTTTGCCGCTTGCAGAGTTGGGCCTAGAAGTGACGGCGGGCAACACAGGCCGCTTTGCTTGCTGGCCCGCGAGCTTGAGCTTGGGTTTACCCTGCGGCCCCTTTGTCACCGTGAACAGCGTGACCGGCAGCGTGGCGGGCGCGGCAGAGCTGCTGAGGCGTGTGCCGGGGGCGCTGGTGGAAGGTATGGAAGGCGCGGGAGTGGCGCACGCCGCCTTACTGGCAGGCGTTCCGGTGGCTGAGGTGCGCGGTATCAGCAACTTTGTGGGGCCGCGTGACCGAGCGGCGTGGCGCATCGGTGAAGCGCTCACGGGGCTAGATACGGGGCTACGGCGGGTGCTGGAGCGCTTGGCCGAGTCATGATGAGTTTGGTCTCACCCGAACGGCAGTCATGAATGAAGCCAGAGAGCACCACCCCAAACAAACGGAAAAACCCCGCCCGAAGACGAGGTTTTTGTGTGGTGTGCCTGAAGGGATTCGAACCCCTGGCCTTCTGATCCGTAGTTGCCACAACTTCAGCACACCCCATTTTATGCTCTCCCAGACTCTCCCTCTGGGTGGGCATTTTTCGACCTAGAGTCTGTCTTGAGTGCCGACTCATCCCGCTTCCTGCTGTGCTGGTAGTGACACTGTAGTGACGCAGGCTGGTTAGGCATCCTGCCAGTACTCTAACTCTGCTTGTTTTGGCAGTTCGTTACTTCTATTGAATTTACGTCGATATTTAGACGCAGGATCATTGAAATGAAGTCACACAGTTACGTTAATACGTTATGACGTCACTACTTCACAAGCTATTGTTCAATCTAATAAGGCGCTGTAACTCTTAGTTACAGCGCCTTATTAGACGAAAAATGGTGTACTATCTCATCACGAACCGAGACGAGGTGAAGCAGTATGTAACCTGAAAACAAAAATAAAAATAAAAACGACGAAACGTGTGCAGGCCTCTCGACCAAGAAAACACCCACACACGTTCACGAGATAAGAACTCCCTAAGCGGGGCGTTCATAGCTTTTTACGACCCCATAAGGAGGGCCGCACCATGACTGTAATCCAAGAACCACCTACACGTCTCACCAGAAAGCCAGAAGAGGCCGCACCGATGCTGGGCGTGGGCCGCAATGGGGTCTATGACTTGATCCGCTCCGGCGCACTCCGCAGCATTCGCATAGGCCGGAAAATTGTCATTCCCTTATCTGCCATCGAGGATTTTTTGAACGGCGGGCAGAAATGAAGCGGCCCACCGAGCGGACGGTGGGCGACACGAACAGTTTAACCCATTTGCCCGACGTGCTGGGCCTACTTCATGCAGACGGTACGCCCCTCACCCATAAAAGCTGCTTGTACTGGGCTGATCGGTTAACCGCCCAGAATGCCAAGACAGCTCAAGAACGGGAAAATTTTATGTGCAATTTTGAAGGCGATCTGCAAGAGGCTGGGCAGCTTAAAGAACTGGCCTGCGAGTTGCAACAGGGCTACGCTGCACAGGCCGCATGGCGGGCGCTGGCTAATGTGTTTGAGGCGGTGAAGTGTGGACACCCTTCCCTCTGAAGCGACCGCCCTTCTTGCTCAGCTTGACGGGCGGAGCACCTTCCAGACCTTCGATGATCGGCCCGTTAAAAATCGGCGGCTGTCTCGCATCTTGCACGACCCGGCAGAGCTGCAAGCCTTAAACCGGCAAGGCGCGGGCGTGTTCGTGATGGTCAATGAAGGGGACGGCGAAGGCCGCGCTATTGCTAACGTAACCCGTATTCGAACATATTGCGCGGACTTTGACGGCCAGCCTCTGCCTGAACGCTGGCCGCTTGCGCCGTCCATGCTCAATGAAAGCAGCCTCGGCAAGTTTCACGCCTATTGGATTCTTGAAGATGCTGAAAGCGTTCCACTGGATAACAATGCCTTCAATGTCCAGCAAGAGGCCATAGCGCGGGCGGTGGGAAGCTGTCCGGATGACTGCAAGGGCTTAAACCGCGTCATGCGATTGCCTGGCTTCCTGCACCAAAAAGGTGAGTCGTTTACTTCGCGCATCGTGTCTTGTACAGGTGAGCGCTTCACCCTAGCCCAGATTCAAGCGGCATTCCCCTTACCGGCCAAGCTGCCGATCCCCCTGGCACAGCAGCCCACCCACTCACCACTCACCGGCAAACCCAGTACTCAGCGCGAAGCCCAGCAAAAATACGCGCTCATCACCTTGCATGGTCTGGCCGATGAGCTGGCACAGCAGCAAGAACCGGGTCGAAACAACCGTCTGAACGCGGTGGGCTTTCGAGCTGGGCGGCTGATCGGCGGCGGACATCTGGCACGGGGGGAAGTCGAACGCGAATTGCTGAATGCGGCAACACTGACCGGGCTTCTGGAAAGTGAAGTCAGCCCCACGCTCCACAGCGCCCTGACAGCGGGAATGGCTGACCCTGAAATGCTCGAAGACGTGGGCCAAATGGCCGGGAAGGTGAAGGATCTTCACAACAGCCCCTCTGGGCTGGAGTGGAAACCGCGTCAGCTCTTGCCACCCAAGTTGCCGCCTGTGCCTACCATGCCGCCCGATATGGTTCCCGAAGCGCTACGCGGCTGGCTGGTCAATGCCGCTGAGCTGGCCTGCATTCCCCTGGAACTGTTCGCGGTGCTAGCAGTGGCGTCAATCTCTGGACTGGTGGGACGATCAATCAAGATCAAACCGGAGCGGCTTCAAGGCTGGGCGGTGGTGCCGAATCTCTGGGCCGCTATTGTGGGCCGCCCAGGGGCCATGAAGTCCATGATCCTTGATACCGCCTTAGAGTTTTTGCAACGTCTAGAGCGTCAGGCCGCCGAAGCACATGAGGCGCAACTCTTGGAGGTGGAAATAGAACGCGAGGCGCTTCTCGCTGAGGCGGCCAGGCTGAAGAAGCAAGCGGCTAAGTCTGGTGGTTTTGATCGTGAAGCGCTACGCGACCTCAAGGAACGAGAGAAGGAAAATGTAGCCGTCGCCAAGCGCTACGTCACGCAGAACGTCACCTACGAGAAGCTGGGCGAATTGATTCAAGAGAATAAACGTGGCCTGACATTCACGCGAGATGAGTTGGGAAGCTGGATTAACGACCTCACCCGCGAGGAACGCGCTGAGGCGCTGGGCTTTTTCCTCACGGCTTGGAACGGTGAGGGGATGTACTCCTTCGAGCGGATTGGGCGCGGCACAGTGCGGGCCGATAATCCCTGTATTTCGGTGATCGGCGGCATTCAGCCGGGGCCACTGACTTCCTTCATGGTACGCAGCCGTGCAGGGTCAGCCGGTGATAGTGGGCTGTTGCAACGCTTCCAACTTATCGTCTGGCCGGATTCGATGGGCGAGTGGATACGTCAGAACCGGCGGGCTTCCAGCGAGGATAAGGCGCGGGCCTTCAGCGTATTTGAAGCACTGGATAGCTTGTACCTCCCTGGCGAGGATGAGCCGCCCAGCTTGCCATTCAGCGATGAAGCTCAGCCTATGTGGGAGGAGTGGCGAGACGCCCTGGAAAACCGTTTACGCGGTGGTGAAGTGGAACATGCGCCCGCCTTTGAATCCCACGTCAGCAAGTACCGCTCCCTAGCCCCTTCGCTGGCCCTGGTCTTCCATGTAGTCGAACTGGCCGCGCCGGACATGGACGCCAATCAGTTGCCACCCGTGTCGGTTGAAGCGCTGGAACTGGCCTTGAACTGGGTTGAGTTTTTGGAGCTACACGCTCGGAAGGTCTATGCCCTTGAACTGGGTACGTCTAACGCTCCTGCCTATATGCTGGCCGAGAAGATCAAAGCGAAGGCAGTTAAGGACGGCGACCGGCTTCGTGACCTTCGCCGGAAAGATTGGGCGGGTTTGACGGATGGGCTGCTTGACCGGGCCATAGAGCAACTGGCGGCACTGGGCTGGGTACAGGTGGAGGAAATAGAGACTGGCGGGCGGTCTTCTGAGGTATTGCGCCTGCATCCTGATCTGATTGGCGGTGACGCATGACCGTGTTCAAGATGCGCTCCTACAAAAAAACGCCAGAACACCCCCTCCCCCTTACCGCCAAAGCCGACAAAAGCTATCATCTCCCTCCTTCTGGCAGTTCTGGCAGTGAGGGGGAGGGGGTGTTCGCTCGAAAACAGAGTGGTGAAGCCGCCCACCTCCCTCCTTCGCTGGACATACAAACGACTGAGACTGGAGCTGGGTTGGGCAACCTCAGCCGCCCAGCTTGGCAAAAGCTAGCCCAGCAGCTCGGACACTGCGGCAGTTGTACCCGCTGGGAGGCCCACCCAGCCCCCGCCGATCACATGGGAATGTGCAGCGCTGGCCGCCGCGCTCATGGCGAGTTGCACGGTGAACCTCTGGCCCCGGTAGAGATTCAGGCAGGCCATACCTGCCAGGTCTACGGCGCTCAGGGCTACAGGAAGCGAAGTGGCGCAGCGGCGCATTCATGAGCGGCCCAGAGCGCTACCGCTGGCTGACGCGGGGTAAAGCCTACAAATACAGCGCGGCAGTGGGTAAAGGGCTGGACGAACGGCGCAGCCAGACTTGCCGGGTGCTGATCCTGCCCAAACCTGGCCGCAGACCCGCTAACGCCCTGGTGAGATTTGAAGACGGGACGCGGCATATCGTTTCAACTTGGTCGCTGCGGCCCGTGAAGGGGCAGCCATAAGAGTGCCAGTGAAACTGTTACCGCCTTCGCCTCGGCTTGCAATGCGCCACCCAGAGAGTTAGGTTAGGCCGCGCTAGTCATGACGGATAGCAGTGCGCCGCTGCCAAACCGCATGGAAGGGCCGTCATAATGACCCCACATGGCCCTTTCTCCCTCAGCATTCGTCAGCAAATACCAGAAGGTCACGGTCAACGAAAAGGCCGCCGTACAGACGCATTTCAATGAGCTATGCGAACTGCTGCAAGTGCCTAAGCCGCTCGATTACGACCCCACCGGCAGCGAGTACCGTTTTGAGAAGCACGTGGTCAAGACCACCGGCAAGAAGGGTTACGCCGACGTGTGGTGGGCTGGGCATTTTGGCTGGGAGTACAAGGGGCCGGAAGCCAATGGCGATCTCAAGAAGGCCTACACCCAGCTTCTGACCTACCGGGAAGACTTGCAGAATCCGCCGCTGCTGGTGGTGTCGGACATGAAGACGATTCAGGTTCACACCAACTTCACCGGCACCCAGAAAGAAATTACTGTCTACACCCTTGAAGACCTGCTTGATGAGGGCAAGCGGCAAGCGCTGGCACGGATCTGGACCGATCCGCAGACATTCAACCCGACCAAACGTATTGAAATTGCCACTGAGGCCGCAGTGGCCGACCTGGCAAAAGTCAGCGAAGTGCTACGTAGGGACGAAGCGGACACAGAGGCCATTGCGGATTTTCTGGTACGGGTCATGTTCACGCTGTTTGCCGAGGATATGGAGCTAATTCCCTCCGGCACTTTTACCCGGCTGCTGACCGAAGCCCTCAAGCACGATGAAGACTTTAAACCGATGTGCGAAGAGCTGTTTGAGGCTATGAAGGTGGGCAAGAGGACGCTGGCCGGGCGCATCCCCTACATCAACGGCGGCGTCTTCGAGAACACCAGTGCGCCAGATCTGAAAGGTAGCGAAATCAGGATTCTTCGTGATGCAGCGCGGCGTGACTGGCGGCAGATTGACCCAACCATATTCGGTACTCTGTTTGAGCTGGTGCTTGACCCGGAGAAGCGCTGGCAGCGCGGCGCACACTACACGCCGCTCAGCGACATTCTTGACGTGGTGGAACCAGTCATCATGCGCCCACTACGCGCTGAGTGGGACGCGCTGCGCTTGGAATTAGTGCCACTGGTTCAAGAGGTGGAGGAAGCCCGCCGGAAGGGCGGCGGCCTGTTTGCTGAGGGCGGCCTGGGACAAACTCAGATTGATGAGGCGGCAGGCCGTCTGAGAGTATTTCAAGCGCGGCTGGCCAGCGTGACTGTGCTGGACGCGGCGATGGGATCGGGCAACTTCCTGTACGTGACGCTGCGGCTGCTGCTTGATCTGGAGCTAGAAGTACGGGCCACTATCCGCACTCTGACCGAGCAGGAGGCTGAGGCGGTGCCGCCGCTGGTATCGCCCCGGCAACTGCTGGGCATGGAAATCAACAAGTACGCCCACGAAATCGCCGGAATGGTGTTGTGGATCGGCTACCTTCAATGGCTGCGCGAACACGGCGAGAAGCGCCGGGAATCGCCCGTGCTGGACAGACTGCCGGGGCTGGTCTGCCAGGATGCCGTGATGGATGGTGACAGGGTGCGCGAGTGGCCTGCTGCCGAGTTCATCGTGGGGAATCCGCCGTTTCTGGGCAACTCTCCGATGCGCGAACAGCTTGGCAGCGATAATGTGGACGCCCTTCGCAAAGCCTACGGGGAGCGCATTCCGGGCTTCTCAGACTTCGTGTGTTACTGGTTCGAGAAGGCCCGCGAGCAGGTGGCTGCCGGGAAAACCAAGCGGGTGGGGCTGATCGCCACCAACAGCATTCGCGGCGGCAAAAACCGTGTGGTGATGGAGCGCATTCAGCGAGACGCCAACATTTTCAGAGCTTGGCCGGATCGGGCCTGGACGCAGGACGGCGCAGCGGTGCGGGTCAGTGTGGTGATGTTTGATGATGGCAGCGACCCAGAGAGGGTGCTGCTGCACCACGAGGGCGACGAGCGCAACGTCAAGACTCGCACCGAGGCCGTGCGAGTGGTGGCCAGCATCAATCCCGATTTAAGTATCGGGGCCAGCTTGGAGCAGGCCCCGAAACTCAAGGAGAATGCCGGGCGGGCATTCATAGGTGTGCTGCCTACTGGAACCTTTGACCTTCCTGGTGAGAAGGCCCGCTCTTGGCTAACGCTGCCCAATACTTCGGGCGTAAGTAACGCTGACGTAATTAAGCGCTTCATAGTGGGCGAAGACATCACCGAAGGCAGTAAGGATCGCTACACGATTGACTTTACCGGCCTCACCGAAAAGCAAGCTACCGAATATGAAGAGCCATTTGAATACGTCAAAACTTACGTAAAACCGAAGAGGGATCAGAACAATAGAAAGGCTTATCGTGAGCGCTGGTGGCTCTATGCTGAAGTACGTCCTGGGATGCTTAGTAAACTCTCAGGCCTATCTAGATTTATAGCAACTTCCCGTGTTTCTAAGTTCCGTACATTTGTTTATCTGCCATCCGATGTAGTGCCAGATAATGCACTGGTAGTGATCGCCGCTGACGATGATTTCACTTTCGGCGTGTTGAACAGTCATTTACATAGCTCATGGGCGTTTCGACTTGGCACCTTCATGGGCAAGGGGAACGATACCCGCTACACCCCGTCCACCACCTTTGAAACCTTCCCCTTCCCTAAACCGAATGCCGCCCAGCGTGAGGCTATCGAGAAGGCCGCCCGGCAACTTGAGAATGTCCGCGCCATGCTGCTGACCAAAGAAGACCCTTACCGTAAGGCCAACGCAGAGACGAGCAGCGCCAAGAAGCTGCTGACGCTGACCGGCGCTTATAACCTGCTCACCACCTACCGCACGAGCGGCTCAGAGGTCATCGTGGGAGTCAAGGCACTGGCCCGCGCTCATGACGCTCTGGATAAAGAGGTGGCGGCGGCCTATGGCTGGGCCTGGCCATTGACCGACGACGAGCTGCTAGAGAAGCTGCTGGCACTCAATCTGGAATGTGCCGCGCTGGAAGCTGAGGCCGCCGTTACGCTGGCCGAAGTGGAAACGCAGTGTAAGGCCAACGAGAAGACAGCGAAAGCAGCCGCAAAGCAAGCAGCGGGAAAGAAGGTGGATAGCTCAGCCGTCTCTCAAGCCTAGCTTTAGATGGGCTGCGATGTTTTACTTGAGGGTTGTTGTAATAGCTGCATCTTGCAGACTGTTACCAACTACAGTGCAGCTAAAAGATTTATCCGTAGGAACATTACTCACGAAATCAGTGACTGAACTCTCCCAGTTCCAACTCTCACCGCTCAGTTTTGGCATGGCATTTTCGTCATAATTCGCCGCAGGGCTGCTCTCAAGTTTGCTTTTGAGATTGTTCAAACACTCTTCACGGATAAGATCAGCAGGCTGCTGGCTAAGCGGTGAACTGCGAGGTGGATCAGGCGGCGATATGGTGAGAGCTGTATCTGCATCTGCGTCGGTGGTTGTATCTGCTTTGGGGGCGCATGAGTTAAGTAGCAACCCAGAGAGCAAAGCAACAAGTAAATATCTGACATTCATCGGATAAGTCTAAAAAAAAGAATATTACGTTTTCCTTGCGTGTTGAAATCAGGCTGAGCAGTCCTTTCCACTGTTCAAACCCCGAAAACTCCGCCTTCAATTGCCGAGTGCCTAGACTGAGAGCATGAGCAAGAGCCAACCTTACGAACGAATCGGGGACGCCTTCAGCTTGGCCGTCGAGCGCGGCGATGGCCCGCCGACAGTTCAGTTAGAGCACAACGAGCGCACTGGAAGGCAATTCTTCAAGCGGGTTCCAGTTCAAGCCTGCCGCTCTCTCCCAGTCGCCAGCTTAGCGGGCAGCGTAGCGGCGCGGCGGCGCACCCTGACCGGACTGGAGCCGCTGGCCGATATTGCAGCGCGGCTAGCGGTGGAGTGGCAGCCCGACGCCAACACATTTCAGATCGTGCCCAACTCGGCCAGCACAGAGCTACGCCAAGAATGGAGACGGGTGCAACTGACTTATGCCACCACCGGACGCGGCGCACAGCGGCTCTGGTTGGTCTGTCCTCGCTGCGGCGGGCGGTGTGGTGTGGTTTATGCTTCGCCCTGGAATGCTGAGGGTGTCGAGCAGGCAGCGGCTCTGGTCGGGTGCCGGAAGTGTCTGGGCCTCAGCGACGTGAGCAGGCAGCGTCACAAGACACTCGACTGGACTTACGACGTGATGGGCCTGAGCCGGGAAATACCTAAACCCTATCGGCGGCGCGGCGACGGCGCACTGAGGCGGGCTAACGGCGTCTTTGACCGGCGCTGGGCGCGGGTGTTTCGCAAACTCGGAATCGAGACGGATTGACCAGGGTGGAAAAAAATACAGGGCTCTTGGTTCATGACTCCCCCACTACGCCCTTCCCTCCCTACCCCCAGTCCTAGCCAAGTGAAAACCCGCCCTGAACTTGGGCGGGTATCTGCTGCTGGGTGCCGAGATGAAGGTCAGCAGGGAGGCTGAGTGTTTAGGCTGCCCAGCGGATCAGTGAACGCCCACTGATTCCCTTCGAGTTCGAGCAGGCTGGCTAGGGTGCTACTGCTGAGGCCAGCTTCTACCCAGTGCGCCGCCCACTGCTGAATGATGGGAGTCAGCAGCGCGGTCAGGTGGTCGGCGGCGGCGGCTTCTGCCATCGAGCGAACGGCGCAGGCTGGGCAGGCGGCGGGGCCGGTGAGCATCGAGGCTGGGACGATAGCACCGCAGACGGCGCAGTGAGGCAGTGAGGCGGCGGTAAGCATGGTATTGACTCCTTGAGTGCAAGAGAGGGGAAGGTGGGGGCGGCAGCTTCACGCCCCCCAGCAGCTAGACCGCGTGCCGGATAGCGGGGAAGGTGCGCCAGAGATGTATCCAGAACCGGCGGGCTTCCTGCTCAGTGAGGCTGGCCAGGCTGAACACATCGCGGCCCAGAGCGCGGCGGGCATTGCCGTAGTGGTCTGGGCCGCACAGGCCGATGCGACCCATGAGGCGGTGCAAGCGGGCGGCGCGGGCCTTGCCGATGGTGGCCGGCTCAGTGGCCAGCACTTCAGCGGTCAGGGTCATGGTGTCGGCGTTCCTCAGCAGGCGATCAGCGCGGGCCACGTTGACCGCTTCACCGTTCACGGTGGCGCTGATGGGGCCGCCCAGCACTTCACGGCTGAGGGTCACGGTGCGGGTAACGCTGCCCCAGTTCTCGCCGCAGGCAGTGTAAGTGGTGACGGTTTCCCATGTGCGGCTGAGGGCTTTGGTGTTAGTGTTCATCTTGCTCCTTTCGGTCTTGCGCTGTAAGGGAGTCAGTAAGGGCGCTTCCCGTCGAAAGAGAGCGCCCTTACTGCTGCTTGCAATTGTATCAGTTTATGATACTATGTGTCAAGAGGTGATACAGTGAAAGGGATGAATGAGCAAGTGAGGCAAGCTGTCAGGGAGCGCATGAAACAGCAGGCTATTACCCACGAGAAGCTCGCTGAGCTAACGAGTATTCAGCGGCCAAACGTCACCCGACTCCTGACTGGGCAGAGTGGAGCCATTCCTGAAAACTGGCAAAAGGTCTTAGACACGCTGGGCTTGGAACTGGTGGCACAGCCAAAACGGGAAGGCTGAGACATGCCCAAACGAGCTAATGGTGAAGGCACACTGAGCAGGCGCAAAGACAAGGCAGGAAAAACAATCGGCTGGCGTGGCGCTATCACAGTGGGTCATCACGAAAACGGCAGTCAGGAGCGGCGGTGGATCAGTGGGAAGACCCAATCAGAAGTGCAAGACAAGCTGCGGGCCTTGCAAGCCGATCTGCACAGCGGCATGGTGGCAAATACTGAAGGCTTGACGGTGGCCGACTTCATGGCCCGTTGGGTAGAACACAAAGAGAGCGACGGCGTGAAGCCGAATACTGTCCAGAGCTATCGGGACACGGTGCGCCTTTCCATCACGCCCCACATTGGCCGGATGAAGCTGGCAAAGCTCAAACCTTTGGATATTGAGCGGCTACTCTCCAAGATGCAAAAAGCCGGTAAAAGCGCGGCCAATCGACGCTACAGCCTGCGCGTGCTGAGTATGGCCCTTCGTCAAGCAGTGCGCTGGCAGATGTTGCCGCGCAACGTGGCTGACGTAATTAACCCCCCAAAAGCAGAGCGGCCAGAAATGCAGATATGGACGCCCGAACAAGTAGTGACCTTTCTGGATGCTTCACAGGCCCACCGGCTACACGCGGCTTTTTACCTGGCCCTGATGACTGGGATGCGGCGCGGTGAAGTGCTGGGCTTGCAGTGGACAGATATTGACTTCGGGCGCTCCCGACTGATGGTTAGACACAACCTTGTCGAGGTTCACGGCGACGGTGTGACCGGAAAACAGCAGGCAGGGAAGCCGACTGTTTCTTCAATTCAGGTCAAACTCCAGACCCCAAAAACGGCGGCTTCGCGGCGCACCGTTGTGCTCTCACCCGGCACCCTCTCCAAGTTGCGAGAACATCAGGCCCAGCAAGCGCGGGAGCGCTCAGCGGCGGCGGAAGCCTGGCAAGATCAGGGCTTGGTCTTCGCTTCCGAGCTGGGCGGGCTGACCAATCCGAACAGTTTCTCCCGTCAATTCAAGAAATTGACAGGGGAAGCCAAGCTGCCCAACATCCGCTTCCATGATCTTCGCCACACGGCGGCTTCGCTGATGATCCGGCGCGGCATGAATCCTAAAGTGGTGAGTGATCGACTGGGCCACACTGACCCCGCCTTCACCCTGCGCGTTTATACACACCTCTATGACGAACAGCGCGAAGAGGCAGCATTTGATCTAAGTGATCTCTTTCCAGTAGCCGCAGGCGGGCCAAACTAAGCTTATTTTGATCCAGTAGTGACACGGTAGTGACAATCGCCGCGTCGAGGTGCATGACAACAGAAGAGAGAAACGGAAAAACCCCGTCTAGGACGAGGTTTTGTGTGGTGTGCCTGAAGGGATTCGAACCCCTGGCCTTCTGATCCGTAGTCAGACGCTCTATCCAGCTGAGCTACAGGCACCTATGGCGGAGAGAGAGAGATTCGAACTCTCGATACCCTTGTGAGGTATACAGTCTTAGCAGGACTGGGGTTTCAGCCACTCACCCATCTCTCCAGCGCTTACTCCACTGAGGCTTGCTTACGGTGGCGGAGGGTGAGGGATTCGAACCCCCGGTAGGTTGCCCTACTACAGTTTTCAAGACTGTCGCCTTCAACCGCTCGGCCAACCCCCCACGCGCGGCGGCGGGGCGCATCTCAAAAGGCTTGCTCAGATGCGTAAGGGAGTATAGGGGCCAGTCTCAGCCTTGTCAAATCAGGGGCGCTCAGCAAAATGGCTTAAGGCGCAGAGGCGCTGCGTTTACTTGCGCCGCTGAAGCCGCCTGATGAGCCACCAAGACGCTCCCAGCAGCGTCAGCAGCGCGGCCCAGCCCCAGCGCAGCGGCGAGAGCGGCAAGCTGGCCTGCCCTTCCAAAAAAGCCGTGAGCGCCCGCTCGTGCGGCGTGGCGGGCGGCGGCACAAGGGTGGACGGTGGAAGGTGCAAATCAGCGTGAACGGCTCCGCTGAGGTAAGCGTTTTCGAGCGGGTGGCCCGAACCGGCGGCGAGCTGCTGGCCGACTTCCCGAAGCTCCTGCGGCGTGCCGTCCGAAACCCAGGGCAGCAGCGCCAGAAAACCCCTGCGCGGCGGCGTCATGACGTAGCTGAGGCCCCCTTCGGTCACCTCCCCTTCGTCTGGCCCAGTGATGGCGCTCTGGCCGTCAAAGGTCATGTCCAGCAGATTGCCCACCACCATCGGGTTGACGGCGTAGCGAATCTGATTGCCGTCCGTGACTTGCCAACTGCTTTCCAGCCAAGCCAGCGGCTGGTCACGCGGCTGCTGGCCTGCCGGATAGATACCCTCCTTGCCCGTCCAAGGGCTGCCGTTGGCGTCGGGTTGCAGCAGCACGGTGCAGCCGCCGTTCATCAGCTTGCCGATCACATCGGCCCGGAAGGCGTCTAGGCTAATCGCCACACCCAAATCACCGACCGGCGTGGGAAACACCCGCAGGTCTTCCAGCTTCCCCGGCGTCAAGTCCACGCCGCCGGCTTGCTCGTCGGGGGTCAGGTGAACTTTATCGGCGCTCCCGATCAGTGAGCCGTCTGGAGCGAAGATCAGGGTTTGGTTGTAGAGGGCTCTGCCTTCACGCCTCAGCCGGGTGCCGCACAACTGGTAATGCGGCATCGGCGTGCTGCCCGACACCAGATACACGCCGCATTCGCGGGCCAACTTCTGGCACGTCTTGAGATACAGCGCCGCGTTTTCATTGGCGCGGGCCAGTTGCAGGGCGCGAATCGGCGAGACTTTCTCTTTCACTAAAATCGGCAGTGCCTGGGGTAAGTGATGAACAAAAAGCAGGGCCGCCGCCCACTCGAATTTACCGCTGGCCGCTGCCAACGCGCCGCCGCGCAGCACCAAGGGCAAGCCGTTAAGTTCAGTCAGGACGACCAGATTTGGGTGGGTTGCCGACAAGTGAGGCCGCGCCATTTCGAGCTGTTGCTTCATCCAGCGCTCGAAAGCGGCGGCATTTAGAAAGTCGTGGGCGTGCCATTTTGGCTGCACGGCGACGGCGCGGACGGTGCGGGTCATGCCCTGAGCTTAGCGCCCTTGTCTTGATGAAGGGCGCGTCACCCCGTCGTCAGCTCTCAACGCGAGACTGAGCTATGTTTGCCCCGTTGATCTTGACAGCGCTCCTTACTGGTGGTTCCGCCGCGCCCACCTTCGCCACCGGCTCCCACGTGCTGCTCACAGGCACGGTCATCACACAGGCGGGCGCAAACCAGGGAACTGGGAATGCTAAGCCCGTTTACCTTACCCAGCCTGCCCTGACCGATATCAGGGGCCAGCCCGTCGCGGCACAACCTTGGCTCAATACGCCGCTGACGGTTAAGAGCCAGACGGCAGCGGCCTACATCCTGTCGGGCGGTCAGACTGTGTTGCTGCTGCCCAAGCGCAATTTGGCGACTAGGGCGGTCTTTGCGCTGGTAAAGGACAAGGAAACTCAGGCGTTGGCCGGAGAATTCGTGAGCCGCATGGTGTGGCCTAATGGACGGCTGCACGGTCCCTGCGAGATCGCGGCGGGTTACCATGCCGACGCGGAGGCCCGCCGGGCGCGGGTGGTCGGGGTCTGGCGGGTCCAGGCGCTGGGGTTTGCTGCCGGGTCGGGCCTCAGTCTCTCGCCGCAGGGTGGGCTGGTGCAGGGCGACATGGTGCACAACGAGCGGGTCAGCGCCTCGTCCCTGTTCGTCCAGTTCAGCGGTTTAGAGGAGATCAAAGCACTCTCTGCCGTTCTTGACTCCTCGCTGCAAGATCAAAGCGCCAAACTGATGGCTCTGGCTCCCCAGCGTTGTACCCATTTGGGTGTTCAGTGCGCCAGCGCTGATGATCTGCGCCGCAGCCTGAGCCTCAGTGCCCCGCCTGCTCACCCGCCCCGCGAAGGCGATCCGGATAAAGCTGAGAAGGCCCTGCTCGGTCAAACGAGGCAACAGGTGCTGGCGCTCTACGGCAGTCCCAACGAGCTCGGCACGCTGGAACAGATTCTGAAGCTGCCTCGTTGGAACTACGGCGCAGGCGGTTACGACAACATGCAGATCGATTTTGGTATGGATAGACGGGTGATCAGAGCGGCGATTACCCGCATCCCCTAACTCTGTTCCCACAGGTCACTGGTTCAATAAAAAAACCGCCCAGGATTACTCCCAGGCGGCCTTCTTCATTTCCGACTTAGCGAACGACGCGCTGGCCCCGGCGAATGCTGAGTTTGTTGGTCAGGGCGATGTAAGCGTCGTAATCCTGACCTTCCAAGTACTTGAGCAGGCGGCGGCGCTGGCCGTTCATCAGTTGCAGGCCACGCTGACCGGCTTTGTCTTTTTTGTTGGTGGCGAGGTGCTTGCTCAGGTTGCTGATCCGGTCAGACAGCAGCGCGACTTGCACGCTGGTGCTGCCGGTGTCCTGCGCGTCTTTGCCGTAGGCGTTCATGATCTCTTTGCGGTGTGCGGCGTCCATAAGTGTACCTTCTTCTGTTTGGTGTCCGGTCCAGTTCAGTCAAGGGCCATGCTGGAACATTGGCTCCTCCCGTCACGGCGGCAAAGGTCAGTGTAGCAGAGCGCGGCTTGGCAAGGCAAACGCAGCCCGGTCTGACCTTCAAGGCGCTATGGTTGGGAGCATGTACGTGGTTGTCGAAGGCCCTATCGGCGTGGGAAAAACCAGTCTGGCCACCCGCCTCGCCCAGCGCTACGGCGCGGAGCTCCACCTCGAAGTGGTCGAAGAAAACCCCTTTCTGGCCGCCTTTTATGCTTCGCCGGAAAGCTACGCCTTTCAGGTGCAGGTCTTCTTTTTGCTGTTCCGGTTCAAACAGCTCTCGGCGCTGAGTCAGGCGGGGCTGTTTCAGCAAAATGTGGTGGGCGATTACCTGTTCGACAAAGACTTTATCTTCGCGGCCATGAACCTCAAAGACGCCGAGTTCGAGCTGTATCAGGATTTGTACGGCCACCTTAGCCCCCGACTCCCGGTGCCGGATCTGGTGGTATATTTGCGGGCCGAGCCGGAGGAACTGCTGCGCCGCATCGCCATTCGGCAGCGCTCCTTTGAAGACTCCATGCCGCAGGCGTATTTGGCCGAGCTGACCCGCCGCTATGACGAATACTTCCGCAGCTATCCGGGTCAGGTGCTGAGGGTCAGCGCCGATGAGCTGGACTTCGTGACCAACCCCGACCACGAACGCGACTTACTGGAGCGCATTGACGCGGCGCTGAGCCTGAATCCTGAGTGGGCTGAAAAGGCGGCACGGTGAGAGCGGTCTTTGTATGTATTTAGCGGTCAGCGGCAACATCGGCAGCGGCAAGAGCAGCCTGACCCGTCTGCTCTCGGAGCGCTACAGCCTGCGCCCAGTCTACGAGCCCTACGCCGAAAACCCGTATTTGGAAGACTTTTACCGGGACATGCGGCGCTACTCGTTTCACTCGCAGGTCTACTTTCTGAGCAAGAGATTAGAGCAGCATCTCACCTTGGTTAACGGCGCGGTGTACGTCATTCAAGACCGCACGGTGTTTGAAGACGCCGGGGTGTTTGCCCGCAACCTCTACGAGGGCGGCCAGATGGAGGAGCGCGATTGGCAGACCTATTTGGGCCTGTATCAGGGGATTTTACCGGCCCTGCGGGTGCCAGATCTGCTGATTCACCTCGATGCCTCGCTGCCGACCCTAAGGAGCCGCATCGCCGTGCGCGGGCGCGACTACGAGCAGAGCATTCCCGACGAGTATCTGGCCCGCCTCGGCACCCTGTATGACCGCTGGGCCGACGAATACGACTACAGTCCGGTCATCCGGGTGCCGGGCGACGATTTTGATTTTGTCCACGATTCCTCGGCGTTCAGTTGGATCTGTCAGCAAATAGAAGCGCGGGGCTACGGCCTGCCGCTGCTGCGCTGAGCGGTTGTAGACTGACTCATGGACAAATCTAACCGGGCGCTGCTGTTGCTGGTTTGTTTTCTGGTTGCGGGTCTGGCGTCGGTGGCGATATACATCCGGGGCCGGGAAGTCTTCTGGCTGGCGATAAGCGTCGTCTATGTTTTCTCCGGGCTGGCCATCTACCTGCGCGTTCGCCGCCGCTAAACCGCCTTGTCTGTTGAATCCGTTTCCGGGCCTTGCAGGAAGGACGCCACTCCAGTTCACCTTCAGCCCGCGATTGGCAGTATTCTGAAGTTCTATGCGCCTCGCCGATCTCTGCGCCGCCCTTCAGTTAGCCGCTCCCGCTGCCAACCCTGAAATTCTCGGCGTGACCCACAACGCCGCCTGGGTCAGTCCCGGCGACGTATTTGTGGCGATTCGCGGCGCGAAGGTGGACGGCCACCAGTTCGCGGCCCAGGCCGCAGAGCGCGGCGCGGCGGCAATAGCGGGTGAGGGCTGGCCGCTGGCCGAAGCTTGCCCGCTGCCTTACGTTCAGGTTCCCAGTGCCCGCGCCGCGCTGGCCGATTTCGCCGCCGTACTGGAGGGACAGCCCAGCCGCCGCCTCAAGGTAGTGGGCGTCACCGGCACCGACGGCAAAACCACCACCAGTTGGCTGACTGCCCATCTGCTGCGCTCGGCGGGCCTGGACACCGGCCTGCTCAGCACGGTGGGCTATCAGCTCAGCGACGGCATGTTGCAGCACTTCCCAGCGCATTTCACCACCCCCGAAGCGCCGCAGGTGCAGGCCACCCTGCGCCAACTCGCAGACAGCGGCGGACAAGCGGTCGTTTTGGAAGCCAGCAGCCACGCCCTCGCCTTAGAACGGGTGCGGGCAGTGGAATGGGACGTGGCGATCTGGACGCACCTCAGCAGCGAGCATCTGGACTTTCACGGCAACCTAGAGCAGTATTTCGCCGAGAAACGCAAACTGATCGAGCGCTCGCCCTTCGCTGTGCTGAACGCCGATGATCCGTGGACGGAGCGCCTCAAGTTGGGCCAGCATGTCACTTACAGCGCCGAGGGCAACGAAGCCGACTGGCAAGCTCAGCACGTTGAAGAGCAGTCCGGCGGCCTCGCCTTCAAAGTCGTTTCTCCTGCTGGAACCTTCGACGCTTTCTTGCCAATGATTGGCCGCTTCAACGTCAGCAACGCGCTGGCAGGCATGGCGGCGGCGCACCACTTGGGAGCCACTGCCGAACAGTTAGCGGCGGGTCTGGCCAGCTTCGCGGGCGTGCCGGGCCGGATGGAACGGGTGACGCGCCAAACGTCCGTGCCCAGTCTCTTAGGGCCGAGAGTCATCGTCGACTTTGCCCACACGCCGCCGAGTTTGGAAAAAGCGCTGGGCACCTTGCGGGCCACCACTAGCGGGCAACTGATCGTGGTGATCGGCTCAGCGGGCGGCCCCCGCGATCCCAGCAAGCGCGGGCCGCTGGGCGAGGTCGCTGCTCGAATGGCCGACGAGGTAATTTTCACTGAAGAGGATTGCCGCGACACCCCCCTCTCAGACATCCTCAGTGCCATGGCGGAGGGCGCTCAAGCAGCGGGGCGCAGCAATTACTGCTTGGTGCCAGACCGCAGGCAGGCCATCAGTCATGCGGTGCGCTTGGCTGGCCCCGGCGACACGGTGCTGCTGGCCGGAAAGGGACCAGAAGAAACGCTGGAACGCTTAAACGAAACAGTTCCTTGGAACGAAGTCGAGGAAGCGCGGGCGGCCTTGGAGCTGTGGGGATAAAGAGTGTGAGGAAGGCAGGCGGCTCAGCGCGGCGCTTGCGGCTCAGCCCAGCCGCGCAGCAGCCACCAGCCAAGGCCCAGGGCCAGCAGCGAGAGCGGCAGCAGCAGCAGCAGGGCGTCTGAGCGCCGCCACAAGGTGCAGGCCATCAGCAGCGGCACGGCAGGTGCGGAGGCCAGCCGCACGGCGGCGCTGAGTTTGCTGCCGACTTCCGGGCTGCGGGCTTGCCGGAACGCCAGCCAGAGGCTCAGCAGCATGCAAAACAGGGCCACGCCGGCCAACAACCAAATGACGCTGCTCTCCCAGCGCGGCTGCAAGGCAAAGCCCAGCGGCACGCCGATCAGCACGCCGGGCAAGGCCAGCGCCGCCAAGCCGAGCAGATACAGCCCGCGCAGCCGCGCAAAAGTGGCGGGGGGCGCGGGTTTAGACTGGGATTCGGGCAAACTCACTGCCCGTTAGTGTAGCCGCTCGGTTCAGGGCAGAGGGATAAAGTTGAGCGTTCTTACTCGGCGGCGGCCAGCGGCACTTTCACACTCGCTGCCACCCCGCCCACGTCCAGCACTGCGCCTTCGGGCACGTCTTTGCGGAGGCGGGCCAGCGCGGTATCTCCGGCGCTCGCTCCGCTGCGGCCCACCACTTTGCCGCTCAGCGTAATCTCGGCGCGGGCGGGCAGGGGCAAGCCTTGCGCGTTCTCCAGCTGAGTGAGCTGATAGCGGGTATTACCCCGCGCTTCCAACCGCGCCATGATCTCCTGACCCACGTAGCAGCCCTTGCGGTAGCTCATGGCCCGCTCCAGGCCGACTTCCTGCGGCAAGAACCCGGCCCAGCCGTCTTGCACGGCGTCACTGATTCCGGCCCCGATACGGGCGGCTTCCAGTTCGGCGTGGGAACGCTCAGCTCCGCCGAGGGCAAGCAGCACTTCAGATTGGTGTTTGCGGAGATAATGCAGATCCAGCCCCGCGCTTCCAGTGCGGTCGATTCGTCCGGCCAGCACCACGCCGCCGCCGAGTTCAAAGCTCTGCACCTCGGGGCCACCCGCGTCCCAGCCCGGCACCTGCTGGCTCCAGACATGCAAGCTGGCGAGTTCGCCGCTGATGTCCTGCACTTCCACCTGGTCAAAGATGATGTATTTGCCGAAGCGGGCCGCTAAGGTGGGCGCAACGCCTTCGGCCAAGTGCAGATACAAATCGCTCTCGCGCTTGTAAATTCGGGCAAAAAACTCGATCTGCCCTTTGGGACTCAGGAAGCAGGCCTCGACCATGCCGGGCGTCGGCGCGGCCTTGAGGTTGTTGGTCATCTGGCCCTGCACGAAATCGAGGCGGTCAGCGCCGGTCAGACGCAGGGCGCTGGAAGGCAGCACTGTAAAGGCAGTCGCAGTGAAGGCGGTCATGGCGTTAGGGTAAGCCAAATGCCGCTGCCCAACTGTGGAGCGCTGGGGCCTGTAGGCTGTGGCATGGACTTAGACAAGTACCGCCGCCCCGGATGGCCGAGACTCAAACTTTACGCCGGTTTGTACATCACGCTGGTGCTGAGCGCCGTACTGGGCCGCGCCCGCACAGGTGATCTGGGCACCCCCGAAACGCTAAGGCGCAGCAGTTTTGCCCGCGTCATGTTCATGGACATCGGGATGGTCAGCACGCTGGGGGCGCTGTATCTGTATTTGAACGGCAAAACGCCGGTGCGGGTTCCCGCCGCCGTCGCCTCGCTCTTTGCCGGAAGTTTCGCGCTGATTCCGGCGCTGGCCTGGGAAGACTGGGTCGCCATGCAGGAGAAGCAAAAAGAATGAACGCCTAAAGCGCTTTAATCTTTTCCAGCACCTGCTCAGGCCGCAGCGTGTAGTCACCGGCCTTTTCCTCCACGAACCGGAAGCGGATTTTGCCTTCTTTGTCAATCAGGAACACGGCGCGGCCCGAAATGGCGCGGTCTTCGATGGCCACGCCGTAGCTGCGGGCCACCTCCAGCTTCATGTCGGCCAGCAGCGGCACCTCAATGCCGTACTCGGCGGCCCAGGCTTTGTGGGTGTGTAAGCTATCGCGGTTAAGGCCCAGCACCACCGTGTCCGCTTCGGCAAAGTCGTCTTGACGGCCAGAGTATTCAGGAAGCTGCATGCTGCACACCGGCGAAAAATCCAAGGGGTAAAACACCAGCACCACGTTTTTGTGTGAGCGGTAACTGCTGAGCGTCACCGAATCGCCGCTGGTCGAGGGCAAGGTGAAATCGGGCGCGAGGTCGCCCACTTGCGGCGCAACTTGAAGCTCGGAGTGGGAAGCGGAGTCAGGCAAAGTCATGCTGAGAGTTTAACCGAAGGCGGTGAACTCTTTTCGCTGCCCAGCGCCGAGCACCACAGAGATTGAACTCGGTTCAAACTTCGCCTTTCCTTACTGACGAATTGTCTGTTAGGCGGATTTGTGACTCAGGGCAGGGTGGTACCTTATAGCCACGTCCGCCTCAGAGAGTTCCGTTCTGCCTGATCGTTAATGCGGCGAGACGAGTCAAGGAGGCTCTTGTTATGGCTGATGTTATGCCCCCCAATATGCTGGCCGATGTGCCGCCGACCCCTGCCGGACTGCTGAGCAACCGTGAAAAAGACCGTTTGATAGAGCGCGGCTTCTTGGGACTGTACCGCTGGTACACCGCCCGCAGTCAAGAAACCCGCAATTGGAATCCGGACAAGTCCTTTGATTGGCGGGCCCTCTCGCCCAATTTGCCGCCCGAAATCATGACAGTGCTCACCGGCTTCTTCGCGGTCGAGCAGTACGCTCCCGATTTCACCAGCAGCTTGATCAACTTGGTACGGCGCTCGCATGGCCGCAGCCACTTTCAAATGCGCTGGGGCAGCGAAGAAGAAAAGCACGCTGACGCCTGGGAAAACTCGGTATTGTTTTCACGTCAGCGCACTCCGGAGTGGTTGTTCGAGTATAAGGAGCGCCTCAAGGCCCAAACGTGGGAGTTGCCGTTCCCCGACGCGCTGCACAATATGGTCTACACCGTGTTTCAGGAGCGGGCCACCCAGCTCAATTACCTCAACATGATGAAGATTGCCCAAGGCAAAAGCGATAAGCCGCATTTGCAAGGCTTCTCTGATCCGGTGTTGGCCAAAGTCGCGCAAACCATCGCGGTAGATGAAGCGGCACACTACAACTTCTTTTTGGAAGGCGTGCGGATGTATTTGTATTACTACCCGCAGCGCACTTTGGAAGCCATTCGCACCATCGTGTCTCAGTTTTCGATGCCTGCGGCCAAATTGGTGCCGGACTGGGAAAAGTTTTATGAAACAGTGTACCGCGCCGGCATTTACGGCCCCCGTGACTTTTCCCGCGACGTGATGCAAGTGGCTTTCCGCAATCTAGGTATCGAGAGCCGCAGAGCGCTGGAAGAAGGCCTGAAGAAGACCCGTGAAGTGCCGGATTTTGAAGGCGGCAGCTTCAAAACCACTGTTATTTGGGATACCTTCGACTACGGTATGGTCGAAGGAGATGTCAAGCGCCTTCACATCAAGATTCAGGATTATGAAAAGCTGATCGGCTTTGACACCATCGATCCTACTGAGTTTATTAACAATCCTGCCGTTCCCAAGAAAACGAGCCAAGCCGCAGACGATTGAGTTTGCTTTAATCCATAGTCAACGAATAACCGAAGTCGGGGCAAGTGCTCCGGCTTTTTTATTGGTGTTCGGCTTTCTTGGCCGGGCTCTTGAGGCGATGGGGGCAAAAGCTGAGTGTCACGTTTCAACTTTCTCGGCATGGAATACTGGGCGGCATGTCGTTTTTGCCTGCTTCCTCCCGCTTGCTGCTCACGGCGGCGCTGCTGATTTCGCCGCTGGTCGCCAGCGCCCAAGAGATCGCGCCCATTCCTCTTCCCTCGCCTACTGCGGCCCCTGCGCCCACCGCACCGGAGCAGCCGCCAGTGGTTCCCTCCCCCGCTCCAGCGCCGCCTGCGTCCGTCCCTGCTCCGACTTCTCCAAAGCCCGCTCAACCTCAGCCCAACACCACCGACAGCCTGACTTTGCGCTTTGAAGCGAGCTTGCCCGCCGTCATTGCCGGTAGAAAGACCGCTATTCCCTACCGTGAAACTTTGGTGATTGCGCCGGAACGGCTGGTGCAACTCCGCGCCCAAGGCAAAGTGACGGTCAGCTTGGACGCCGACCTGACGGCCTTTTTTAAGAAGCTGACGGCCCCGCCTACCGGTGCCCGCTTTGAAGAACAGCCGGACGGCCAATGGATTATCGTCCAGCACAACGGCTTTGACCTCAACCAAGCCGCTGCCCGCAGCGCTGTAGCCGCCGCCCTCAAAGACGGCCAGACCACTTTTGTCAAACTGACGCCCAGCAGCAGCGCCGCTCCAAAACGAGCTTTAGATTACTTTGTTTCACGTGGAATCACCGCGTTTCTGGCTGGTGGGCAAACTGGCTATGACGGTTCCAGCCCGGCCCGCGTCACCAATATCCATGTCGGCACACAGGCCTTTCAGGACAAGCTGTTTGAGGGCAAGGTGTTTTCGTTCAACCAGATGCTCGGCCCTATCAGCGCCAAAGCCGGATTCGTGCCGGGCTTGGTGATCGCGGGTGAGCGCACCGCCTCGGGCATCGGCGGCGGCATCTGCCAAGTCAGCACCACCGTGTTTCGGGCGCTGTACGGCGCGGGCCTACCTATTGTAGAGCGGCGCAACCACAGCTATCAGGTGTACTACTACGACCCGCAGGGCCTAGACGCCACCATTTATCAGCCGACCCAAGATTTACGCTTTGCCAACGACACGGGCGGGTCACTTTGGTTTCAGTCCGATTGGGACGACACCCAGAAGTTGCTGGTGGTACGGGTGTTCGGCAAAGCGCGTGACTTTGACGTAAGGGTGCAGGAGCCGCGTATTTTGAGCACCACCCCTTCTCCCGCCGATAAAACTGTCTTTGATGCCAGCCTCAAAAAAGGCGAGCGTAAGCAGGTGGATTGGGCGGCAGAAGGCGCAGTCATCGAAGTTGACCGCTTGTTTATCAGGAACGGCCAGACTTTCAAACAGGACACCCTGAAAAGCAGTTACCGGCCTTGGCCGAACATTTTTGCCGTGGGCCGCTAAAGAGAGCCTCCAAAATCAAGCGGGCCACCTTTGACTGGGTGGCCCGCTTGGCTATTGACCTTTACTCTTCAGCGGCGTAGCCGAGAAGCTCAAGCAGGCGCTCCAGCTCGTCGCGTGAGCCGTAATTCAGTTCCAAGCGGCCTTTATCGTCGCCAGTGATTTTGACTTTGGTGCCGGTGCGGCGGCTGAGGCTCAACTCGACTTGCCGCCAAGGGCGGGGCAGGTTGACTTTGATTGGGCGACTCTCCCCTCCCCTGCCGCGTTCCTCACGCTTGAGGGCCTCCGCGCCGCGTACATTCAGGTGGCGGCTCAAAATTTCGCTTAAGGCCCACAGCCGATCTGCTTCCGGCATCGCCAGAACGGCGCGGGCGTGTCCAGCACTGATTTCACCGTTTTCCAGCGCCACCAGCGCTTCGGGAGGCAAACTCAGCAACCTGAGCGCGTTGGCCACGGTGCTTCGCCCCTTGCCGACCGCTTTGGCCACCCCTTCTTGGTTCAGCCCCTGATCCAGCAAAGTTTGATACGCCCGCGCTTCTTCCAGCGGCCCCAAATCTTCACGCTGCAAGTTCTCGACGATGGCAATTTCAAGCGCGTCGCGGTCGGCGAGGTCACGGATCATCACCGGCACTTCAGTCAGGCCGGCCAGTTGCGCGGCCCGCCAACGCCGCTCGCCCGCCACAATTTCAAAGTGCTCGCCGCGTGGGCGCACTAAGAGCGGCTGCAATACCCCTTTGTCACGGATGCTCTGCGCCAGTTCTGCCAGCGACTCCGGCACAAAGACTTGGCGCGGTTGATAAGCGGCCTGCACGATCTGATCGATCTTGAGGTTTTGAGAAGCGGACAACGTGTTGGCTGGACGGCTGAGCAGCGCGTCTAGGCCGCGTCCCAAGCTAGATTTTTTCGGCACGCTGCATCACCTCCTCGGCGAGGCGCTTGTAAGCGGCCGCGCCGCTCGACAGGGGTGCGAACTGATTGATCGCCTTGGAAAAACTTGGCGCTTCCGAGAGCCGGACATTGCGCGGCACCACGCTCCAGAACACCAATTCCCCGAAATGCGCTCTGACACTCTGCTCGACTTCCTGCGCCAAATTGGTGCGCCCGTCAAACATGGTGATCGCCACACCCAAAATTTTGAGCTTGGGATTGAGTGCTTCTTTGACCCGCTCCACCGTTTCGGTGAGGCCCGCCAAGCCCTCCAGCGCGTAATACTCAGCTTGCAGCGGAATCAGCAGCGCGTCCGCCGCCGCAAGCACGTTGATGGTCAGCGGCCCCAAACTCGGCGGAGCGTCAATGATTACCACCTCAAAACCCTCGATTTGGCCGAGCAAGTCGCGCAGAGCATACGGCTCGTCTACCAGCTCCACACCCGCTCCAGCCAAATCTGGCGTGGCGGGCAACACGCTGAGCCGCTCTTGGCTGGTCTCGGCGATCCACTCAACCACTCTAGACGGCTCGCTGAGAGCTTGGTACAGTCCTTCTTTCACGCCGCGCAGGCCCAGGCCGCTGCTGGCATTGCCCTGAGGATCCATATCCAGCAGCAGCACTTTGCGCCCACCTGCCGCCAAATACGCTGCCAAATTGATGGCCGTGGTGGTTTTGCCCACCCCGCCCTTTTGATTCACAATACCGATTGTTTTCATTCCTTGTTTACCGTCATGCTTCTTTGTCCTCGCTGCGCTTGATCTGCTCGTTGCCCCAGAATAACGGTTGTTTGCTGGGAATACCTTCACGCCTCGGATAGCGGCTGGGCGTGGCGCTGAGTTTACGCATGACCACCACACTGCGCTGATCTCGTGAGATAGGCAATTCAAAGTGTTTCACATGAAACAACTCTGCGCCCAGCTCAGCGGCGGCTTGCTGGCCCGCTGCGAGTTCCTCAGCACTGAGCTGGCCTTTTTGGGCGATGAGTAGGCCGCCGATTTGCAACAGCGGAAGCGCCAACTCGGCCAAAACTGGCAAGGCCGCCACCGCCCGCGCTACCACCCGCTGATACTGCTCGCGGTGCGCCAAATCGCGGCCCAGCAGCTCGGCGCGGCTGGCCAAAACTTCCACGTTGCTTAGCCCGAGGGACGCAGCGGTGCGGCTGACATACTCTATTTTTTTGCGGGTGGCATCCACGGCCAAAAACTGGATGCCAGGATTGACAATCGCCAGCGGTAACGTTGGAAAGCCGGCTCCCGTTCCCAAATCAAGGACATGACCCGCTCCACTCAGCCAGCCGCCGATATCGCAGCTCAGCGAGTCGACGAAATGTTTCAAAATGATATCTCGCTCGGTGGTTAGTGCCGTCAAATTGAGTTGTCGATTGCCCTCAATCAACGCGCTCTGGAGTTGAGCAAATGCCGGTAAATAAGGCTTCAAATCAAGCTGTAATTCAGCGCCAGCGTCCATCAGCAACAATTCGCCTTCCGGCGTCACGAAAGCCGCGCACGGGGAGCAATCAAGATTCGCATTAAATTCTTCATTTATTGACCTCTTCTGACTCGTAGCCGAACACCGGCCACTGCCCAGCTCTCAGTTTCACGTGAAACAAGGCCGCTGTCAAATTACCGCACGACTAATCCTCAACGTTTCACGTGAAACACAGCCAGAAAAAGCCAGAGCAGCGGCGAATCTATTTAGATTGTTTCACGTGAAACGCGCTCGCGCTGCTTGAGATGAATCAGCAAACTGGAAACATCTCCATGCCGCACGCCCGGCAATCTCGACGCCTGAGCCAGCGTTTGAGGCTGGCTGCGGCGCAGCTTTTCGCGGGCCTCATTGGAGAGCGCACAAACCACTGAAAAATCTACGCCGACGAGGCTCAGCTCACGGGCTCTGTCTTCCGCCAGGAGTCGCCGCTCGGTGCGCTGAATATAACCCGCGTATTTGACCCGAATTTCCAGCGCTTCACGTTCGGCGCTGCTCAGCGCAGGCAACTCGAAGCCGACCGCTTCCAGATCAGCCAAGCTCATCTCGGGACGGCGCAACCAAGCGTCTCCGGTCTGCCCCTGAATCCGCTGCTTACTGAGGGATTCAGCACCAGTGGTGATCTTCTGGTATTTCTGCTCGACTGCTCGGAGACGCTGCTCATCAATCAGTCCCAAGCGGTGGGCTTGTTCACTGATCCGCTCGTCGGCGTTGTCTTGGCGCAGGAGTAAACGGTGTTCCACACGGCTGGTCATCATCCGGTAGGGTTCATCACTGCCTTTGAACACCAGGTCGTCGAGCATCACGCCGATGTAACTTGTTTCACGGGAAACAATCGGCGCTTGTTGTGGGTCCTGCGCCAACCCAAGCGAGCGCCGAGCAGCCGCCGTACCAGCCACCAAGCCCTGAGCCGCCGCTTCCTCGTAACCGCTGGTGCCGTTGAGCTGGCCCGCCGTAAAAACGCCGGGCAGCAAGCGTGACTCGAGGTGCAGGGTCAGCTCGGTTGAGTCCACCACGTCGTATTCGACGGCGTAGGCGTAGCGGTGAATCACGGCCCGCCCGAATCCCGGCAAAGAGCGCACCAACACGTCTTGCAGGCGCGGCGGCAAGCTGCTCGAAAAGCCTTGCAAATACACTTCGCTGGTCTCCAGACCTTCGGGTTCGACAAACAGCAAGTGGCGGTCATGGTGGGCAAACCGCACCACTTTGTCTTCGATGCTGGGGCAGTAGCGCGGCCCTAAGCCTTCGATGTCGCCCGAGTACATAGGTGATTCGTGCAGGTTTTCCTGAATCAAGCGGTGGGTTTCGGGGGTGGTGTGGGTTTGCCAAGTGGGGGAGAGCGTGGCGTTGGGGCCAGACATACCCGTGAAGCCGCGAGGGTTGGGATCAGCGGGAACTTCCAGCAGCTCGCTGAAATTCACGGCGTCGGCCCGCACACGCGGCGGCGTTCCGGTTTTGTAGCGCTTGAGAACGTGTCCGGCGCGGGCCAGTGGGGCCGACAAGAAACGCGAAGGGGGCTCACCTTGCCGCCCCTCAGCGCGGGATTGCCGTCCGTACCAGGTCAGGCCGCGCAAAAAAGTGCCTGCCGCGATCACCACACTGCGGGCCGCCAAACGCCGACCATCGGTGGTAACGACTTGCCAGCCCTCAGCGTCCGCTTCGAGGTCAGCCGCCTCGCCGCGCACCACTTCCAGATTCGGCGTATTGAGCAAGTATTCTTGGGCGTACTCAGCGTAAGCGTCGCGCTCATTTTGAACCCGCAGCGACTGCACCGCTGGCCCCTTGCTGGCGTTCAGCACGCGGGTGTGGATAGCGGTGGCGTCGGCGAGGCGCGGCATCAAACCGCCGAGCGCTTCGATTTCAAAGACCATCTGGCTTTTGCCGGGGCCGCCTACTGCCGGATTGCACGGCATTCTGCCGATGGTGGCCGGGTTGCTGACCAACAAGGCCACCGGGCCGAATTTGGCCGCCGCCCACGCCGCTTCGATTCCGGCGTGGCCGCCACCGATCACGATGACGTTCCAGCGCGGCTTGGAGAGGTGAAGCGGTGGGGAGCTGCTGGCTGAAGGTGCTGATAGGGGAGGCCGGGCCGTCATCCGGCCAGTTTAGCGGGTGGGCCAGGGCAGAGGGGTGCCACACGTGACACTACATTTTGGTGGGAAGGGGTTGCCCCAAACCCTCCGGCTGTTAGAACGGCACGGCCCTGACGCTGATGACCGGATCATGCTGCGAGGAATCGATCATCAGTTCCAAGTATTCGCGGTTACCAAGGGCGTCGATCATGGCAAAGCGGGCCGCCTCGTCCAAATAAATACCATCTGGCATTTGGGTGTGCCCATACACACCGTAAGCCAAATCGGCCATCATGACGTATTCAGGCGTGTCGTGCCACCAATGCTTGGGCGCTTTGTCGGTGTAAAACAGATCGTCGTAGTAAGCAAAAGCCGGCAGCGGCCCGACGTGGGCAAACTGCACCCGGCCCACCCGCAACTCGCGCACGAAGCCGCTGAACCAGTGCCGTAGGTGGTCGGGCAACCTCACGCCGCCGCGCTCGGGGTCGAATTCGTTGTGGGTCAGGCCACCAGCCGTCTGCAAGAGGTAGCGGTGGTGCAGCACGCCGTCATCGTGGTTGCCCAGCACGCAGTGCACCGACCTCGGCGCAGCTTCTTGAAACATCCGCACCCGTTCAAGTTCGCGCACCTGTACCCGCGCCGCCGCGAACAGGTGGTCTTCATCGCGGGGATTGAACTCAGCCAGACCCGTCAGGCGGCTGTAGTCGGCGAGCGTTTTGGGATGCACCAAATCGCCGATTAGCACCACCTGGTACAGGCCCTGCTGGACAGGGGGAGTGGGCAAGCCTGCGGCGTCTACGCAGCTCGCCGCCCGCAAAGCCGCCCACAAGAGATCGTAATCGCCGTGAACATCACCGATGGCAATAAACTTCCTGAGCATCATCTTGGCCTCTACCGCCGCTGAAGCGCCTGAAGCTCTTTGTAGATGGCGCGGCTTTCCTCGACCGTTTCGCCGTAGCCGCGCATCAGCAGTTTGATCGCCTCACCGCCTTTGCCACCCTGACGAAGCTGCTCCATCAAGGTGTCGATATGGGCGCGGGCACTCTCCATTTGCGGATCTTTGGGAGTGCTGGGAAGCGGCGTGACGGGCCGGACAGTTTCAGTCTCAGCGCCAAAATCACCAGCGCCGAGTTCACTGGTATTGGCTCCCTCTTCAGGATCGTAGTCGACCCAAGGAGCCTCCAGCGCCGAGTAGACGCCGAAATAACGAAAAGCGTCGGCCAACGCCAGCTTTTTGGCGTCTTCCAAGCGCTGGGCGCTGCTCAGCCCCTCACGCACCGCGCCGCAGAGCGTGAGACGGGCGCGAACCACAAAGGGCGCGGCACTTTCGCAGGCCCACGTCAGGCTCCAAGCTGGATCGACCGCCGCCAGGTGAGCACTTAGGGTATCGAGGTCAGGCGCGGGCAGCACGCGGGCTTGGTTGCCCCGCACTTCACTGACGGCCCAGCCGCTCAGCGCGGCACGCAGAGCCAGTTGAACAACGGCGGACGAATCGGACATGCCAGCCAGTTTAGCGAGTTTGGGCAGGCCGCAACCCACTTGGCCAACATTGCTTAAATTTATGGTGGGCCAAAGGCAAAAAGGCAAACGCAAAACGCTACGAATGACACTTGTCACCCCACTTGCCTGACACCCCGCACTATGCCGCAGAACCGCCGAAGCTCAAGCTAACTGCATGAACGACATCGTCTGCTTCGAGCACCTGACCCAGCGCTTCGGCACGCTCACGGCCCTGTCCGATCTCAATCTGGAACTGAGAGCGGGCCAGCTCAGCGCCCTGCTCGGCCCCAACGGTGCGGGCAAGACCACCGCCATCGACTTGATGCTGGGCCTCAGCAGCCCCACGCAGGGCACGGTGCGCGTGATGGGCAGCGACCCGCGCAGCACCACGACCCGTGCAGGCGTCGGCGCGATGCTGCAAGACATCAACGTGCCCGCCGGACTGAGCGTGCGCGAGTTGGTGGCCCTCTACGCCGCGCTGTATCCGAGCCCGATGACCGTAGACAAAGCGCTGACCCTTTCCGGCCTAACCGAGCAGGCCAAGCAGCGGGTGAGTGGCTTGTCAGGCGGCCAAAAGCGGCGCTTGAGTTTTGCTTTGGCGGTGGTGGGCCAACCCAAGCTGTTGCTGCTGGACGAACCGACGGTGGGAATGGACGTTCAGAGTCGCAACGCCTTCTGGCAGGGCATTGCCGAGTTGCGAAGCGGCGGCTGCACGGTGCTGCTGACCACCCACCTCCTCGAAGAAGTCGACCGCGCCGCCGACCGCGTAATTTTGCTCAACAAAGGCAAGCTGGTGGCCGACGGCACACCCAGCAGCATCCGCGAGCGGGTGGGCGTCAGCAAAGTGCGCTTCAGCAGCCAGCTCGCGGACGAGCAACTCCGCGCCCTGCCGGGAGCCGACACCTTTACCTTTGCCGCCGAAGGCCGGGCCAGTTTCAGCAGCCGCACGCCGGAACTTCTGGTGCGTGCCGCGCTGGACGCCGACCCCGACTTGAAGCACCTTGAAGTCTCGCAGGCCAGTCTTGAAGACGCTTTCCTGAGCCTGACCAGCGACAGTTTGACAAGCCCAGGGGCGGTGAGCGCATGACCGCTGCCGTTCATCCGAGTGTTTGGCCGCTGCTGGGCGGAGGCTTGCTGGTCGTCTGGATGCTGATTCGGCGCTTCCGGTTCACGGTAGGCCCGCAGCTTTTAGACGCCCGTGGTCGCCGCCGTCTGCTGATTCGCTCGCTCATTTTGGGCGCGTTGCTGCTGGCCACTTTGATTGCGCCGCACACCCTGGCGAGCTACGGCGCGGGTGCAGCGGGCTTGCTGATCGGCGCGGGGCTGGCCTCCTGGTCGCTGCACCACACCCGCTTTGAACGTGACGCGGCAGGCGAGGCGGTGCGTTACGTCCCGAATGTCTGGATCGGCGCTGCCGTGTTCGGCTTATTTGTGGTGCGGCTGCTGTGGCGGGTGGTGCCGATTGCATTGAGCGGCCAGTTTTACAACTCGGCGGGCAACTCGTTCGACCCCGGCCAGTTCAACGCCAGCAGTTTTACCTCCGGCAGCCCGCTGACCTACGCCCTGTTTGCCGTGTTCGTCGCCTACCAGATGGCTTACGCCTTCGGAGTACTGCGCCAGACCAAAGCTTAAATCGCCGCTCATTCCCAGACCCACACAGGAGAACCCAGCATGACCACATCCACGGCCAGCACCGCCCGCCGCTCTTCTTCCAGCTTGCGCCCCTTCTTGGCTCTGGCCCGCAGCGAAGTCACCAGACTTCTGCGAAACCGCGCTTACCTCGTTCCGGCCTTGCTGCTCCCGATTCTCTTCTTTGCTTTGTGGGGACTGTCCAATGCCAGCGGCAAGCTCAGCGGCGTCAACGCAGGGGCGTACATGTTGGTGTCGTACGCCGCCTACGCGCTGATCAGCACCGCCCTGTTCGGCTTCGGTGTGGCCGTGGCCGCCGAGCGGGCCTCGGGGTGGTGGCGGCAGCTGCGGGTCGCTCCGGTGACGCCCGCCATGCTGTTTGGAGCCAAGATCAGCGCCGCGCTGGTGATGGGTCTCCTCAGTGTGACAGCGCTGCTGCTGTTTGCCGGAATTGTCGGCCACATCTGGCTGAGTCCGGGCGTGGTGGTGGGCGTGCTCTTAAGGCTGCTGCTGGGCATGATCCCGTTCGCGCTGCTGGGCCTAGCGCTGGGCTTTCTGGTCGGGCCGGACGCGGCGGGCGGCGTCGCCAACCTGATCTCGCTGCCGATGCTGTTTGCCTCCGGCATCTTCATTCCGCTGGAAGTGGCCCCCGACTTCATCAAGACCATTGCCCCGTATTTGCCCGCTTACCATTACGGCCAACTCGGCTGGGCAGCGCTTGGAGCCAAGCCCGCCGGTGCCGAGTGGATTCACTGGGCTTGGCTGATCGGCTACGGCGCAGTGTTCTTGCTGATCGCGCTGTGGGCTGCCGGGCGCAACGAAGTGCGGCGCTAAACTCAGCGTATGCCGTCCGAACGAAAACAGGAAAAATGGGGACGCTTCTGGCGTCTCTTTCCGCTGGTCTGGCTGGTGTATCTGTATTTTCCCATCTCGGGAGTGCTCAGCAGCAGTACGCCGGGAACCTTCAAGCTGCTCACGGTGCTGGGCGTGGGCGTGTTCGTCTGGTTGTGGACGCAGCTCTACAACCAGCGCGAGGCCCGCGTCCGGCATGTTCGGCACTCCGAGACGCACCAATTCTGGGTGCTGGCGGCCTACTTGTGGTGCTTGGTGATGTTCGCCGGACTCACGCTGCTGCCCGGCGTGCTCAGCGGCAACGGCTTCACTTTTCTGGTTTACGGAGCCGCCGTCGCCGGATTTCAGCGCAGCTTCCGGGTGGCGCTATGGGGGCTGATCGGCGTGGTGTTTGCCATGTTCGTGCCGGGCTGGTTAGGGGCGGCTCCGCTGGGCATATTTGACATCGTGCAGGTGCTGCTGCTCTCCAGTTTCGCCATGTACGGCAACCACGCCGGATTTCGTCAGGGCATTTCTCAGCAGCGCTTGGAAGAAGTGCAGCTGGAAAAAGAGAAGCTGGCCGCCGACGCCGAGCGCGAACGGATTGCCCGCGACCTCCACGATCTGCTGGGCCACACCCTCAGCGTGATCGTGCTCAAGAGCGAACTGGCCAGCAAGTTGGCCGAGAAAAATCCGGCGCGGGCCGCTCAGGAAATCCGCGAGGTGGAGCGCATCTCCCGCGAAGCGCTGAGCGAAGTCCGCGCCGCCGTGCAGGGCTACAAAGGCAGCGGCCTGAGCGCCGAACTGGCCCGCAGCAAAGTGGCTCTCGACGCGGCGGGCGTGCGGCTGATTCTGGAGCGGCCCCCGCTGGAACTGCCGCCCGCCACCGAAGCGGGCCTGAGCATGGTGCTGCGCGAAGCCGTGACCAACGTGGTCAGGCACGCCCGCGCCAAAACCTGCACCATCCGGATTGAAGAGCAGGAAAGCGCGTACTGGTTGGAAGTCACCGACGACGGAGTAGGCGGCGAGACCCCTGAGGGCAGCGGTTTGACTGGAATGCGCGAGCGGGTGCGGGCGCTGGGCGGCGAACTAAAGAGAGAAGGGGAGAGCGGCACGCGGCTGAGCGCCAAGTTTCCCATCCAGACCCCGAGTGCGCTGCCCAATTTGGGTAAAGTCAGGGCATGATTCGTATTCTGCTGGCTGAAGATCAGGCGCTGGTGCTGGGCGCACTCTCGGCCCTGTTGTCGCTGGAAGATGACATAGACGTGGTGGGCGGCGCGGCGAACGGTGAGCAAGCGCTAGAACTGGCCCTTTCACTCAAGCCGGACGTCCTCGTGACCGACATCGAAATGCCCCGGATGAGCGGGCTGGATTTGGCCGCTAAGGTGCGTGAGTCCCTGCCCAGTGCCCGCGTCATCATCGTGACCACCTTTGCCCGCAGCGGTTACCTGCGCCGCGCCCTGGATGTGGGGGCACGCGGCTACCTGCTCAAAGACGCGCCCGCCGCCGAACTTGCCGACGCCATTCGCCGGGTTCACGCGGGCGGACGGGCGATTGATCCCACGCTGGCCGAGGGAGCCTGGGAAGCCGAGTCGCCGCTGACCGAGCGCGAGCGCCAAGTCTTGGCCGCCGCCGAAAGTGGAGCCAGCACCGCCGCGATGGCCCAGATGCTCAAGCTCTCGGAAGGCACGGTCAGGAATTATCTGTCGGAAGCGATTGGCAAACTCGGCGCGGGGGGAAGGGTGGAAGCAGCGAAAGCGGCGCGGGAAAAGGGGTGGCTGTGAATGTGAAATGATATGATGTGCAAAAGCGTATCATTCAGCAATGCAACCAGGCGTCTACGATTTGAGGAGTCTGCTCAAGTCTTATGCAGCCTCACAGGACGAACAAGAATATCCAGAAATGAGAGAATATCATGCTCGTTTTTATGATGCTCTATGCAAAACTTTGGGTACTAGCGTAGTTGAGATAATCACAATTCCAAATCAGATCACTGTTGTAACTGATAAGGTCGACTCGCGTAAACAAATACTCTACAGGCATTTTAGGTCAACAGTCAGGTCTTATTTGGCCCTAACTACACCGTATTCAGGTTATCTGGAAGCGGGTCTTCTGCACAAGACAATTGAAGAATTGGGCGATCAAGGACAAAAGATTCAGGACATTGAGAAAATTCTGATGGAGCATGCCTCAGCCCTAACAAAATGCCATTTAGACTCTATGGAAGCTATGTTTACTGTTCTTTATGGTGTAATAGAGAGGCAGGTCACACGTGATGAGCTGCTCAGTTACGGCTTTGACCCGCAGCAACGCCCTGACATTGATTATTGACCGCTACGTTTGATAATCCTATTTTGTCCTGTTGCCGCTTGCAAATCGCGTCGCTCCTCCGGTGTGTGCCGCATTTCGCTAATGAGTTCCTCAGCACTGCCCTCAATCTTCAGAATGCCAATAAAAGCGCTCAGATCACGTGGCGTCCGCGCCGCAGGCTGCAACACCACTTCACCGCCCCGCAAACGCAGCGCCACTTTGTCACCCGCACTCAGATGAAGTTCGTCACGCAACACTTTGGGCAAGGTGAGTTGGCCCTCATCCGTCAAGGTGGCGTACAGCGTTTCATCTTTCAGACTCATGGCTAAGTTTAGTGGTCACATAACGCCGCGAAAGTCTCTTGATTGACACTGCCCAAATCTACTTCCCAAACCACCGTTTGCGGTCTTGCGGTGTTTACTTCCCAAATCGCCGTTTGCGATCCTGGAAGTCGCGCAAAGCACGCAAAAAGTCCACACGGCGGAAGCCCGGCCAGTAAACATCGCAAAAATAAAACTCGCTGTAGACGCTTTGCCACAGCATAAAACCCGACAGCCGAATCTCGCCGGAAGTGCGGATAATAAAATCGGGGTCGGGCACGCCTGTGGTGTACATCTGGGCGCTGAGGTGGTCAGGATGCAGCTCGGCGGCGACTTCGGCTACGCTGCGGCCCGCCGCGCTCTGGGTGTCCAAGTGCGCTTTGACGGCGTCCACGATCTCTTCGCGCCCGCCGTATCCCACCGCGATATTGAGCAGCATGCCGTCGTAGTGGCAGGTTTTTTCCTCCAACTCGCCGAGCGCCGCCGTCACCTCGGCGGGAAAGTCGTGGTGCTGCCCAATCGCCCGCACCCGCACCCTGTTGCCGTGAATGCGCTTGTCAATCGATAAATTGCGGGCTTCGCGCTCAAACAGCTTCATCAAGTGGGCCACTTCGGCGGGGTCACGCTTGACGTTGTCGGTGCTCAGCACCCAGATGGTCGCCACCGGGATACCGAGCTCCAAGCACCACTGCAACACCTCGTGGGCCTTGTCAATGCCAAATTCGTAGCCGAGTTCGCGCTGCATTCCGGCAACTTTGGCAAAACGGCGATTGCCGTCCAAAATCAGGCCGAGATGCTGCGGCAAACGGGCGTGTGCCTTGACTTGACGCTCGAGGTGCTGGGCGTACCACCAATACAGCGGCGTGGCGGCAGCGTCGCGCAGTTTCAGGGCGGTTTTGGCTCCGCTGCGAATGAGGCTGTTGCTGCTTTTACTGCGGGTACTCACAGGGTTATTCTACGCCCAGAATTTCCAGCGTGTGCATAGATTAAAGCAGCCGTACTTGCACCGCGCCTTGCGGGGGTAGCAGTCCCAAAGCCTTGTGATCTAAGCGCGAAAGGGGGCGCTGGGCGACTTGCTGGCGCTCTTGGCTGGCCTGCGCAGCGTAGACGTGCAGCGTGATCTGGCGGTGGGTCATGCTGTGGCTGACCGTGCCGAGAAGCTGCGGCGAGTGGGCCGAGAGGCGCTCCAGCAAGCGCGGCAAAGCGGTTTGGATGCTGCCTTCTTCTAACGGCAAGCCGTACAGACCGCCCAGCAGCGTGCCGCCGCGTTGTTCCAGATAAGCGCATTCGGCGTCACCGATCAGCAACGCCACCGCTTCCACCGCTTTGACTTTGGCGGCGGGCTTGGGCAGCGGATAGAGGTTCGGCGCACCGCTCTGGAAGGCGGCGCACTGGGCGGTCAACGGGCAAGCCGGGCAGTTGGGCGTCTTGGGAAGGCAGACCGTCGCGCCCAAATCCATCAGCGCTTCGTTCCAGTCGCCGGGCCGCTGGGAGTCGAGCAGCGTATCGGCTTGCTGCTGCACCCAAGCGGCAGTGGGCTGGGCTTCTGCGTGCAGGCGCGACAGCACCCGCCGAACGTTGCCGTCGTTGACCGCCCGCGCTTCGCCGTAAGCCAAGCTGCTGATGGCCGCTGCCGTGTACGGCCCCACCCCCGGCAAGGCCAGCCAGCCGACGTAGGTCGTGGGGATTCCCTCAGCCGCCATCCGCGCCGCCGCTTTGTGGAGGTTGCGGGCACGGGCGTAGTAGCCGCAGCCCTCCCAAGCTTTGAGTACAGCTTCCAGCGGCGCAGCGGCCAGCGCTTCCACGCTGGGAAACTGCTCGACGAAGTTCTCAAAATAGATTCGGCCCCGCACCACTTGGGTCTGCTGCAGCAAAATCTCACTGACCCAGACGCGGTAAGGATCGCGCTTCCCCGCCGCGTCAACCATTCGCCACGGCAAATCACGGGCCGAGCGATCAAACCAAGCCAGCAGCGCTGCCCGGAGCTTTTTAAGTTGTGCGGAGCCGTTCATAGCACGTGAGTGTAGACCGACTTCACTTTGCTTGCCGCGCTCTGGGTTACGCTGGGGATGTGCCCCGCGTCGCGCCCCCTTCCACCTCGCCACAGCCGCTGACGGCGGCGAGTTACAGCACCAATGAAGCCAACGCGCTGATTCACCTCTACCGCGCTGAGGTCGGCAAAATGACGGCTTACCGCCAGCGCCTCGACATGACCACCAACTGGTCGGTGGTGACAACGGCGGGCCTGGCGAGCTTCGCGCTGGGCGACGATAACAACAGCCACGTGGTGTTTTTGTTCGCCATGCTGATGAATTACTTTTTTTTGCACCTGGAAGCGCGGCGCTTCCGCACCTTCGAAATCAGCCACCACCGTACCCGAATTATGGAAAGGTTTTTTTATCCGGCGATGCTGGGCGACAAAGTGGATCCGAATTGGCACCAGCTTTTGCTCGGCGAACTGGCCAAGCCGCGCAGCCCGATGAACCGCTGGGACTCGCTGGGCTGGCGGCTGCGGCGCAATTATCTGTGGATTTACGTGGGTATTTTGATCGCTTGGATTGCCAAACTCGATACGGTTCGCAGCAAGCAGCAGATTTTTACCCCGATCTCTTTAATCGACGCCGCTCACATCGGCACCTTTCCGGGCTGGGGCGTGTGGGTTTTGGTGGGGGTGTTTTACGCTTATCTGCTGCGGCTGGCGGTCACGGCGGGCCGGGCCTACCCGCTCGAAGAAGGCTGAAGAGGGAAAGCGTCAATCCCCAGCCTGCACAGTGCTTCTTGTGCTGCCGGCCTAGACTGGATTCATGACCGCCACCGACCAATCTGTTTCCCATCTCCACTTGCCCGACGGCTCTTGCTGCGCTCCCAGCGCTGATAAAGTGCAGCGGTTTGCCCACCTGCACCAGCACACCCAATACAGCCTCCTCGACGGCGCGGCCAAGCTCAAGGACTTGCTGAAATGGGCCAAAGAAGTGACGCCCGAAGGGTGTGCGCCAGCGATGGCCATGACCGATCACGGCAATATGCACGGCGCGGTGCATTTTTACAACTACGCGCAGGCCGCCGAAGTCAAGCCGATTTTGGGTTACGAGGCCTACGTCGTGCCCGGACACGGTACACGGCGCGACAGAAAGCCCGGCATCAGCGGCGAGAAGGGCATCTTCCATTTGACGTTGCTGGCCCGCGACTTCGAGGGCTACCAAAACCTCTGCCGCCTGAGCAGCCGTGGCTATACCGAAGGGTATTACTATAAGCCGCGCATTGACCATGAACTGCTGACTGAACATCACAAGGGCATCATCGCTTTTTCAGGCTGCCTCGGCAGTGAAGTGCAGCAGCTCTTGATGCAAGGCCGCGAAGCCGAAGCCAAAGCAAGACTACTGTGGTATCAGGATTTGTTCGGCGAGAATTATTATATCGAAATTCAAGACCACGGCTTGCCTGAGCAAAAGAGAAATAATCCGATTCTGAAAGCCTGGGCTGACGAACTCGGCATCGGCATGGTGGCGACCAATGACGGCCACTATGTCAAGAAAACCGACGCCACCGCCCACGAAACGTTGCTCGCCATCCAAACCAAAGCGGTGATGGCCGATGAAAACCGGTTCAAGTTTCCTTGCGACGAGTTTTATGTCAAGTCGCTGGACGAAATGCAACTTGCTCTGCCGCCGTCGGTGTGGGGTGAGCAAGTCTTTGACAATGCCGCCAACGTTGCCGATTTGTGCAATGTGGATTTGCCCGTGGGCAAAAAACGGGTGTATCAGATGCCGGCCCTACCCATTCCCGAAGGCCGGACTATGGCCGAGGAATTGCGCGTCCAAACGTACGCTGGCAGTGTCAAACGCTACCCGCACCACGTCACCGAAGCGCTGCTGCGTGAGTACGCCACGCGGAGTCTGGCGGCGCTGGAAGTAGACGAGCGCGAGCGGGTGTTGTCGCGCACGGACAGCTGCGACGCAGCCACTTGCGACTTAGATACCCTGCTGACCCTGACCGCTTTCATGGGCAGCGAGTGGGAAGCGCGTGGGAAGGCAGCAGGCGAAAAGTACACGCCCTATCCGGCCCTCGAAGTCATGGAAAAGAACGCTGAATCTGGCCCAATCCCCGACTATGCCTGCTTGGATTGGCAGCGCTCCAAAGGGGAAGCCAGCGATACGGCCATTGAATTAGACCCCGGCAGCGAAGAAGAAACGACCTGCCGCGCCCATCATCAACACGCGCTCGTTTTGCTGCGCCGCGCCGAATACGAACTGAGTGTCATCAATAATATGGGCTTTCCCGATTATCTGCTGATCGTGGCCGATTACATCAACTGGGCCAAAGATCACGGGATCAGCGTGGGCCCGGGGCGTGGTTCGGGAGCTGGATCTATCGTCTGTTATGCTATTCGTATCACCAATCTCGATCCGCTTGAATTTGACTTGCTGTTTGAGCGCTTCCTTAATCCTGACCGCATCTCCATGCCTGATTTGGACATCGATTTCAACGACGCTCGCCGCATAGAAGTAATCGACTATGTTCAAAAGAAATACGGCGAAGACAAAGTCGCTCAGATTTCTACCTTCGGAACGATGGCTTCTAAGGCCTGTCTTAAAGACGTGGCCCGCGTGATGGGTCTCGAATACGCCAAAGTGGATAAAGTCAGTAAGTTGATTCCCATTAAATTCGGCAAGAGCTTTTCTTTAGAGCAGGCCCGCGACGCTGTACCCGATATTCAGCAACTGCTGGCCGAGGACAAGCAACTTTTAGAAGCCTACGAATTTGCCCAGCAACTCGAAGGTTTGACCCGTCACGCTTCAGTACACGCGGCGGGTGTGGTCATCGGCAAGGAAAAACTCACCGACTTGGTGCCGGTCATGCGTGACGCTTCCGGCATCGGCATGGTCTGTCAGTACGACATGAAAGCAGTGGAAGACATCGGTCTGATCAAGATGGACTTCCTCGGCCTGCGTACTTTGTCATTTTTAGATCAAGCCAAGCGGATTTTGCGTGAATCGCAGCCAGAATATAAGACACAAGATATAGATTTCGACACCATTCCTTTTGACGACGAAAAGACCTTTGAAATGCTCAGCCGGGGCGACACCAAAGGGGTCTTTCAATTGGAAGGCGCAGGCATTGCCGACGCTTCCCGCCGCCTCAAGCCGCGCCGCTTGGCCGACATCATCGCACTCTCGGCACTTTACCGGCCTGGCCCGATGGAAAATATTCCCACGTATGTTCGCCGCCATCACGGTTTAGAGACAGTGGACTATGTGCGCGACGGGTTTCCCAATTCGGCTCAGTGGTTAGAGAAGATTTTGTCGGAAACTTACGGTATTCCGGTTTATCAAGAGCAAATCATGCAGATCGCTTCAGAAGTGGCAGGATTCAGCTTGGGCGGCGCGGATTTGCTGCGCCGGGCGATGGGTAAGAAAGATACGGCGGAAATGGCCCGTCAGCGTCAGATTTTCGTCGAGGGTGCAGGCGGTAAAGGCGTACCCAAAGAAGAAGCCAATAAGCTGTTTGATTTGCTGGATTCGTTTGCGAACTACGGATTCAACAAAAGTCATAGTGCCGCTTATGGTGTGATTACATATCAAACCGCCTGGCTCAAAGCAAATTACCCGGTTGAATTTATGGCGGCCCTTCTAACTGTTGAGAGGCGTGATTCGGACAAAGTGGCCGAGTACGCCAGCGACGCCCGCAAAATGGGTGTGGAAGTCTTGCCACCCGATATCAACCAATCGGGCGCGGACTTCAGAGTTCACGGCACGCAGATCTACTTCGGCCTCTACGCTCTCAAAGGACTGGGTGAAGCCGCCGTGGTCAAGATTCTGGACGAGCGTGAACGGGCGGGGGTGTACAAATCGTTCGCCGATTTCTGCTCACGCATCGACAACAAAACCTGCAACCGCAAGGGCCTGGAAAGCCTGATCAAATCGGGGGCCTTCGACGCCTTCGGGGAGCGCAAGCAGCTCTTGGAAAGCTTAGAAGACGCTCTGGCTTGGGCACAGGGCGCGGCGAATATGCTCAATTCGGGAATGGACGCGCTGTTTGGGATGGCGGAGACGGCCCCCGAACCCAAGCTGCGCGAGGGCGTGCCGCCGCTGGGCGAGTTGGAGAAGCTCAGCTTGGAAAAAGACGCGCTGGGCCTCTATATTTCCGGCCACCCGCTGGAGCAGTACGAGGGACTGCGTGAGGCGGCCACCGTCCGGATTGCCGTGCTGGAGGACTGGTTCATGGCCCAAATCCAAAAGCAACCGCAGAAGGCCAGCGCCAATGGGCGTGGCCCCCGCGTTAAGGCGGTCCTGGCGGGCATGATCGAGAACGTGGTCAAGAAGCCCACCAAATCCGGCGGGATGATGGCCCGTTTCAACCTCGCCGACGAGAGCGCCACCATCGAACTGGTCGGATTCAGCCGCGCTTACGACCGGATTCAGGACAAACTGGTGAACGACACGCCCGCCCTGGTCATCGTAGAAATTGAGAGCGAGGAGGGCGGCCTGCGCGTGGTGGCCGAGGAAGTCGTGACCGCCGAGCAACTGATCGACGTGCCCAAAGTCATGTACGTGGACATTGATCTGGAGCAGACCAGTCCCGACGCACTCAGCGAGTTTCAGAGTGTGCTGGACGAACACGCCGGGAGTATGCCGACCTTCCTGCGGATGGAGGGCGGCGAGGAATTCGTGGTGTATCAGCTCGAGCGGCCTGTGGGCAGCAGCGACGCCATTCGGGCACTGAACACGACCTTCGCCTGGAGCAAGTCGTATCTGGCCTACGATCAGGCCACCATTCTCAGCCGCTTCGCGCCCAAGCCGCCCGCATGGGCGAGTAGGCAGGGGGGAGGGAAGGGTTTTCAGGCGTGAATACATTGGACTTGGATTTCCCTCTCGCCCTCTGGTTTTACGAAGAATTCATAGCCAAGCCGCATCGTCAGAAGCGCCATCTGCGGCGGGCCTATGGCTTCAGCGAGGGCCGCCCCGGTTCGTCCGAGGACTGGGAACTGTTCGCGGCTATTTTGCTCAAGCCCTCACTCAGCCCAGTCCTCCACTTTCAGCTCCTCAATCCGTCCAAACTCGCCCACGTTATTTGTCACCAACACAGCTTCCAGCGCTAGCGCGTGCCCAGCGATCAGCAAATCATAAGGGCCGATAAGCTGGCCTATTTTTTTGAGGGCTGTTCGGTGAATGGCTGCTTGCTTGGCGGCATTCTCTTCAAAGGGCAAGACACTCAAGCCCGCCGCGAACGCCCGCAACCGTTCGCCATTTTCCTGCGGCTTGGCGCTGTTATAAACCCCAAATTGCAATTCGTGGAGCGTAATGCTAGAAACAGCAAGTCGGTGGCCCGCTCTGGTGGCGGCTTCCATGCGTTCCCGTACCCGCAAAGGCCGCGAGTTCATGATGAAGATGCAGATATTAGTGTCCAGCAAAAACAGCGTCACAGGATAGCTTCGCGTTCTTGCATCGGCGGTTGCTCACGCTCAATTGGCCCTTCAATGGCTGCTAATGCGTCAAACAGAGTCGCTCCGTTTTGCTGGGCAATCGGCGTAATTACCAACGTCTCACCCCGCCGAGTGATTTCCACCTCACCATAAGGCAAGGCCAGCTCCTGTGGAATGCGAACCGCCTGACTGTTTCCACTTTTAAAGACCTTGCTGCGCGTCATGAAAGAAGTCTAGCACGATGTATATACTGTTTATACACCGTGCCAGTTACTCTTTATTCCTAATCCACCAGAAGCGGAATCAGCACCGGATTGCGGCCCGTCACCTTGCGAACAAACCGCCGAACGGCTCCGTACATGTCGTCGCGGATGTCTTCCAGGCGCTTCTTGTCGCGGGTGCCCTGCTCCACCGCTTCCAAAGCCACTTTGCGAATCTGGTTTTCGAGTTCGCGGTTGCTGCGAATAAAGCCGCGTGACACGAGTTCGATATGCGGCGTCGGGTGCAGCACTGCCGTGATAATCAGCACCCCTTCCTGGCTCATGCTCATGCGGTCCATGATGATGTCGTCGCCGATATCGCCCACGCCGAGGCCGTCCACGTACACCGCGCCCGCCGGAACCGTACCGACCACCTTAAAGTCGTCGGGGGTCAGGCGCACGATGTCGCCGTTCTTGGCCACCAAGGTGCGTTGCGGCGGGCGGGTGGCTGTTTGAGCAAGGCGGGCGTGGTTGATCTGGTGACGCGGCTCACCGTGCCAGGGCAGGAAGTATTTGGGCCGGGCCAGATTCAGGATGTGAAGCTGCTCCTCGCGGCTGCCGTGCCCCGAAGCGTGAACCTTCTGGTTGGGCGGATACAGCACGTCCACGCCAATTTCGTAAAGCCGGTTGATGACGGTGTTGACCGCTTCTTCATTGCCGGGAATCGGGCTGCTCGACAAGATCACCGTGTCGCCGCGCTTAAGGGCGATCTTGGCGTGGTTGCCAAAGGCCAGGCGCGAGAGGACGCTCATCGGCTGGCCCTGCGACCCGGTGCAGATGTACAGCACCTGCGAGTCCTGCATGCTGCCGACTTCGTCGCTGGTCACGAGGGGGTCTTTGAACTCCATATAGCCGAGCTGCTGCGAAACTTGGGCGTACTTGAGCATACTGCGCCCTTCCATCACCACTCGGCGGCCCAGCTTCTCGGAGCTTTTGATGATGTTCTGAACGCGGTGCGTCTGCGAGGCGAAGGTGGTGATAAAGACCCGCCCCCGCGCCGCCTTGATGAGCTCTTCCATGTTCTCGGCCACTTCGGCTTCGCTGATCGACCAGCCGGGCCGCTCGGCGTTGGTGCTGTCACTGATCAGCAGCAGCACACCCTCGTCACCGGCCTTCTCGATGCGGTCGAGCTGGCTGAGTTTGCCGTCCGTCGGGGTGCGGTCAATCTTGAAATCGCCGGTATGCACCACTTTGCCCACCGGAGTGGTCAGCACGTAGCCCATGTTGTCAGGAATCGAGTGGGTAATCCGGAAAAAGTCCACCACGAAGTGCTGCCCGATTTTGACTTGAGCGTCGATTTCCACTTCGCGCAGGTCAGTGTCGGCTTCCTTGATCCCGAACTCGCTGAGCTTCTCGCGCAGCAGGCCCAAAGTCAGTGCCGCGCTGTACATCGGCACACGCGGCAGCCGGGGCATGATGTAAGGCAGCGAGCCGATGTGATCTTCGTGGCCGTGCGTCAAAATCCAGCCTTTGATCAGAGCGGCGTTTTCTTGCAGGTAATCGATTTTGGGAATAATCAAATCGATGCCGAGTTGGTGCGCTTCGGGAAAGGCGAGGCCGCCATCGACGACCAGAATTTCGTCGCCGTAGCGGTAAGCGAACATGTTCTTGCCGATTTCGCCCATGCCGCCGAGCGGGATGACTTCCAGGGCGTCGTGGGAAGTGGGTTGTGGATTCATGGGTATTCCTTGTCTCCGGCAAAACAGCCGGGGTGCTGAAGAGGACGGGAATTTAGGCTTTGCTCTTTGGCAATCGGCCGCCGAGCGTGGGCCATAAAAAAGAGGGACATCAAAAGAAAGGCAATCAAGCGTTCGGCGAGCAAAATGGGGTGCAGCAAATTTTTGCCGTCAAAGCCGTGAAAGGCGTCCGTAAACGCAGTGCAAACAGATTAACACGAATGCCGCCGCGCAACCGGAAGTTTCCTTGCCAACCCCCCAGTCCCTGTGCTGAGACCACGACAGCGCCTATGACCAGACTAAAAAAGTGCTCACTCCAAGTGAGAAGGTTTAAGGAAAACCAATCTTTTCGAGTACAATGTAGGGCGTGACCCGCCAACGCATACTTGTGATCGAGGACGATCTCGATATCGCCAACGTCTTACGCCTTGATCTCTCTGACGCAGGCTTTGACGTTGACCACGCCGACACGGCTATGACCGGCCTCATCAAAGCGCGTGAAGACCAGCCCGAACTGATTTTGCTCGATCTCGGCCTCCCGGATTTTGACGGCGGCGACGTGGTGCAGCGGCTGCGTAAAAACAGCACTGTCCCGGTGATCGTGCTGACCGCCCGCGACACCGTCGAGGAGCGGGTGAGGCTGCTGGGCCTCGGCGCAGACGATTACGTCATCAAGCCCTTTCACCCCGACGAGCTGCTGGCCCGCATCAAAGTTCAACTGCGCCAGCGCGGCTCGGAAAGCCTGACGCTGGGCGACCTCGAGCTCGATCCGCAAAAGCGTTTGGTGCGCTACAAAGGTGAAGAGTTGCGGCTCTCGCCCAAAGAGTTCGATATCTTGGCGCTGCTGATTCGCCAGCCCGGACGGGTCTACTCGCGCCAGGAAATCGGCCAAGACATCTGGCAAGGCCGCTTGCCCGACGGCAGCAACGTGGTGGACGTTCACATGGCCAATCTGCGGGCCAAACTGCGCGACCTCGACGGCTACGGCCTGCTCAGAACCGTGCGCGGCGTGGGCTACGCTCTGCGGAGCTAAGTACAACAACGTTTATCTTTAAGTAAACCGGGCGAAGCGGGCAGGCCAGAGAGGTGCGGCCAAGCGTCGTCATCGGCGCTGCTCTGGTTAAGAAGCCGTTCTACCCAAGAAGCAGAATCCCGAAACGGCAGTCTAGCTGTACCTAGTCATCGCGTCAGCTGACTGGCCTTCATATTTAGACGGAACTGACAATCTCCTCATAGAACAGCCGTTATCTTGAGCAAATGTTGAGTCCCGCTGCAATCACTGCGCCTGCTCCTGCCGAGCGAGGGGGGAAGAAGTAATGGAAACGGCGAAGCGGGGTGAGGCGCTGCATGTCCTTCTGATCGAAGACAACGAAGCCGATGTGGGCCTGATCTGGGCAGCTTTGGAAGAGCTGCAAGCTGTAGATTCGGCGGCTGGCTCCGTATGCTTGTACGTGGCCAGAGACGGCAAAGAAGCCAGGGAGCTGCTGCTGAGCGAAGCCCGCATCGGCCTAGTGCTGCTCGACCACCGCTTGCCCGGCGAGGACGGCTTGCAGTGGCTCGAAGCCATTAAAAATCACAGCGACCTCGCCCTGCGCCGCTTGCCGGTGGTGATGCTCAGCGGCAACGACACCGAAGAGCAAATTCGCCGCGCCTACCACGCCTACGCCAGCGCTTACCTGATCAAGCCCGCCGATCCCGACGGCCTGCGCCAGATGGTCGGCTCGCTGGTGGCCTTTTGGGGTCAGGTTGCCCGGTTGCCCAACCGCCTTTAAGATGACGAGCTTTAAGCGACAGCAGACAGCGTGAGCGGCGGCTTTTACATTTTGATCGCCGGAGCGCTGCTGCTGGCCAGCATCGTGGGCAGCAAAGCTTCGGGGCGGCTGGGCGTGCCGGGTTTGCTGCTGTTTTTAGGCGTGGGGATGCTGTCGGGCAGTGACGGCCCCGGCGGCATCGAATTCAGCAATTACTTGTTCGCGCAGTGGGCCGGAACAGTGGCGCTGTGCTTTATTTTGTTTCAGGGTGGTTTGAGTACCGAGTGGTCGCTGGTGCGGCCCGTTCTCAAAAAGAGCTTGTCGCTGGCAACCCTCGGCGTGCTGTCCAGCACCGGCTTGATGGGCGCGTTTGCCCACTTCGTGTTTGGAATACCCTGGCTCACCGCCCTGCTGCTGGGCGCAGTGGTCAGCTCCACCGATGCCAGCGCCGTGTTTACGGTGCTCAAGGAGCGGCGGCTGGGACTGCGCGGCGAAATTACCCCGCTCCTCGAACTCGAATCCGGCGGCAACGACCCGATGGCCGTCTTTTTGACGCTGGGCCTGATTACCCTGATCCAAAAACCTGAGCTGAGCGCTTTTTCCATCGTGCCGAGCTTTTTTCAAGAAATGCTGTTGGGGGCGCTGTTCGGCTACGTGCTGGGGCGGGTGAGCTTGTGGGCCATCAACAAACTCAACTTGCAATTCGAGGGCCTGTATTCGGTGATGGTGATTGCGCTGGCGTTGATGATTTTCGGCGCGGCGGCCAGCGTTCACGGCAGCGGCTTTTTGGCGGTGTATATCGCCGGATTGGTGCTGGGCAACGCCGACTTTATTCACAAGCGCAGCGTCCTCGATTTTCTCGACGGCGTGTCGTGGCTGATGCAAATTGCCATGTTCTTGATGCTGGGGCTGCTGGTCAATCCGCACGAACTGCTGCCCACCGCTGGGCTGGCGCTGGCCTGCTCGCTGTTTTTGGTGTTCGTGGCGAGGCCCGCCAGCGTGTACCTGAGTTTAGCCACTTCCAAAATGCCCAAGCGCGACAAAAGTATGGTGGCGTGGGTGGGCCTGCGCGGCGCGGTGCCGATTGTGCTGGCGACCTTCCCGCTGCTCTCAGGTGTTCCCGGCGCAAAAATCCTGTTTAACGTGGTCTTTTTTATTGTGCTGACCAGTGTGCTGTTGCAGGGCACCACCCTCACGGCGGTGGCCCGGCTCCTCAAAGTGCGCGAGGCGATTCCTGAGCGCCCGGTGTACCCGATTGCTTACCGGCCCACCGGCACAGGCCGGAACGACATGACTGAAGTGGACGTCAAGGTGGGCAGCGAGGCCGACGGCAAGCGGATTATGGATTTGAAATTGCCACCCGGTGCGCTGGTGATTTTGGTGCACCGGGGCGGCGAATTTTTGGTTCCCAAAGGAGCCACCACCCTTCAGGCCGGAGACAGCGTGTTGGTGCTGGCGATTGGTGAAGACTTACGGGCGGTGCAGGCCAAGCTGGGCGCGGAGACTTTGGTGAGCGCCAGTCGCATCCAGACCCTAGAGCTTCCGTCCCTGAGCAAAGAGGGCAAAGCTTGAAGGGCCCGTTCTTGGGAAAGGCGAAGGCGGTCAGCTTCAAGCTGTTGGCGCACCCCAAGACCCATCTCTCAACGTTACAAGCGTCCCGCCGCATTTTTGCTAGACTCGGTTCATGACGATGGTTCGAAATACGCGGCAAAGGCAGGCGGTGCTTCAGGCGCTGCAAACCACCCGCAGCCATCCTGACGCGGCTTCTATCCACAAAGCGGTGCGACAAGATTTGCCCAGCATCAGCCTCGGCACGGTGTACCGCACCCTTGACGCCCTGGTCGCGGGCGGCCTGGCCGTGACGATTGAGCGGGCCGGACAGGCCACCCGCTACGATTTTCGGCGCGACGATCACCACCACCACGCGGTCTGCCGCTCATGCGGAGCCATCTTCGATCTCGAAGTCAAAGACGCGCCGCACCTGCCGCCCAGCCAGTTGCCCAGCGGCTTTCAGGTGGCCGACGTGCGTTTAGAAGTTCACGGCTTTTGCGCCGAGTGCCAGTAATTCAGAAACAGAGCTTCCTTCCCATCTCGACAAACTCGGGGGCGTCTTTATCCGGCTTCACGATCAAGGCATAAGAAGAAGACCAGCGAGAGCAATGGCGATTCCTGCTATCCATTCACGGCTTTTCAAAAGAACCCTCGAATGTAGGAGTCATCTTGCTCTCACTGGTCTTGGTTTCTATAGATAGTAACGCCGCTAATCTAGCAAACATTGCTCATTTGAGATGCGGCGTCAACTTGTTCAAAGTTTAAAGATTTACTCGTCCAATCAGGGCGTCTTGAGTGCGTACCCGATTCCGCGTACCGTGCGAATAATTCCGTAGCCGTCGAGGTCGCGCAGCTTGGCCCGCATATTAGCCATATGGACGTCCACCACGTTGCTGTTACTGGGCAATTCGCCGTTCCAGACCTCGCGCTCGATTTCTTGACGCGAGTAGACCCGGCCCGGTTGCCGCGCCAGAAAAGTCAGCAGATCAAACTCTTTGGGCGAGAGGCGAACTTCGTGGCCGTTGTAGTGACACAGCCGCTTTTGCGGGTGAATTTCCAGTGCGCCGATCTGAATGACCTCGCCGTGCTGCTGATGGCGCAACTGCACTTTGACGCGGGCCACCAGTTCTTCAGGATGAAAGGGCTTGGTCATGTAGTCGTCAGCGCCGGCTTCCAGCAAGTTGACTTTGCGGTCTACCGCGTCCATCGCCGTCAGGATGATGATCGGCACCGCGCTGGTTTTGCGTAGGCGGCGGGCGATCTCAGCGCCGTCAAAGTCAGGCAGGCCGAGGTCGAGGATCACCAAGTCGGGTGCATTTTCACGGGCGCTGGTCAGGCCAGTCACGCCGTCGGGCGCGGTCAGAACGCGGTAGCCCGCTTGCTCGAGTTCGTACTGCACCACGCGGGTGATGTCGGGGTTGTCTTCAATCAGGAGAATACGTTGTTCCATAATAATTCATCTTCACTGAGGTGGGGAGAAGCCTCAGCGCCTTTCCGATGCTTAGGGGTCATCTTAATGAAGGTAGCCCCCCAGCGGTTAAGACTAGCCCCTGAGCTGATTTATACTCCCTTAATAAGCCCTTGGCGCAAAAAGAGCTGGGGATGTGAATTGGATAAAGGCACTCACCACTTGGAACTGGACGCGGGCCAAAAGACACGCCCGCGCTGAGCTCCATCCGGGCCTCTGGGAGCGGCTCACACAGCCGCATAAAAGTAGCGGAGACGAAACCACCAAAGCATGGCACTGGCCCCACCTCCACAAAAGATTGCCCTCTAGATTTGTAGTAACGCCTAATGCTAAAATACGGCGGGCAACGCTGCAAGCCGTCTTTTAGCATTAAAAAACGCCTTTCATTAAGTTAAAGTCAGTCTAAATCTACAGCCCACCACGCCTCACGCTGAGCAGCCAGCCTTGCGCGGGGATCACCGAGTGCGCTCAGCGCCTTGGCCAGCCCGTTCCAATCTTGCTCGCTGAGGGGGTCAATCGTCAGCGCCCGCTGGTGAAACTGCGCGGCGTCTTTGACCCGGCCCGCTTCTCCAGCGGCGCGGGCGGCGAGGCTCAGCACCGAGAGCTGGGCTTGCTCGAGGCGCGAGCGCACATCGTCAGCCCAAGGCGAGTCGACTCCCGGCAAAAATTCGCCGTACATGCTAGAGAGTTCACGCAACTCCTCCAAGCCGAGACTGCCCGCTTCGGCCTGCTTGGCTAAGAGTTCAAAGCGCTTGGCGTCGTAAGTGGGGTTGATTTCCTCGGAGAGGGTATAGCGGCGGTTGGTGCTGACCACCGCTTCGTTGCTCAGCGAACGCCTCAAGCGGTGCAGGGTCGTGTGAAACAAGCTGCTGGCCCGCGCTTCGTCTTTTTCGGGCCAGAGCGCCTCGGCAGCTTGCCAGCTGGTGACTTCTTTGTGTTCGAGCAAGTAAAAGAACAGCTCCAAGGCTTTGCGCGATACCCAAGAAACACCGTCACCCTTCCAGATGACTTGAGCGGTGCCTAGCGCTTTGGCTTCGGTGCCGCTGGCTCCCTGCGCGGCCAGACCCGCACGCCTTAAGCGGGCGTCGATGGCCGTCAGCAGGTCTTGGGGCGTGAACGGCTTGGGCAGGTAATCGTCGGCTCCCAAGTTCATACCGCGCCGCACGTCGCCGCGCTCGGCGTGGCTGGACAGCAGCATAAACGGCATGGCCGAGCGCTTTTCATTGGACCGCACCTGTTCCAGGAATTCTAAGCCGGTCATGTACGGCATCACCACGTCGCTGATGACGAGGTCGGGGGTAAACACGTTGAGCATTTCCAGCGCCTCAACCGGATGGCTGCTGGTGCGGACTTCGTGACCAGCCCGCGAGAGAATGACACTGATGAGTTTAAGGATGGCAGCGTCGTCGTCCACCACCAAGATACGCGGCATATGAGAAGTGTATCAGCTTGATACGCCCGCCCTGTCAGATAAACCGCACAAGGGGCGTGGGGGGCATAAGCCTTTGCGCTGCCGGGCGACACCTGCTACACTGTTAAATTGCGTGCTTGCTACTTTGCTGTTACGCGCCGAATCACGCAAAACAGGAGGTGAAACTATGCAAAATCAATACGATCTCAACTTGATCCTCAACCCCAATTTGAGCGGTGATCAGCTTCAAATCGAGAAAGACTACATCAGCAACGCCGTGCAAAACGCCGGAGCCGAAGTGATGAACCTCGACGACGCGGGTAACCGCCGGATGGCGTACCCGATTCAGAAAGACCGCGAAGGCTACTACTTGATGTACACCATCAAGGCCGCCGGCGATCCTGAAAAGGACATCGCTGCCAGCTTGCGTCTGCGCGACAACGTGCGCCGCGTCTTGGTGGTCAAAGACCGCCCAGAGTGGAAGACCAAGAAAGCTTGACCTGCTTTTTCCTTTGTTACGCTCTTGACGTAACGCCTCAATTTTGTTAGCCTTGCTTTACCTTCGTGTATTCGTACACCCAGGCCACGCCCGCAACCAGCCTCAAGCCCATTAGCTACGATTAGTACGTACAGGAGAACTCACATGGCCCGTGGAATGAATCACGTTTATCTGGTCGGCAGCCTTGCCCGCGACCCCGAATTGCGCTACACCCCCAGCGGGGTGCCGGTATTTGAAGCCACGATTGCTGGCGAAGATCACCTGATGGGCAATGACGGCAAAGAGCGCAAGTTGCCCTGGTATCACCGCGTTAGCATTTTGGGTAAGCCCGCCGAGTGGCAATCTGAGCGCAACCTCAAAGCCGGAGACCCGGTTTTGGTGGAAGGCACCTTGGATTACAGCCAGTGGGAAGCTCCAGAAGGCGGTAAACGCTCGCAGGTGCGCGTCAAAGCGCTGCGGATGGAATCGCTCGGCACTCAGCCAGAGCTGGTTCAGGACGCTGGCGGCGGCGTGCGAATGGGCGGCGGCTGGAACACCGTAATGGTGGTCGGCAACCTCGCCCGTGACCCCGAACTGCGCTACACCCCTACCGGGGACGCGGTTCTCGGCCTGAGCATGGCGGTGAACGAAACCTGGAAAGACCGGAACGGCAACCAGCAAGAGAAGACCCACTGGATCGACATTACCTTGTGGCGGGAGTTGGCAGAAGCTTGCCAAAGCCTCAGCAAAGGCGACCCGGTGCTGATTCAGGGACGGCTGGTCAACGACAGTTGGCAAGATAAAGACGGCAACAAGCGCAACACCACCAAAGTAGAGGCAACGAAAGTTGAAGCCTTAGCCCGAGGCGTGGGTGTCGGCACACCCGCAGCCACCTCCAGTGCGCCCCGTATGCAGGCCACGGGCAGCGCACCGACGCGCAGCGCACCACCAGCGCGGGCGGCAACACAAGCAACATCGCCGCAGGGGAACCGTTCGGCAGGCTTAGATATTGATCAGGGCCTCGATGATTTTCCGCCGGAAGAAGACTTGCCGTTTTAAACCTCAGCTTTTGCTGAACAGTCAATTTTACTGAACAGTTGAGGTCGGGCAGGATGCACCACCCTTAAGGACACCATGACCCAAACTGACCGTGACCGCAAACCGCGTGCCAAGGGGCCCAAGCGCCCCCGTAAGCCCAAGGTTGATCCGTTTGCCATCGGCGAACTCGAAATCACCGACTACAAAGATGTCAAGATGCTGCGCCGCTTTGTCTCTGACACCGGCAAAATCTTGCCCCGCCGCCGCACCGGCCTCTCGGCCAAGCATCAGCGCCGCATCGCCCAGACTGTCAAGTTGGCGCGTCAGCTCGCGCTCTTGCCCTACACCGAGAAACTGGTTCGGAAGTAAGGATACTTATGCAGATTATCTTGCTCGAACCGGGCCGACTGGGGCAGGTCGGTGAAGTGGTGGACGTCAAAGCTGGTTACGCCCGCAACTTCCTGATCCCTCAGGGCATGGCCCTGCCCGCCAACAAAAACAACATGCAGAGCTTAGAAGCGCGGATCAAGTCGCGTAACAAAGTGCTGGCCCAAGAGAAGAAAGCCGCCGAGAACATGGCTGAGCGCATGAAAGACCTCAGTGTCGAACTCAGCGTCAAAGCCGGCGAAGGCAAAATCTACGGCGCAGTGACCCACGCCGACGTGGCCGCCGCACTCGCCGCGAAGGGCTTTGAAGTCGACCGCCGCAAGCTGGATATGCCCAAAGCCGTCAAAGAAATTGGCGAGTACGAGATTGCTTACCGTGCCCACTCCGAAGTGAGCGTGCCGTTCAAGCTGATCATCCACGCCAAGAAGTAAGCTTTAAGCCTCACTTCCATTCAGAAGCACGCCCTTCCACTGCGGAGGGGCGTGCTTTTTTGGCTTTGGGGGATATGTGGGCTGCGGCGTTGAAGCCCCACCTTATGACGCCTTCTGAGGCCAGCGCTACACCACCGTCACCAGCAAGACAGCAACGGTCTAGACGTGTTCGTTCGGCTGTCTAAACTATCCTAGCCACCTGCCACCACATCCACCGCGCCGTCCACGAAGCTCAACTCAAGCGCCTGGCCCGCGCTGACTTGCCCGGCCCGCGTCACCACCTCGCCCGCCACGTTTCTGACCAGAGCGTAGCCGCGTGCCAGAGTGCGCTCCGGTGTCAGGCCGAGAACCTGGCGCATGGTGGCGTCCAGGCTGGCAGAAGCGGCGTCCAGCGTGGTGCGGGCGGCGCGGTGGATACGCTCGCTAAGCCGCGAGGTGCCGCTTTCGGCTTGACCCAGCACCTCGCTGCTGTACAAACGAATGGTCTGATAGGCTGCCAGCGTTTCCTCAACCCGCTCGACGACGGTGCCAACGATATAAGCCGCCGCCTTGCTGGGCGTATCTGTTCGCACGTTAGCGAGTTCGTCCAAAATGGTGTCGTCGCGGGCGTGGCCGATGCCGGTGATGACCGGAATGGGAAACGCCGCCACGGCGCGGGCCAGCGCTTCGCTGTTGAGCCACGCCAAATCTAAGCTGGCTCCGCCACCACGAATGATGACCAGCGCGTCGGCGGCCTCCTCCGCGTGGGCGTCGAGAGCCGCTGTTAGAGCGCCGAGCAAACTGGCTTCGGCAGCCACGCCCTGAAAGGTGGCTTCAAAATACTGCACGTCCAACACGCCCGCCCCCTGTAAGCGGTCAAGTTCACCCCGGAAGTCTCCGAGACCCGCCGCCTTGACCGAACTCAGCACCAGCAGGCGGGTAAAGTCCTGCGGGATGGGTAGCGAGCGGTTTTTGTCGAGCAACTTTTCGCGGGAAAGTGTCTTGCGAAGTTCGTCCAAGCGCAGCGCAGCGTCGCCCAAGGTGAATTCCGGCGAGGCGTCGAGGATGTGCAGTGAAAAGCCGTACTGCGGATGAAATTCGGCAGTGACGAACAGCAGCACGCTCATTCCGGCCATCAGCACGCCTCCGGTGGCGCGGCGGAACTTGGCTTCTAAGGCAAAGCGTTCGCGTGCCCACAGCGTTGCCCGGCACTTGGCGACTTCGCGCCCGTCTTCGCCGACTTGCACCAGATCGAGGTAAAGGTGGCGGCGGTCGGTGAGAGAAGCGATTTCGGCCCGCACCCACACCGCGCCGGGAATGCCGCGTGAAAGGACTTGCTCCACATAAAAAAGCAGGTCGCGCAAATTGAGGGTGGTTTGGGGAGCGGCGGAAGGCATAAGCGCAGGCTAGCGCACTGGCATTAACGTAAAGCCGTTAGCGTAAAGCCAGCAGCCGCCCCGCCAGCGCCGCTCCCATTCCCAGGCCCACGTTGCCCAGCAAGTAAAGCGCGACTCTGCCCCACTCGCCGCGCAGCAATAGACCATCGAGTTCCACGCTGAAGGTCGAAAAAGTCGTGTAAGCGCCTAGAAAGCCCACACCCAGTGGCAATCTCAGTTCGGGCGGCAAGACACCGCGCCCGATTGCAGTCAGCAAAAAAGCCAGCACGAACGAGCCGGAAACGTTGATCAGCAGCGTGGCGAAGGGAAAAGCAGCCCAAGCTGAGCGGCTCAACAGGCTCACGATCCACAGGCTCAGGGCGTAGCGGGTCACGGCCCCCGCTGCTCCACCGAGCGCGACGAGAAGGGCGGCTTGGGCAGTCATGCCCAGCAGGATAACGCCAGACACAGGCTTTGGCTTTAGGCACTAAACTTGCGGCGTGATACGCGTCAAAACACTCAGCGGTGAGGAGTTGGACTGGACGCAGGTGTTGGCCCTGCTGCCCGCCGCGCCCGCCAGCTCAGCCGAGCAAAAGACCTCCGATTCACAAAAACCCGTACCGCAAAACGTCTGGGTGGATGTGCAGGCTCCAACGCCCGAAGAATGGCAGTCCATTCGCGCCGCGTTTCCCCTGCACCCGCTGGCGATGGAAGACGCGCAGGAAGAAGGACATTGGAGCCGCTTCGAGTCGTATCCGGCCCACGATTTCATCACCTACCGCACCCTCTCCAAGCCTGAGGAGTGCGACGAATTTACCGAGCGGATCAGCTTGTTTTTGTTTCAAGCCAGCGCCCTGCACGAGGTCGGCAGCATCCTCAGCATTTCGCGGCGCGGCACGCTGTACTTGGGCGGCGTCTGGAAAATGGCGGGCCGCGAGACGGTCAACACGCCCGCCGAGGTGGCTTACGAGCTGCTGGATCACGGCACCGATACCTTCGGCCTTTATGCCAATGCACTGGAAACCCGCATTGAAGGAATGCAGGAGCAGGTCTTCAAAAACGAGCGGCGAGACCTGATCGCCACCGTATTTGAATACAAGCACGACCTTGCAAAGGTGAGGCGCTTGTGCAGCGACGCCCGCGAAGCGCTGCTGCTGCTGGTGCGTCACGGCCACGCCGAGGGCGGCGACGCCATTCTCTACCGCGACGCGCTCAGCAACCTCGACCGCGCCGTACTGCGTTTAGAGGGCGAGCGCGAGGCGCTGACCAGCCTACTCGACATGTCGCTGGGTTTTCAGGGGCAGCGCATGAACGAAGTGATCCGCACCCTGACGGTGGTCAGCACCATTTTTTTGCCGCTGACGTTTCTGGCCGGCGTGTGGGGCATGAATTTTAAGCTTATGCCGGAATTGCAGTGGCCCTACGGCTACGGCGTGGCTTGGGGCAGCTTCGTGCTGGTGGGCCTGATGATGGCGCTGTATTTCAAGCGCCGGGGCTGGTGGTGAGATGGGAGCCGAGTGAAGGAGGGCCGCTTAGCCTTTGCTGATCAGGCACCTGCTGCCGCCGTAATAACTGCTGTCGGTGCCGCTGTACTTGTTGATGATCGCCGTGATTTCGCTGTTGGTTCCCCGCAAAGACGAGCCCCGGTAGGGCAAACGGGTTTCGTTTTCATCCGGCACGCAGATCACATAGCTTGCGCCGACTTTCAACCAAGCTTCGGCAATGATGCCGCCGCTGTTGGTGACGAGGTAGCCTTTGTCAGCGTCCACGAAATACTGCTGCCGCGCCGGGCTGTACTGGGTTTTGGCCTGGGTAATCTTGAGTTTGCCGTCAAAGGCTTTGCCATTTTGATCGGTGCCCGTCAGCACGTACACGTCGCCGGGCCTCAGCGGATTGTCGGCAGTGTTGACTGAGTTGCCCGCAGTTTTGGTGGCGACGGGCGCACAGGCGCACAGCAGCGAAACCGTGAGCAGCAGGGGAGACGAGCGCAAGAAAGATTTCACGATAAGAAGTTTAGCGCCAGCGTCCCCGAACGTACATCAGGGCCACGCCCAGCACCGTCCAGAGTGCTCCGCGCCAATCGCCCGCCAGCATTTGCACCACCCCGATGGCAAAACTCGCAATCCCGCCCAGCAAACCCCATACGCCCATAGCGCCGAGTTTAGGCCGCCCGCTCTGGCAGACTTCTGACACTCACCATCCGCGCTAAAACACGTCCCAGCGCTTCATCAACCACACCACCAGAGTCAATGTCAGGCCCATAAAGATGAAAATTGCCAGCGTCATCCAAGCTTTGTCCTGGTAAGGCAGCGGTACATTCATGCCGAAAATGCCCGTGATGAGCGTCGGAATGGCGATCAAAATGGTGCTGATGGTCAAGAACTTCACCACCTGATTGACATTGTTGCTGATGATGCTGGCAAACGCGCCCGCCATGCTGGTCAGGATGTTACTGGCAATGCCGACCATTTCGATGGCCTGCAAGTTTTCAATCAGCACGTCGTCGAGGAGGTCGCGGTCTTCTTCGTAGAGTTCAAAAATACGGTCACGCTTGACCCGCTCCATCATGGCTTCGTTGGCCCGCAGACCCGTCATGAAATACACCAAGCTCTTTTCCAGCTTGAGAAGTTCCAAGAGTTCTTGGTTGCGGGTAGAGTTTTCCAATTTGTCTTCGGTGCGGTCAACTTGTTTGTTGATATGCCGCACATCGATCAAAAAGCGCTGGGCACTCCGCAAGAAAAGCTGCAAAGTGAGGCGGTTACGCTTGCCCGTGCTGACTTGCCTGACCATTCCATTGATCACGTCCTTGACCACCGGATTGGCCATTGAACAGACGGTCACCACGCAGTGATCGTTGTGCAAGATGCCCAGCGGCACGGTGTCGTAAGGAATGTCAGAGTCTTCGCCGAGGCGGTAACTGGTCTGCATGATGATCAGCAGTTGATTGTCTTCGCGCTCGAAGCGGGCGCGTTCGTCGGGATCGAGCGGGTAGCTCAGGTAATCAAGGTCTAGGCCCGTCTCACGCGCCACGCGGGCAAGTTCTTCGGCGCTGGGAGCCTGCGCGTCTATCCAGCAGCCGTCGGTGTAGGTGTCCAAAATGGTGAGCTTGCCGCCCACACTGCGGTAATAGGTCAGCATGGCAAAGCGCCGCAGATCACATCAGAATAAAATTTAAAGAGTGCAGCAAAGTAGCACATGGCAACCTCCGAACTGAAAACGGCAGCAGTAAAACACGGTGGCGCGGCCTAGTGGCCACAACGGAAGCCATACTGGGGGGTTGTTCGTTGTCGTTCACCATGCCGCTCACCTGCCTCTTGGGTGCTGAAGTTCTGGGCCGGACGCTGCGCTTTTGGCCGCCCGTCATGCTAGCCCAGCCTCTGGGGGTAAGGCAAGCCTCATTGGGGCGCTCCAAATGCGCTAGAGTGAGCGGCTGAACCGCTGCCCGCATTTGCTCCTCGCGGGCCGCGCCTGACTTTTTTTGCAGCGATTCCTTCTAGTTAAACTCCTGCGCGAGTGACGAGGTTTTTTATGGCCGAACAAGATATTGACAAGCTCCTTAGCCTGACCGACAGCAAGTACCGCTTATCGGTGGTGACGGCCAAACGCGCCATTCAGCTCAAAGCCGGTGCGCCCAGCGTGTTGCCGCCGGACGTGAAGGCCAGAACCCACAACCTCGTGACGCAGGCCATGCGCGAACTGGCCACCGGCAAGCTGACGGTGGGCGAGCAACTGATCGACGAAAGCCGCTTCCAGCAAGATTACCAGCGCCAGCGCCAAGCCCAGTTGCAGGCCCAGCTCAACGCCGAGCGCGAGCGCGAACGCGACTGATTACCTCGGCTGAGTCGATAGATTGAGCAATTAAGCTGTGAAAGGCGGCGGGAAAGAAGCGGAGAGAAGCTCTCCTTCCCGCCGCTTTCTTTTGTTCCTTCCGCTAAGCTGGGGCGGTGAGTACATCTGATTCTTCACCCCGCGCCCTCATCATCGTGGGGGGCAGCATGGCCGCCGTCAAAGCGCCGAGTGTGCTGAGGCGGCTGCGGGAAGCGGGTTTTGAGGTGGACGTGATCGCCACCCGCGCCGCGCTTGAGTTTGTCACGCCGCTGAGCCTTGCAACGGCGGCAGGGCGTGAGATCGCCACCGACGCGACTTGGTTTGAAGCCAGACCCGACGCCCAACACCTGACCCTCGCTCGCGCGGAGGTGAGCGTGATCGTGGGAGCCAGCGCCGACTTGCTGGCCCGCGCCGCACATGGCCTGGCCTCTGATCTGGCCAGCGCCACCCTACTGAGCGTGCGCGGCAAGGTGCTGTGGGTTCCGGCGATGAATGAAAAGATGTGGACTCACCCCGCCGTATCAGCCAACGCCCAGACCTTGAAAAATTGGGGCCACCACTTTTTGGGCCCGCAGCAAGGCGCATTCGGCACGCTGAGCGAGGGCGCAGGTGTAGGCCGGATGGCAGAGCCAGAAGAAATCGCGGCGGCGGCGCTGGAACTGCTCAAGGCTTCTGGCTCTGCCCACGCACCAGACCTCAAAGGGCTGAGCTTGGTCGTCTCGGCTGGCCCCACCCGCGAATACCTCGATCCGGTGCGCTTTATTTCCAATCCCAGCAGCGGCAAAATGGGGTATGCGGTGGCGATAGAAGCCCAAGCACGCGGAGCAGCCGTGACTTTGGTGAGCGGGCCAGTGAATTTGCCTAATCCGGCGGGCATCAAACTGGTCAAGGTCGAAAGCGCCCTAGAGATGCACGCTGCGGTGCTGGAAGCCGCGCAAGACGCCCAGATCGTGGTGATGACGGCGGCGGTGGCCGATTACCGCGCCGCCACCCCGAAGACCGAGAAGGAAGCCAAAACGGCGGGCGAGGTCAGCGTCCACCTGACGCCTAACCCCGACATTCTGGCTGCGCTGGGACGCGAAAAAGGCGGGCGGGTGCTGATCGGCTTTGCGATGGAGACGCACGCGGGCGTGGAGCGGGCGGCCCTCAAAGCGCAGCGCAAAAACGCCGACTTTATTTTGCTCAACTACCCCACCCAGCAAGGCACCTCGTTTGGCGGCGACGACAACCAAATTACCTTGGTGCGCCCGAACGGCAGCTTTGAAGAGTGGCCGCGCCTGAGCAAACGCGAGGTGGCCGCCCGATTACTCAACGAAGCTTTGCAAGTGTATATGCAGCACTCTACTGCATAATTATGCGCTAGAATACCCGCCTATGCTCAGCAAGGATCAGCGCCAAAAGCGTATTCAAGAAATTATTGCCCGCGAAAATGTCTCTACCCAGGGCGAGTTGGTAGAACGCTTACTCTCAGAGGGCGTTCAGGTGACGCAGGCCACCGTCAGCCGCGATATTAACGAGCTGCGCTTGGTGCGGGTGCCGATGGGCAAGGGGCGGCACCGCTACTCGCTGGCGCAGGTGCGCGGCAACGAAAACTTGGAAGGTGAACTCGCACGCCTGTTTCAAAACATGGTGCATGATGTTGACCGGGGCGAGAACATGCTGGTGATTCGCACCGCCGAGGGCCACGCTTCAGGCATTGCCCTGCTGCTCGACAAGCTCAGCCGCGACGACATCGTGGGCACCATCGCCGGAGAAGACACCATCTTCGTGGTGGCCCGCAGCATTGAGGAAGGCGAGACGCTCCTCGAAGAATTTCACGACTTGATGCTGGGGTGAAGACGCCCCACCTGAGTTGGTGACTCTGGCTGCGCCCACCCTAAGTCGGCGGCTGGTCTGAGGATCAGTCCAGAAAGTCCCGCGCCCGCAGGTGAGCCATTCGGACGTTGAAGCGCTCCGCTGCCTTGACGCCGCCGAGTTGCCCGGTGCGCTCACGGCCCTCGCGGAACTGCTCGGGACTCCAAGCCCACTTGTAAAAGTCTTGATAAAAGCCCATCACCTCAGCAGCCACGTCCAGCGTATCTTCCACGTTGATCAGGACTTCGGGATAGGGGCTGGCGGGCGCGTAATACTGGTAAAAACGGATGCTCTCGCGCCAAGGCTCGCGCTTCTGGACTTCTTCGCCGCTTTCCAAATTCGGCGTGTCGCTCAGATCGGGCGGCGGCAAAACCGGATCAGCTTCATTGATAATTTTAGGAATGCGGGCCAAGGTAATGGCGTCGTAAGCGATTTTGGCGCTCATGCGGTGGTCGGGATGGGGGTGGTCGTCGCTCCAGGTGATGACGGCATTGGGCCGAAACTGAGCGTAGAGGCGGGCGAGTTGCAACCCCTCGGCGCGGCTGCCGGTCATGCGGCTGTCGCCCATATCGAGAAAGTGGTGCTGAGCGCCGATCTTATCGGCCACCCACGCGCCGTGCTGGCGGCGAATTTTGGTGACTTCTTCGTGCGGGGCGTCGCCAAATTGTGAAGCGAGTTCGCCCAAAGTCGTCCAGACCAACATCACTTCGTCGCCGCGTGCCGCGTGCTTGGCGAGGGTGCCGATACAGCCTATTTCGTCATCAGGATGGGCAAACACAGCCATGATTCGCATAGCGGCCAGCATACTCCCGGCGCAGTGAGAGCGTAAACGAGACGCATCACTCTATGGGAGCTGGGTTTGTTGACGCGTAAAGCGCAGCACCACCAAGAGCGCCCGGTGATCGCTGCCGCCAGCAGGCTGCACTTCGGTGCTCACGGCACTGAGCTTCACAGCAGCGGAGCCGCGCGAGAGCACATGGTCAATCCGCAACACCGGCCAACTGGCCATGAAGGTGTAGCCAAAGCCCCGCCCAGCCGTGTCCCAAGCGTCACTCAACTCGGCGGTCAGGGCGCGGTAGATTCGTCCACGCGGCGGAGTGTTGAAGTCTCCGGCGACAATCAGCGGGCCGCTGATCGCGGCGGCTTCACGCTGCAAAATTTCTAACTGCTGTTGCCGGTTGTCGCGGGTGGTCATCGCTTCACCGTCTAAGACTTTGCTGAGCATCACGGTCGAAAGGTGCAGGTTGATCAGCGTCAATTCGCCCTGCGGGGTCTTGAGCCGCGTCACCAGAAAGCGGCGGGTGGTATTGGGCAAGCTCACTTCACGGGTGGATACCACCGGAAAGCGGCTGAGCGTGATGACTTCAGCCCCCAACGTGCCGGAGCGCGAAACGAAGTAGCCGGGCACCTTGGCCAAAAGCTCGTCGGTAAACGGCCAACGCACGCCGTTGGTTTCCTGCAGGGTGATGATGTCAGCATTTGCAGCGCGGATTTGGTTGGACAGCCGCTCGACGTTGCCGAGCCGTCCACGAGCGATGTTGTAGGTCAGCAGCTTGAAATCACTGGACTGGGGAGGTTCGGCGCTGTGCCAGGTGAAGCCCAGATAAAACAGTGCCGCCCCGCATGACAGTAGCGCCGGAAAAAGGCCGCGCACGTCGCCGCGCCGCACCAGTCTCAGCAGCACCAGCAGCAGCAAAATTGGCGCGGGCCAAGCCAGCAGCACCGGCGGCACGTAGGCCAGCAGCAAAGTCGGCAGCGTTCGCTCGGCCATCCACTCGCCCAGCGCCCAGACCAGCAGTAGCACCAGCAAATACGCCCAGTTGAGGCGAGATACGTTCAGCGGGGGCAGATGGAGGCGGGGCAACTTGAAGCGGCGCATCGCTCCCTACTTTGACATAGGCGGCCCTGGCACCAGAAGCGGCGGCACGGAAAGCGAATCCAAAAGCTCCGTCCAAAAGGTGATGTTGGCTTCCTGGTACAAAAAGCCCATCCGCAAGGTGTGCCGCCCAAACGCACTCGGGCCTGCCGATGAGTGCTCGGGAAGGCGGCTGAGCGCTTGATACACCGCCAAGCGCTCGCGGTGAACTTGCAGTTGCTCGGCAGCGAGTTGCCGCACCTGTTGAGGCGAGCCTTCTTCGGCAAAAAACAGCTTGAGCAGGCCGAGGTCGCGTAGTTCGGGAAAACCGGCAGGCTCAGACAGCCAGTCTTGCAGCGCCACTCTCCCCGCTGGCGTCACCTGATAAGTGCGTTTGCGCCGCCCGCCGTCTTCCTGCGTGTCGTCGAGCAGGCCCAGCGAAACGAGGCGCTGCGGCTCGGCGTACAGCTGCGAGCGCGGAAAGTTCCAGAAATGGCCCACCGATTCGTCAGCCCAGCGCTTGAGGTCGTAGGAGGTGCCGCTGCCGCACTGACTCAGCAGTCCCAGCACGATATACGCCGAAGGGCCAAGCACCTGACTTGCATCACTCACGCTGACAGTCTACACTTCCTTCAGACCGTCCAGAATAGACCATTTGAAATAGATGGTCAGCGGTCAGGGAGTAACCAATGACGCCCAGCAGCGCGACAAATGTCCTAGGAACACAGACGGTACACGCCCGTGCCAAGCCCGCACCCAGCCGCCTAACTGCCGAGCTCGACGGCGACTTCGTGGTGTTTATGATCGGAATGCGGATCAACAAGCCGTGGAAGGTATCGGCGTGGCTGCCGGTGTTTTTGGCAATGCCGAGAATGCTTGCCGAACTGGAGAAAGCGCCGGAACTCGGCCTCCTCGGCGGGCGCTTCGCGGGCACCACCCTGATTCAGTTCTGGCGCAGCAGCGAACACCTCAATGCTTACGCCGAGTCGCGCCAGCACGTTCACCTTCCGGCGTGGCGGGCCTTTAACCAAAGCGCCAGAACATCGGGCAGCGCGGTGGGCATCTGGCACGAAACTTACCGCGTGGCGGCGGGAGAGTACGAAACGGTGTACGTCGATATGCCCGCCTTTGGGTTGGGTCAGGCGGGCAAACTCGTGGCGGCCAGCGGGCGCAGGGCCACCGCAGCGGGGCGAATGGGCGGTGAAATCAAAGGAGCTTAGCTGGTTTTGGCTTTTTCCGCCGCCTGCATCGCCAAATACATCTGGTACTGCGGCGCACCGCCGAGCATGTTCTGGCCGCCGTCTACCGGCAAAATCACGCCGGTGATGTAGCTGGCGGCGTCAGAGACCAGAAACAGCGCGGCGTTGGCAATGTCCTGCGGCACCCCGAAGCGGCCCAGCGGCACGGTTCGGGTAAATTGCGAGCGCGTTTTCTCGTCGGGCGCGAGGCGGGCCATGCCCTCGGTACCGTCAATCGGGCCAGGAATGATGGCATTGACGCGCACGCCGCGCAGACCCCACTCCACCGCTAACGTTTGCGTCAGTGCGTCCACGCCAGCCTTAGCCGCCACCACATGCGCCTGCATCGGCACTGGCACACCATAAGCGCTGATGCTGAGGATGTTGCCGGGCTGCTTCAGGTGCGGGGCCGCCGCTTTGATGGTGTGGTAGGTGCCGATGAGGTCGATTTCCACCACCGTTTTGAAGCCGTTGGGGCTGATGCCGTCCACTGGGGCCGGGAAATTACCCGCCGCGCCCGCCAGCACGATGTCGAAGTCGCCCTGGGCGGCTATGGCCTGCGCGACTGCTGCCTGCATGGCCGCGAAGTCGCGCACGTCGGCGCTGACGCCAATGGCTTTTCCGCCCTGTGCCACAATGCCCGCCGCCGCGTTCTGGGCTTTTTCGAGGTTGCGGCCCAGAATCGTGATGGCGCAGCCGTGCGCCGCAAAGCTCTGGGCGATGCCAAGGTTGATACCGCTGCCGCCGCCGGTAATCAGGGCATGCTTGCCAGCCAGCAAATCAGGGCGGAAGGTCGAAGTTGCGGGGTGTGGCTGGTTCATGGTGTCTCCTTGAGATTATGGTTTTGGGGATTTGCGCCGCTCACGACCCTTAAAGAGGGAGAGAAAAAAGATGAAAGGCTTCGCTTTGAGCTCCGCTGGAAGGGGAGAGTGAGCACAGCGACTGAAGTTATTTCACTTCCGAAACGCCGCCGCCAACCCCTCCGCCGTCATGTGCTCGGCGTTCCAGTCCACCGCCTGACTCAAGCTTTCGGCGTGGGGCAAAGCAGCGTTCAGCACTTTTTTGGTGCCTTCCAGCGCCTTTGGCGGCAAAGTGGCGAGGTGAGCGGCCAACTCCGCAGCGCGGGCAAACAAGGCTTCGGGGTCGGGGAGCACTTCAGTGACCAGGCCAATGCGCTCAGCTCTAGCGGCATCTATTGGCTCTCCAGTGAGGGCCAGTTGCCGCGCCCAGCCCTGCCCCACGATGGCGGGGAGGCGCTGGAGACCGCCCAGATCGGCGGCGATACCGAGGCGCACTTCCGGCAAGCTGAAGCGGGCGTCCGCGCTACATAAGCGGATGTCACAGGCGCTGATCAGTTCGGTTCCCGCGCCAATGCACCAACCATGTACGGCGGCGATCACTGGAATGGGCAGCGCCGCCACGCCTTCAAAGGCCAAGTGCATCGGCGCGACTTGGGCGCGGAACTTTTCTAAATTGCCCAGTGACTCGCCGATGCTCTGGGCCGAGGCTTTAACGTCCAACCCGGCGCTGAACAACTCCTCGCCGCGAATGATCAGCGCTCTGGCCTGAGCAAGTTGGGGCAAGACTTCGGCCATTTCGTGCCAAAAGAGTGGCCCCATGCTGCCTTTTTTGGAAATGATGGTCAGGGTGGCGACCTCACCTTGGGAGGTGAGCCGAACGGTTTGGTGACTCATGGCCGGAGTTTAGCGCGGGAAAGTGAACTGGGTTCAGGGATAGACGGTTGGTGGTTTGTCCCGCCGTAGCCGCTGCCAAAGCACCCACACCAGTACCGCCACCGAGAGAACGGGCAGAACAGATTGGAATGCGGCTTGGAGGCCATCCGAAAGCCCCTTGACAGACAAGCTTTGTCCCATCACAATCAGCACAAATACACCGACAAGCACAGCATTGCCCACGCTGACCCACCAAGCTTCACGTCCCCACCAGTGAGCCAGACGCGACGGTATCAGCAAGGGTGCGCCAGTGAGCAGCAGCCGAGCGAGTTCACCGAGCGCACTGACAATGACGGGCACCCAACTGTCGTTGGTGGTCGGACAGCAATTCGTCGGGAAGAGTAGCGCTGTGGCCACCAGCACCATGCCTAAACCCATCCCTATACCACCCACTATCCGGCTACTCGGCAACTTAAAGGTGGTTAGCAGCAACGTGAGACTGCCCACAAGAAAAGCAAGAACGCACCCCAGAATGAAGCCAAGTGGTTGAGGCAGCGTCGGTGGACTGGGCGGCTCTTTTTGCAAGTTGGGCGGCTTGAGTGTCAACGTAGCAGGCATCACCACCGCTTCACCGCCCAGTTTGGGCCAAACAGTGACTTGGTAGCCTTCCTCAGTATCGGGACGGAATGTAATGAGACTTTTCTCAATGGCCGCGCTGTTGCCCGCTGCCACCAAGCCAACTTCAATACAGCCTTTACCCTTCCATTCAGGTTGAAGTCGTTCAAGATTGTTCACTTTGTAAATCTCTATGGCCGTGACGCAACTTCGGGCTGTATTTTGGGCTGCGACTTGGTACGCCGCTGCTTGAGCTTGAGCAAGCCACTGCGGGGAAGGGGGCCGGGGCTTGACCTTGGGCCTATTCGACTCGGTGCCAGTCCAGACTTTGCCGCTAATGTCTGTGACCGTCACTCTGAAGTCTCCAAGCTTGCCCGCGCCCAAGTTGACTCGGCTTCCAGCGACGGCAGGGCTACTCGACTCGCCGTAATACGATTGGGCCATGTCGAAGGCTGGGGAGTCGCAAGATAGCGGCCCGGTTAGCGTGTCAGCGAGGCTCGGTTCCCTGACTTCCGCAACTGCAATTGAGGTAATGCAGCCTTGCAAGTACCGTTGCGCTTCCAGTGGGACGTTTAGACTGGCCGCCTGCGAGAGTGATCCGATCAAGGGGAGCAATACGGCCAAGCTTGGCAACAGCATCTTCATGGAGCGAATCGAGCGCTGACTGAACTGGCCTCAATCTGACTCACCCCACCCGCTCCGCTTCAAACACCCGACTTGGCCGCTTATATTCGTCCTGCGCGGCCACCAGCTGAATTTCACGGCTGTCAGCGGCGTGGGTGATTTCTAGCAGGGCATACAAAGCGCTGGTCGCCAAGCTCAGCGCCTCGCCCGCTTGGTTGCTGCTCAGGTACTGTCCCAGAAACAGCGCGGCGATGGCGTCTCCGGTGCCGTTGCGCGGCGGCTCAAGCGGCAGCAGCGGCGTAGAGCACAACCAAGCGCCCTCAGCGGTGACGGCGAGGGTTTCAATACACTCAGTTGGTGCATCCGAACGCACCAAGCTGGTCACGACCACCACGCGGGGGCCGGCCCCACGCATCCGCTCTCTGAGTTGGCGCGAAGCCTTCAGGGCGTCTTCCAGCGTCTCTATCTTCTGATTTGTCAGCAGTTCCAGCTCAAATTGGTTGGGCGTCAGGATGTCGGCTTCAGGGATGGCCAGCGCCGCGATGCGCTCCGGCAACTCGGGCCGCACGAAGACGCCGCGCCCGTAATCGCCCATCACCGGGTCACAGCAGTACAGGGCCTCAGGGTTGGCGGCCCTAATCCGTTTCACCGCGTCCACCACCGCCGCCACCGTGCCTTCACTGCCCATGTAGCCGCTCAGCACCGCGCCGCACGTCGGCAACACGCCTCTGGCTTCTATGCCGTCTATCAGCTCGGCCACCATTTCCGGCGCGAACACTGGCCCCGTCCAAGCGCCGTAGCCGGTGTGGTTGGAGAACTGCACCGTGTTGATGGCCCACACCTCAAAGCCCAGCCGCTGAAGTGGGAACACGGCGGCGGCGTTGCCGACATGCCCGTAACTGACCCATGACTGAATGGAGAGGATATTTTGCGGCAAAATTGGGCGCTTGGTCATGGCACAAGAATAGCGCTGCTCAAGTCGGGTCAAGTCTGCTGAGCACCTGCGCTTCGCGTTCGGAAGTCAGGGTAAAAGGCATCGGCTGACGGCTGCACCAAATTCGCGTGTCCCGCGCCGTGACTTCGGGAGCCGTCAGCGTAAAGCCCGCTTTGATTGCCCGGTCGAAGCTGACGTTCATGCGTCCCGCCTGCGGATCGGTGTCGGCCACATACAAGCTGAGTTCTTCGGTATCCGGCAGCGCCCGTTTGAGTGTGTCCGCATCTACCCAATGCACGTCCGTAGCGCCGCAGCGCCGCAAAAAATCGGCCCAAGTCAGGCGCGGCCCCGCCAGGTTAAAGACTCCAGAACGCCCGTCTACGATCACCTTCAGCACAAATCGGGCCACGTCGCGCACGTCGGCGACTTGCAAATGATCGGAGCCGTCACCGGGAGCCAGCATCACGCCGCCCGCTGTTGTCCGCACCGCCCAGTACGGGTAACGCAGGTTGGAATCATACGGGCCGACCACGATTTGAGGCCGCAGAATGGTATAGGCGTCGGGGTAGAGGGCTTGCACAATTTGTTCGCAGACCACTTTGAGCGGCCCGTAGGTTTCACCGTTGATCTCGGTTATGTCTTCGGCAGCGGGTGCTTGCAAGGCCGACTGCTCGGTGATGAGCAGCGGACACGGCTCGGCGTAAATGGCCCGCGAGCTGATATACACGTAGCGCCCGACTTGCCCGCTGAGCAGTTCGGTGCTGGCCCTGACCTGCTGGGGCAGGTAACCGCTGACATCCACGCAGGCGTCCCACTGGCGGCCCACCAACGCGGTCAGGCCCGCTTTGCCCTGATCTCTATCGCCGCGCAGGCGCTCGATTTCGGTAGGCAGCTCATCCGGCGACTGGCCCCGGTTGAAGACGCTGACTCGGTGCCCCGCCGCGAGGGCGGCTTCCACGGTGTGCCGCCCGATAAACTGAGTTCCACCGAGAATCAGCACGTTCACGGGCGCTTAGCCTTCACTGATCTACGATGCTTTGCAAATCGGCGGCGCTGTAGCGCTGGGCCTTGAGCCGCTCGGCCCGCTGCACGGCGCATAAATCGTCCACGGCACGGTCCAAATCGTCGTTGACCACCACGTAGCGGAAATGATGGGCTTCCAAGATTTCTTCACGGGCGCGGGCCAGCCGCTTTTCAATTCGCTCGGGAGTCTCGGTGGCGCGGCCTTCCAAGCGGCGGCGCAGCTCGGTGAGGCTCGGCGGCATGATGAAAATCAGCACCGCTTCGCTGGAATGGGCGGCCACCTGCATGGCTCCCAGCACTTCCACTTCCAAAATCACGTCTTGGCCGCGTGAGAGCGCTGCGTCAATCGGGCCTTTGGGCGTGCCGTAGCGGTTGCCGACAAACTCGGCGTGTTCCAAAAAGCCGCCGGACTGAGCGTGGGCTTCAAACTGCTCCGGCGTTACGAAGTGGTAATCAAGGCCGGGACGCTCTCCGCTGCGGGCGGGGCGGGTCGTCCACGACATCGAGTAAAAAACGTCTTGGTCGTTGAGCCATTTTTCGCGCAGGGTGCCTTTGCCCACCCCTGAAGCGCCGGTCATGACGATGAGTAAACCGCGCTGAGGCTGATGCGTCAGGCGGCTTGCTGGCACGGGTTGAGGAGTTGTTGGTGGGGCGCTATTAGAGGGGCTGGAGTGCGTAGGCCGTTCGGTGGTTTGGAGCGTTGCCGACATCTGAAAAGCATACCCCTTCTGACGCCGCCTCTGCACGGTCAAACGACTGGAACGGCGGTCGACTTTCAGGTCGAGTGGGTATCAGAAAATAGAGAAAGCGAATACAAGTGAGCAGGCCTTACCCTCTCGCCAACTGCTTACCTTTTTCACCACGCCGATGGGCCAATTGCGCAGTACAAAGTAGCGTTGCGACAATGAGTAAACTCAGCTAAAATGGGAGCTATCTGAGATTCAGGAGGTGAAATATGAAGAAAACCATCCTCGCGTTGCTGGCCCTCGCTTTGGTCGGCGCAGCGTTTGCCAGCCCCACCGTTGATACCACCAAGCAAACCAACGGCTCTCGCAGCATTTGGGCAAGCTAAGGCCACATTCCACAACCAACCGAGATTGATTTCGACGCCCCCTTATTGGTGGGCGTTTTCTTTACACTCCATAAAAGTTCCCAACCGCGAATCAGCAGTCAGATCATTCCTCTTGCTGATCAGTTTTACTCTTCGCCCTCAAGGCCCGCGTCATCTTCAAGGGCAATTTCGGGCATTTGGGGCCGCACGAAGCGCAGGTAATCAAGCCAAGGCGGGGTGTGGCCGAGTTGACGCACCAAGAGCGCAATTTGAGCGGTGTGGCGAACCTCGTGGGTCATCACGTACCACAGCAGTTGATCCAAAGTGGCGTTGGCCGAGGCCGGATCGTCTTGAACCAGCTTGACGGAGGCGCTGAAATCCGGTTGCGACTCCAGAAAATCCTGAGTGCGCCTTTGCACAGCTTTGCCGTAATCCAAAATCCACGAAAGCTGGTACTGCTCAGCCTGCGGCCTGACCCAATCGTGCTGAAAAGCGCTGGCCTCAAGGCCGTCTCCACGTGCGATCACGTGCACCCAATGGTCTTCAATGTCAATGGCGTGCAGCAAGAGGTCTTTGATGTTGTGAAAGCGGTCGCCATCAACAAGGGCAGCATTCAGATCATCTTCTGGAAGTGCACGCAAAAAATTCCACAGTTGCTCGCGTGCAGCAGCAAGGTACGTGTAATATTCGCGGACATTCATGAGGGCATTAAAGCATACTCGCCTGACACCTGCCGTAATCAGAACTTATTCGCTTTCACTGTTCAGCCAGCTTTTATTCAGGCACTTACCAAGTTGGCCCGCTCGTCTTCCATCTGACCTGCCAAAGGCCGCAGCAGCGCCTCGGCCTGCGGCAAGGTGTCGAGCCGCACCAAAGCGTCGCGCAGCTCGCTCGACAAAGGCTCAGCGCCGGCCAAGTAGCGCGGCAAAACTTTTCTCATCTGCTTCATGCCGCGCCATTCGCCGTACCATTGGGCGTTTAAACGGGCGTGGCGCAGCGCGGTAGACGCCCGCGCCTTCAAGTCGGGAAGCGCAAAACCGTCTTCCAGCAGTTCGCTGAAAATCCACGGCTGACCCACCGCGCCGCGCCCGATCATCACGGCGGCCACGCCAGTTTTGAGGCGATCACGGGCCTGCTCGGCGCTCAGTACGTCGCCGCTACCAATCACCGGCACGCGGACGCTGGCGGCCACTGCCGCAATCGCGTCCCAATCGGCCTGTCCGGTGTAGCGCTGGGCTGAGGTGCGACCGTGAACGGTGATTAAGCTCACGCCCGCTGCCTCGAGGCCCTGCGCCACTTCCACAGCGCGGTTGGTATCGAAGCCCAGCCGGATTTTGGCGCTCACGTCCAATGGCACGGCCCCGCGCATGGCCGAGATCAGGGTGTAGGCCACTTCGGGCGTTTGGAGAAGGCAGGCTCCGCCTTTGCCGCGCACTTTGGGCACGGGGCAGCCCATGTTGAGGTCGATGGCGGCGGCGTCAAACCACTCGGCGGCTTTGCTGGAGGCTTCAGCCAAGATGTCGGGGTCGGCTCCGAAAAGCTGCACAACGCGGCCCACTTCACCTTTGTATGGTTTGCCGATAATCAGGTCAGCGTCTTCATTGCCCAGCACCAGGCCGCGTGAGCTGATCATTTCGCTGACCGTCCACAGCGCCCCGGCCTCAGCGCAGAGCTGGCGCATCGGGGCGTCACTGTACCCGGCCATCGGAGCCAGCACTGCGCCGGGAAACTGCGGCGTGCGGGCTTCTAAGCGGCGGGCATAAAAGCCGCGCTGGTTGGCAACGGGTGGGGCAGACTCAGGAAGTGGAGCGGTCATACAAGCATGGTAGCAAGGAGGTCTTATTTGAAATGGAGTCAGGGCAGCGGGCAGGAGTTGCGCACTGCGGGGTTATAGGTGGGCCGATCTCAGCCGCCAGTCAGGTCGCTCACCGTTCATTTCCCATAGCCGTTTGGTACGGAAACAGAGACAGGGGACTCAGGGGGCCAGCACCTTACCCCCACCACCATATAAGCCCTTTTCACTTTTCATTTGACACCGGAGGGTATGCTGGTGGGGTCTTAAAGTTCGTCCGCGCTCGTATTTCCCCTGTGTAGGGTGCTTCCTTATGCGGGAAGGGGAGGAATGACCCTTGAAGGTACAACCCGTCGCTCTGCACCACGCACCTTTGCTCCACCACCTGTACCAAGCCACGCCCAGCTATTTTGCGCTGCTGGGCAGCCGGGTACCGTCTCTGCAAGAAGTCACGCGGGACATCGAAACCGCGCTCTACGATTCGCGCCGCCACTTGGAGCTGCTCTATCAGGGCGGCGAAGCGGTGGGCAGCCTCGATTACAAACTCAATTACCCTTACGCGGGCGACGTGACCATCAATTTGCTGCTGATTCGCGGCGATATTCAGTCACGCGGGCTGGGCGAGCGGGTCGTGCGCGACCTGGAAAAGCGTCTGCCCGACAGTCGGCGGCTGCTGGCCAGCGTACTGGGCGACAACCAAAGGGCCGTCAAGTTCTGGGAGCGCCTCGGGTTTACTTTCGCCACCGACGCCCGCCCAGTCATGACCTGGTATGCCAAGACGCTTCACTGCCAGCCTGAGCCGCAGCCTGCCGCGCTGAGTTGAGCGCTGACTTCGAGCGGCCCGGCGCTTTATCCTGAGCAGCATGATCGTCAAGTACGGCGGCAACGCCATGAAAAATGTGGAGCTGCGGCGCACGGTGGCCCACGAACTCGCCGCTCTTCGCCGTGAGCATCCGCTGGTGGTCGTTCACGGCGGCGGCCCCGTCATCGAACGCGAACTGGAGCGGCGCGGCCTGAGAAGTGAGTTTGTGCGCGGCCTGCGCGTCACCACGCCCGAAGCCATGCAGGTTATCGAAATGGCGCTGGGGCAGCTCAATAAAGAACTGTCTTACGAAATCGGCAGCGCGGTGGGCCTGATGGGCCACGACAGCAACTTGCTGGTGGCCGAGCCGCTGGGCGGTGAACTGGGAAGAGTCGGCAAAATCGTCAGTGTCAACGCCGAACTGCTCCGCAAGCTGCTGAGCGTCGGGATAACGCCGGTGGTGGGCTGTGTGGCGGTGGACAAGAGAGGAGCAGCACTCAACATCAACGCCGACACGGTGGCGGGCGCAGTCGCCGGAGCGCTCGGCGAGGGCGTGATCTTTTTGACGGACGTGGACGGGGTGTACCGCCATTTTCCCGACCCTACATCACTGGTGGAGCAACTCAGCCGCGAGGAAGCCGAAGAAGGCATTGCGGAAGGTTGGATCGGCGGCGGGATGATTCCCAAAGTGCGGGCCGCCCTCGACGCCCTCAGGCGCGGCGCGGCTTACGCCACCATTGCCAGCGGAATGCAGGCGGGCGTGCTCAAACGGGCGGCGGCGGGCCAAGCCGGAACCCGGGTGGTGCCGTGAGCGGCGCAGTGAGCACGTTGCTGCTGGCACGGCATGGCCGCACCGCCCACAACAGCGCCGGTAAAATACAGGGCCGTTCTCAGGTGCCTTTGGACGAAACGGGGGAGCAGCAAGCGAGGCAACTGGCCAAACACATCGCTGGGTTAGAAAGCCGCCCCAGCCAAATCTGGGCCAGCGATCTGCTGCGGGCCGGGCAAACGGCGGGCGAGGTGGCCGCACGGCTCGGTTTGCCCATCACCACCGATGTAAGGCTACGCGAACAGGAATTTGGCGAGTACGAAGGCCACCTGCTCAGCGAACTTTTGGCCGAGAATCCCCAGTTTGCCAAGGCCTGGACGCAGGATTTCAGCTTACTGCACCCGCCCGGCGGCGACAGCTTTGCCCAGACCACCGCGCGGATGCTGGACTGGTTTGAGACGGCCCGCCCCCGAAAGGCCGGTGAAGTGGTGCTGGCGGTGTCGCACGGCCTTGCTCTCACGGGCCTGCTGTGTGCCCTGAGTGGGTTGACTCCGCGTGAAGCGATGCGGCAGGAATTGTTTCGCCATGCCAACGCCGCTTATACCGTCCTGACTTTGGACCACGAGTCCGGCGAAGTCTTGGGGTGCAGCTCGGTGCAGAATGGGCACCTGACCCTGCTCGCCACCAGTTGACCGTGATTTGGCTGACTGGGCTTGTCTGATTCAGCTTCTTACCTCAAGCGGCTAAAGACAGGATAAATTGGCTAAATGTTAAAAAGGAATCTGCTGCTGAGCGCCGCTTTGCTCAGCGTTTCTGCGGCCAGCGCTCAAAAGACCACTCTCGAATTCTGGACGATCTCGCTCGCGCCGCTGTTTAACGACGAGATGAACCGCTTGTCTACCCAGTTTGAAAAAGAAAACCCCACTGTGGAAGTGAAATGGGTAGACGTGCCCGCCACCGCCATCGAGCAAAAGTTGCTGGCCGCCGTCGCCGCTGGTCGCCCGCCCGCCGTGGTGAATTTGAGCAGCGACATGACGGTGAAAATGGTGCAGCAAGGCGCACTGGAAGCCATGCCGCTCAGTGACGCCCAGAAGAAACTCTATTTCGCTTCGCCGCTGTCCACTTTTACTTTTGACAATAAAGTCTACGGCACGCCGTGGTACTGGGCACCCAAAGTCGTCGCTTACAACACCGACATTTTCAAGAAAGCCGGACTCGATCCCAACAAACCCCCACTGACCATCCAAACCATGATCGCCGCCGCCAAGCAAGTCAAAGACAAAACCGGCTTGTACGGCTTTATGCCCAACATCAATGGCACGGGCTTGCTGTACTTGTTTCAGGAAGCGGGCTTACCGATTTTGAGTGGCGACAAGAGCAAAGCCGTATTCAACTCGGACAAGCACATTCAGCTGCTGCAAACCTACGTCGATCTCTACAAAAAAGGCTACATTCCTGAAGACACCATGCGGCGCGGTTATGTCGGAGCCACCGAGCTGTATTCATCAGGCAAGCTGGCGATGCTGATTACCGGGCCGCAATTTATTTTGCGGGTCGCCAACGACAACAAAGATGTCTACAATTTGACCAAAGTCGCGCCGTATCCGATCAATATTGCCGGGAACCTGATCCACACGCCTCTGATGGGTATGGTCATTCCTAAAGGGGTGAAAGATAAAGAACTCTCTCAAAAACTCGCCCTCTTCTTGACAAATGACACCAACCAACTGGCTTTTTCCAAAGTCACGCAGACAACCTTTCCTTCCACGGTCAAAGCCAGCGGCGACAAGTATTTCAAAGCGGGCGGCACTAACGCCACCGATCAGGGCCGACTGGTCAGCAGCAAAGAACTCAAAAAAGCCAAAGACTTGACTTTGATTTATCCTGACGCTTCCAAACTCAACAAAGTCTTCAAAGACAATGTCGAAGCGGCCATGTTGGGTCAGAAAACGGCCAAAGCGGCGCTGGACGATATTGTAAAAGCTTGGAACGCCAGTTTGTGATTGGACTTGTGGGAAAGGGAAGAAAGAAGGTACTCCTTACCGCCGCCCTTCTCCTCACACCCGCTCTCGCCGCGCCCGCTGCCCTCACCCCTGTGCCGGACGCGCTGGCCGCTTCGCCCAGCCAGGTGCTGATTCCTGCGCCGCAGAAAGCCGAGTTTCCCGCCGGAACATTGCCGCTCACGAATCTGGGCCTCAAATTAGTGGGAAGCGCACCGGAACTGAGCTGGGCGGCGCGTGATCTGAGAGCCGAGTGGCAAACCCGCCTGGAACAAAAATTAGCCGACAGTGGCAAGCTGAACATCACCATCGGCACCCGCTCGGACGCTGACCTGGCCGCCAAAGCCAAAGCGGCAGGCCTGTATACCGAGCAGCCGGAAGGCTACGCGCTGTGGGTAGACGCATCGGGGGCGTATATCATCGGAGCCGATGCCAAAGGCGCTTACTACGGCGCTCAAACGCTGCGGCAACTGCTGACGCCTACGGGGCTGCGCTTTGCCCGCATTCAGGATTTTCCGGGGCTGAAACAGCGCGTGGCCATGATCTACCTCGACTCGTACAGCAAAGGCGTCAATGACCGCCTGATCCCGATGCTGGCCGAACTCAAATACAACGCCGTGCTGATCATGAGCAATTACGTGCAGTGGGACGTGGCCAGAGCGGGCGGCTGGGCCTCGGCGGGCGGGGCCAGCAAGGCGGAAGCGGCGCGGGTGGCCGAGCTGGCCCGCAGCTACGGCCTGGAGCCGATTCCGCTGATCGAGACGCTGGGTCACGTCGCCTGGATGTTTCAGGGCGGCAAGAATCTGGACCTTGTGCAAGACCCACAGTCGCAAAACCCCTATGCCTACGACACGCTCAACCCCGAAACCTACAGCCGCGTGCTGTTTCCGGTGCTGAAGGAAGCGGTGGAAACCTTCAGGCCCAAGCAAATCCACCTCGGCCACGACGAAGTCAGAAACCGTGACCGCTTCCCGGCCCGTGAGAACGGCAAAGCGGTGGGCTTCGAGAAATTGTTCGTGGACGACACCATTAAGCTGCACGATTACCTGAAGTCTCTGAACGTGGGCACGATCATCTGGCACGACGCCGCCTTTGCCGATTCGGTGGTGAGCAGCTTGCCCGCTCAGCTTCCCAAAGACATCACCGTTTCTTCGTGGAATTACAATCCGGCTCCAGATTACCCGATTCTCAGCACCATCAAGGACGCCGGATTCACCGCTTTGGGCGCGAGCTGGGGCGACCCACTCAATACCGAGACGTATGCGGCGGCAGCGCTGAAACGCGGCGCAAATGGCATGATTCAAACCCGCTGGACCGGCTACTTTGGCAATCCCAGCATCTGGGACGGTCAGGCTGATCAGGGCGTCAATTATGTGCGCGGCGGCAACAGCTTCTGGAATCCGGGGGCCAAGCCGCTGGCCGAAGTGGACCCCACGCTGGCCGAAACGACTTACCGCGATCTCTACGCGCCGACGCCTTACGCTCAGCACGCCGGGCAACTGGTTGATCTCTCCAAGCTGGTAACGCGCACACTGGCCGACGCCAATGAAACCGGCTGGATTCACAAGGGGCCGGACATTGACCTCTCTAAGTTGCCCACTGGAAACGTCAAGATCGGCGCATACCGCTTTGCCATCAGCGGCGCGGTGATGCTCAAAGGTTCGCGGGGCGCGGCGTCTGATCTGCCGAGTCAGGCCACCATTGAGCTGAACCAGAAAGCCGCCCGCCTCGCCTTCCTGCACACCACAGGCTGGACCACTCCAGTCAACCGCGAGCTGATAGGCCGCTACGAAATCGTCTATGCCGACGGCAGCAAAATCGTGCAGCCGCTGGAATATGGCCGCCACATCCGCGCCTGGACGGAGCTGACGCCGAGCAGCATGGTGCAGGCTCCGGGCTGGCGCGGCCAAACCAAAGATGGGCTGGCCGTGAATCTGGGTGTGCTGGATTGGGTCAATCCCAAACCCGACCAAGTGATTAAATTGGTGACGCTGGTGAGTGAAGGCAAGCAGGCCAATCCGACGCTGGTTGGGCTGACGGTGGTGGGAAAGTGAGGTTGGGAGCAGTCAGCACCCCAGAGGAAACGACTTGAGCCTCACCCGTCCCCCCCTCCGCCAGAGCACGGACACCCCCCAAAGCGCAGGCCGCCGCAGCCGCACCATTCGCACTACGCTGCTGGCCTACGGTTTCATGCTGCCGTTTCTGGCACTGCTGATGCTGTACCACACCTGGCCGGTCATCTTCGGCACGTATCTGGCGTTTACCAAGTACAACATCATCTCGCCGCCGGAGTTTGTCGGGCTGGACAATTTCCGCGAACTCATCAAGGATCAGCAGTTCTGGAGCGGCGTCGTCAACAGCCTCAAGTACCTGCTGGTGGTGCCGTTTATCCAGCTTCTCAGCATTGGCGTGGCCATGCTGGTCAACCGGCCCCTGAAAGGCATCAGCTTTTTTCGCACTGCCTACTATGTGCCCGTGGTGACCTCGTTCGCGGTGGTCGGCCTGATCTGGACCTGGATGTACCAGCAGTCCGGCCCGGTCAACTTCGTACTGATGCACCTCGGCTTGATGCAGCGCGACAGCAGCCTGCTCAACAACCCCGGCTCGGCGCTCTACGCGGTGATGTTCGTGACGCTGTGGAAGGGCATCGGCTATTACATGGTGCTGTATCTGGCGGGCCTGCAAAGCATCGGGCGCGAGCTGGAGGAAGCGGCGGTGATCGACGGAGCCACGCGCTGGCAGGTCTTTGTAAATATCACCTTGCCGGGCCTGCGCCCCACCATTTTGGTGTGCAGCCTGATGAGCACCATCAGCGCCGTCAAAGTCTTTGAGGAAATCTTCGTGATGACGCAGGGCGGGCCAGTCGGCAGCACCTATACGGCCCTATTTTTTAATTATGCCAAGGCCTTTCAAGACTTCCGCTACGGCTACGCGGCGGCGGCGGGCATCGTGGTGGCGGTCATCAGTCTGGTGTTTGGGCTGATCAACTTCAAGATGACTCGCGGCGGGCGGGTGGACGGTTAAATGACCACTTCTCCCAAGACTGACCCCACCACTTCGCCCCAAGCCGCCCAGCTCAGAGCACAGCGGCGGCGGCGCACGCGCCTGCACAACTTCGCGGCCTATACGGTGCTGACCGTCATCGCGCTGGTGATGCTCTACCCGTTTTACTGGACGCTGATTACCAGCCTGGAGCCGACCGGCAACATCTACGAAGCCAAGCTGCTGCCCAGCGGTGTGAGTTTGAAGAATTACGCGGCAGTGCTGAGCGGCACCACCGTTCCCTTTTTGCGGATGGTGCTCAACAGCGTCGTGATTTGCACGGTGGGTGTGATCGCCAGCGTCACTTTTGCGGCGCTGGCAGCTTACCCACTCGCCAAGATGCGCTTTCCGGGCCGCGATCTGATTTTTTACGCCATTCTCGCTCTAGTGGTACTGCCCAACGAAGCAGGACTGATCGTCAATTACATCACCACCATCAAGCTGGGCCTCTTGGAGCAGCGCGGCCCCGTCTGGGACACCATTACCCAGTACGCCGCCATCGTGCTGCCGAGCGTGGCGAGCATTATCGGGCTGTTTCTGATTCGTCAGGCGTATATGGGCGTGCCGATAGAACTGATCGAGGCCGCCCGCATCGACGGCGCAAAAGAGCTGACCATCTGGCGGCGGATCATGTTGCCGCTCTCGATGCCGACCATCGCGGCGTTTGCCATTCTAGAATTCGTGGCGCTGTGGAACAGCTTTCTGTGGGCGCGGATTTTGCCGCTCGACCCGCAAATGCTGCCACTCTCAGCAGGACTGCTGGAACTCTCCGGCACTTTTGCGACCAATAGCCGAGCGACGATGGCGGGCGCGGTGCTGGTCATCATCCCCATTCTGATCGTGTTCGCCTCACTGCAACGCTACTTTATGAAGGGGATTGAAGGCGCGGTGAAGGGGTAAACGTGTGAAAATTTGGCCTTCATTGGGATTAGTGGCGCTGGTATTGACGGGTTGTCAGAATAATGAAACTGAAGTTAAAACGTTCAATATGGATGTGAGCGGAGTTGTTTTTCCTGTTAGTGTCGGCAGCACAGAATCCCTTACCTTGAAAGTTAAGCTGGGCTCCAACTGCTCCGAACCTGTCTTGAAAGAATTCAAAGTAGAGCGCACAGCTAATACTCTGTCCCTTTTAGCCCAAAGAACAGTGATTGTGAGTAAAGAGCTACCACTCATTTGTCCACCCGTCTATTTCTACGCTATAAAAACCTATATCGATCCCGGCACACCCGCCCGCTCCAATCCTTTTGAAGTCTTCGTCAACGGCAAATCGTATGGCATGATCACAGTCAACCCGTAAGCCAGCAGGGAGGTCAACGGTGAATCTCAAGAGGATGTTTCTATTCATGACGCTCGGCCTGAGCGCCTGTCAAACCAAACCAAGCGAGGCGAGTAGTCCGCCGGTTGCGCTGGAAGTGCTTGACGTGAAGCTGCCCGACAGCGTGGGAGCCAGTGAAGCGCTCACGGTCACGGTCAGTGTGGCTGATGGCGGCTGCTATCACTTCACCAACTTTGAAGCCAAGCAGCGCAGCGCCAGCCGATTGGCCTTCTCGGTGCAGGGACGTCCACTGGCCGGAAGCGTCGGCTGCCCGCCCGTCACGGGCCGTGTGGCGGAGGTCTACACCGATCCCGGCACGCCCGCCCGAACCAATCCGTTTGAGGTCTTCGTCAACGGCAAGTCTTACGGTACGGTCAGCGTCAAGTGACCTTCCCGCTCAGCTTGCCCTACACCCACCTCCCCCGGCGCTGGGATGTGCTGATTGCGGGCGGCGGCACGGCGGGAGCCATTGCGGGTATCGCGGCAGCTCGTGAGGGCGCGAAAGTCTTGGTGCTGGAAGCGCAAGGCAGTCTGGGCGGCACCGGAACCAACGCTTGGGTCACGCCGCTGATGAAAAATGTCTCGGCGGGCGTCAACCTCAACCGGGGCCTGACCGATCAGCTCAAAGCCCGCCTGCTCTCACGCGGCGACGGCGCACACGACAAAGGCGGCAACGACAACTGGTTCAACCCCGAGGGCCTCAAGTACGTGCTGGAGCGGATGCTTATAGAGGCGGGCGGCGAAGTGCTGTATCACACCAACGTGGTCGCGCCTATTCTTGATGAACCTAGTCTTGATGAACACCGTCTGGACGCAGGGCGCATCACGTCGCTGGTCATTCATAACAAGGGCGGCTTGCAGGCCATCAGCGCGGACACCTTTATCGACGCCACCGGAGACGCGGACGTGGCGGCGGCGGCAGGTGTGCCCTTTCACGCCGGAGACGAAGACGGCCTGCACCAAGCCATGAGCCTGCGCTTTTCGCTGGCAGGGGTGGACTTAGAAAAGCTGTGCGCCTTCCTGACCCAACATGGCCAGTGGCAAGAATCGCCGCGCTTCATGCACTTCTGGATGGTCTGGAATAAGAAGAGCAGCTTGGAACCGCTGTTCCAGCAAGCCATTTCAGACGGCGTGCTGGAAGAACGCGACGGCGATTATTTTCAAGCCTTCAGCGTGCCGGGCCGGGCGGGTGAGCTGAGTTTCAATTGTCCGCGCATTCGGGCCGACCTCAACGACGGCGCGAATCCCTGGCATTTGTCAGCGGCGCAAACAGACGGACGGGAAAGCATTGAGCGGCTCATCAACTTTTGCCGTCTGTACTTGGCAGGCTGCGAGAACGCTTATCTAGGAACCTACGCCCCGATGGTCGGCGTGCGCGAAACGCGGCGCATCGTGGGCGACTACACGCTGACCCTCACCGACATTCTGGAATGCCGCAAATTTGAAGACAGCATCTGCAAAAACCACTACCCGGTGGACATTCACAGCGTCAAAGGCGGGGCCAAACTCCTCCACGAACGCGAAGGCACCGCGCCGTACTTTGCCGCCGACGCTTATCACGAGATTCCTTACCGCGCCATTGTGCCGCAGGGGATTTCAAATTTACTCGTGCCGGGCCGCTCGGCCAGCAGCAGCTTCGAGGCGCAGAGTTCGATTCGGGTGCAGCAAAACTGTCACAGCATGGGCGAAGCGGCGGGCGTGGCGGCGGCGTGGGCCGCGCGGGACTACGGCGGCGAAGTGCGGCGAGTTGGGGGCGCAGCTTTGCGGGAGCGGCTGCGCGAGTGGGGAGCCAACGTTTAAGCCAGATGCCCAGCTTTATGAGAGAATGCGGGTCAAATGGGGGAGAACCGATGACCGATGACCGCACTTTTTCAGTGGACGACCCGCACGCCGCGCCCAACATCGGCGGCGTGCCGTACAGCATCGAGCGGCGCACCTTTGCCCGTATTCCGTGTTTGGTGGAGCGGCCCAGCCTGCCGATCCGTGCCCTGCTGGTGGTCTATCACGGCGCGGGCGCGGCCAAGGAAGGCAAGCTCGGCGTCTACTCGCCGCTGACCGCTCAGGGCGTGGCCGTCATCATCCCCGACGCGCCGCTGCACGGTGAGCGGGCGCTCAACCAGACGGGCCTCAACCACCGCGAGTTCGTCTGGGAAAGTGCCCGCCGCAGCGTGGCCGAGGCCGAGGCGTTTTTCACGGTGCTGCAAGACGAATTCGGCAAACTGCCTTTACTCGTGGCGGGCAGCAGCATGGGCGGCTACGTGGCGCTGACCCTCGCCCGCAAAGAAAAACGCATCGGCGGCGCGGCGGCGCTAATCACTTCCGGCGTCTGGGAAGAACCCAGCGTCAACGCTCCCGGCGTCCGCGTTTTTCTGGAAGCCCAGCGCCCCAATACCCACACCGAGGGCTTTGCGCCCACGCCTCTGCTGCTGCTCAGCGGCGACAGTGACCCGACTTTTCCTTTCGAGCAGCACCACGCCCCCACCGCCGCTGCCCTCGCGCGGGCTTACGAAACGGCGGGCTGCCCCGAGAAATTCAGCGCCCGCGTGTATTCGGGGGTGGGCCATTACACCAGCCGCAAGATGCGCGACGACGTGGTGGCGTGGGTGACGGAGCTGCTCGGGGCGTGACGCGCCTACTGCTGATTCCGCCCGATACCCGCCCCGTGACCCTCAGCTTGCCGACTCTGCTGGCCCAGATGGTGGGCGCTGAAGTCGGCGTGCCGCCCCAAAAAGCCCTGCCATTTTTCTTCACGCCCGGCGATACCGGCAAATTGCGCCAGTGGCTGCTCAAGATGGCTCCCAGTTCGGACGTGCTGGTGGTCTGCTTGGAAACCCTGACCCTCGGTGGGATGATTCCGGCGCGGCGGGTCACGGACTCGCTAACGGAAGTGCTGGCACGATTAGAAGTACTGAACGAAATCAAGACGCTCAATCCGGTTCTCAAGATTTACGCTTTCGGGGTGGTGGTGCGCGTCGCCCACGACAATGATCCACACGAAGAAAAACCCTATTACGGCGAGTGGGGCCACTGGCTGCGGGCTTACGGCGTGGCCGCTGACCGCCTCGCCCGGCACGGCGAAGGTGAGCGTCCGGCGCTGGAGCAGGCCCGCGCCGCCCTGCCGCCCGACATTCTCAGCGATTGGCTGGGCACCCGGCAGCGCAACCACGCCCTGCACCTCGCCGCGCTGGACTTGGTGGAGGCGGGCGTCATCGAACACCTCTGCCTGACGCTGGACGACACCGCCGAGTACGGACTGGCCGCACTGGACCGCCGCGCCTTGGAGGGGCAAACTGACGCGTTGGACCTCTGGAGCCAGGTGGACATCTACCCCGGAGCCGACGAAGTGCCCTGCGCCCTGATCGCCCGCGCCCTGAGTCCTGAACCGCAACGCGCTTACGTGATTTACAGCGGCCTTAATGGTCAAAACGCCGAGATGATTTACGAAGACCGGCCCGCTGGCGAGCTGGTTCGCGCCCACCTGCGGGCGGCAGGCTGCCGGATGGCTGACACGCCCGCTGAGGCCGACTTCGTGCTGATGGTCAACACTCCCGGCAAGCGGCAAGCCAACCGTCAGCCGGATTTTGCCAGCGTGGACACTGCTGAGCGCCACCTCCCCGCCTTCGTTGACCGCCTGGCCGAGGAGCTGGCCGCCGGACGCCGCACCGTACTGGCTGACATCGCCTATCCCAACGGTGCCGAGCGGCGGCTGTGGGCCATGCTGCAAGGCTTGCCCCTTGCCAAGCTCGCCAGCTACTCGGCCTGGAATACAGCGGGCAACACACTGGGCAGCGCCGTGGCGTTCGGCAAACTTTCCGGCAACATCGTCAGCCGCGCCGCGCAAGTTCAGGCCCTCTTTTCGCAGATGGTGGACGACGCGCTGTATCAGGCGTTCGTGCGCTCCGAGGTGCGGAGCAAGCTGGACGCGCCGAGTCCTTACGATTTAGGGGGGCAGCGTGCGGAGGCCGAAGCGGAGTTGCAGTCAATTATCACGTCGCAGATTTGGGCGCTGTGGGAGCGGCATTTCGCAGGCAGCGGCCTGAAGCTGGACGTGGGAGCGGCGCATCTGGCGTGGCCGCGACTGTTTACCGGCGTGTTTCCGCTGACGGTGAGCGAGTGAGTCTCTTGTCTGGCCTGACTGTCCGCCCCCGCTTGCCCCAAGATTTGCCGACGCTCTACCGCTGGCTGTACGCCGAACCAAACCCCGAGTGGCAGCGCTGGGACGGGCCTTACTTTTCCAAACAGCGTTCCAAACTCAGCTTTGAAGCTTACGCCGAACGGGCCGACGTAAATCCTTGGAATGAAGATCAGCAGATCGTGGCGCTCGGCAGCGAGTGCATCGGCTTTCTCAGCCGCTTCGAGGAGGCTCCCTCAGGCGGCGGCTGGTACGAACTCGGCGTGGTGATTTTTGATCCGCAGCACTGGAGCAGCGGCCTCGGCACGCGGGCGCTGAGCCTCTGGACAGCCGCCACCTTTGCCGAGAAGCCCGCCCATCTCATCACCCTGAGCACCTGGAGCGGTAATGCCCGAATGATCCGCGCCGCCGAGCGGGTCGGCTACCGCGAGTGCGCCCGCATTCCCGAAGCCCGAAACTGGGACGGTCAGCGCTGGGACAGCGTCAAGCTGGGCATGCTGCGGCGGGAGTTTGAGAGCGCCCACTTGGCTCCTTAGCGCTCTATCCCAAGCCAAAAAAACGCCCGCCGAGTGAGGATTCTCGGCGGTTCAGGATTCAAAACAGAGTTAAGAGACCTAGCGTTTTGTTTGGTGCTGAGGATGGGACTTGAACCCACACAAGTTACCTTACACGCACCTCAAGCGTGCGCGTCTACCAATTCCGCCACCCCAGCAAAGCCAAGTACGGGAGATAAACTCCACAAACACTTGTACAGGACAAGCGAAATAGAGTTTAGTGGGCCTGCACCAGCTTGTCAATGTTTGGCACCTTCTTAGCGCCTTTTATTGGGCTCGCCGGCTTGATCAGCCCGGCGCTCTTGCCAGCGAGCATCTCGCTCACGGTGGTCAGGCTGACGCCGCGCCGCTTGGCATACTTGAGAAAATCACCGAAGACGTTCATGGTCTCTGCCGCATTGTCGTGGAGCAGCACGATGCCGCCGGGATGGAGCTTGCGGTCAAAGCGGCTTTTCAGCACCGCGTCGCCGGGGTTTTGAAAGTCGGCGGGGTCGTCTGTCCAGAACACGGTGGTCAGGCCCAGCGCCCGCGCCGCGTCCAGTGTTTGAGGAGTGTAATCGCCGCCGGGGGGCCGGAAGTACTTGATGGGCTGCCCGGTGAGGCGGCGCAGCGTTTGGTTGGTCAGGCTCATCTCGGTGATGGCGGTATTGAGGCTCAGCGGCGGCAACCGGACGTGGTGGTAGGTGTGGTTGCCGACTTCGTGGCCCTGCTGCACCATGTCGCGCACGAAATACGGGTAAGCGCGGGCGTTGCGGCCAATCACGAAGAAGGTGGCCTTGACCTGGCCGCGCCTCAGCAAATCCAGCAGCAGCGGCTCGTACATCGGGTGGGGAGCGTCGTCAAAGGTCAGGGCGGCAAGGGGCTTAAGGATATTGCCGCCGTAGAGCAGGCCATCTTGGATGCCGCCCTTGATCTGGCTGGCGCTGCGGGTACGGGCGTCGGCCAGCTTTTGATCCACGCTGCCGTAAAAGTTGATGGTCTGCTCGCGCACCTTGTCGGCGATTTTACCGGCGTCGCCACTTCCGGGCGTGACACTGCCCAGCGCTTCCCAGGCCCGGTCATAAGTGGCGCTGCCCGCCGCCCAGGCCGCGACCTCACTGATGCGGCCGCGCGGAGCGCTGAGCGTCAAGATCGGCAGCGGGCCGCCGAAGCCGCCGTACCCCACTTTGTTGTACACACTCACGTCCACTTCACTGAGGCTGGGCCGCGCCGCGAGAGTACGGGCCGCGACGCGAGCAGCCAATTGGCGGGCCTGCTCCACTTCGTTCGGTTGCAAAAGCAGCACCGCGCCCGCCGCTTCGATGTGACCGTTGCTGAGGTACTGGATTTTCAGAACCTGAGCCATCGGCGGGGTCAGGGTGATTTCGGGAATGGGCGCGGCGCGGCGGGTGCCGGGCGCAATCGGCTGCGTTTCACCGGGCAATTTGAGGGGCCTGGCCGGAATGGAAATGGGACTCTGGGCGTAAGCCAGCGTGAGCAGGGCCAGTGGCAGAGCGGCTAGAACATTGACCTTGCGCATTTAGTTGCTCTGCGCCCATTTGAGCGCGTCGGCGGGGCCAGCCGGAAGGTGACCCTGGGCCTGATACAGCTTGACGCCCGCCAAGATATTGGCCTTGGCCTGCGCGTTTTGGCCGAGTTTGCGCTGCACCAAACCCAGCACGTAGGTCGCCAGCGCGTTTTGGGAATCGTCGCTGATGGCCTGCTGCAAAAACTTGGCGCTCTGGGCCAGTCCAGTCTGGGTGCTTTTGCCGCCGTAGTTGCCGCCAGCGCCCATAAAGCCGCCGTCGGAGCGCTCGCCCCGGTAATAGTTGATTTGCGACTTGAGGTACGCCAGGTCGAGAGGCCGCGCCAAGGCCAGCGCCATGCTTTTCTGGGTGTCGGCCCGCTTAAAGCCAGTGATCTTTTCACCGTCGTAAACGGGATGGACAAAGCGGTAGGCGTCACCGTCGCGCATCAGCAGACCCTGGTGGGTCATAAACGGCTTGGGATCGCTGGCGTCGTCGAGCAGGGCCGCCTTACCGCTGGGCAGCCTCACCAGCGCCACGACGTGACCGAGGTTGCTCTCCTGCCCCTTGTCGTTTTGCCACACCATCACTGCGCCCGCGTCCAGCCCGGTTTGCTGAAGCAGCGCCGAGATCAGCAGGCTTTGCAGCAAGCACTGGCGCTGCCCGCTGCTGACGGCGTAGGCGAACTCGTAACCGCGCTCCAAACTGAAATTCGGCAGAATCTTTTTGATGAAGGTGTGCGCCCACTGCGCCGTGTCTTGGGCCAACTGATCGCGTTGGTCGCCGCTGGCCGCCGCAATGGCCGCTTTGCGGGCCGCCAAGCCTGCCATCAAGGTTTTGCCGCCGCTCAGCGGGAAATTGGCAGCGGCGTACTTGCCCTCCAGCCAAGTGCTGAAATCCGGCGTTTTGAGGGCGCGAACCGCGTAGGAATCCTGCGTCAGAGCATTGAAGGCGGGGCTGCCGTAAGCGTAGGCAGCGTCTTTAGGCGCGGGGGCCGGGGCCGCAGCATAGACCGCGCCGAGCAGCAGGGGAAGGGTCAGCAAGAGTTTAGCTTTGGAAACAGGGGATTGAAACACAAAAAACCTCGGTTGAGAGAAGCAAGAGACAAAGATCGGCAACTCTTTAAAGCTACTCCTGAACGGTCAAGCCGGTATGAAGCGCTGCTGAGAACATAGGTTTGAGTCCAGCGTTTTGTTGATTCGCAAATCTATTGCTTTGCATTCCCCAATTTCAAAAGAATGGTGCGGCTTCCTGCACTGTCAACTCGGGACTGTCCTTAAAGTTTCCAGATGAAATTGCGCCGCGCCAGCACCCACAGCGCCAGCCAAACCGCGCCCACGTAGCCCAAGGTGTACAGCCAGCCGCCGCCCTGAACACCAAACTGCCGTTGTGCGAGGGTCAGCAGCGAGGCCAAGATGCTGCGTTGCTGACCCGTCCAATTGACTTGCCAAATGTTGAGAATCCACAGCTTGAGCAAAATCGGAAAGACGTAAGCCCACAAAGAGTTTCGTCCCGCGACTGTGAAAGGGCTGAGCAGCCAAGCAAATTGGCCCCGGCGGGTATCGCCAATCAAATAAAAGGCCAGCATCCCCAGCGTGCCGAGTCCGGCGGAATACAGGATGTAGGAGGGCGTCCAGACCGCTTTGTTGAAGCCCAGCGAATCTGCTGTCAGCCAGCCTGCCGCCGTCAGCGCGACGCCGAGCGCCAGCAGCAGCGGCACTTCGCGTTTCTTGTCGCGCAGGGGCTGAGCCGCCACGCTGCCGAGCAGAACCAGGGCAGTGGCCGGAATCACCGAAGTCAGACCGCGCAGACCAATACCACTCAGAAACAAGTCATTGAGCTGCTGCACGGCATTTTCGGTTTCGCTAAACGGAGCGCTGAGCAGGAAAAATCGGTAGACGAGCAGCAGCCCCAGCGCCACCCCCAGCCGCCACAGTGACGGAAAACGGGCGAACAGTCCGGCGCACAGCGAAGCCAGCGCGATGAGTTGCAGCACGCCCAGTCCCCAGATCAGGCTTTTATTTTCCACGCTGGTCAGCAGCGCTCCCACCAAGTACAGCGGAATGGCCCGCTGAAACAGCTTGATGATGGTGTCTTGGTTGGGCCACCAGCGGCTCTCGGTGCGCCTGCCCAGCGAGAACGGAATAGACGCGCCCGCGCAGAAGAGAAACCACGGAAACACCAAATCGGTCAGCGTCAGGCCCCCGTCCCAAGAAGCGTGGACGAGCTGGGCGGGGGTGTACTGGCCCAGCGACACGTTGTTGACCAGCAACATCAGCAAAATGGTCATGCCGCGCCAAGCGTCTAGCGCCACCAAGCGGCGCTTAACGGTGGGCGCGGCGGCTTGCCCGAATTCCAGTTCCTGGGGTGGCGACGGGGCCGTGAGTTCTGGACTGGTGGCCGGCTCAGGCGCAGTGTCGGGGAACCGCTCGCCGCTGCCCGTAAGTTCAGCTTGCTCAGAAGTGGGCGCACTCATGAGCGCAGTCTGCTCCCTTTGCCCTGCGCTGAAGATGAAGCGGTCAGCGCTGCTGTGGGGAAATTCACCCTTCACGCTCAGCTCAACGCTTCACCATCTATTTCATCTTGTGTTTATCTAAGCGTGCTTCCACATTCAACCCCCTTAGAGTTGGATACCTCTAAACGAACCCCCATCCGCAAGCTGGAGTCGGCGGTTTTGGTCTAGAGCATCTGTGCGAATAGATGGCTGAGCAAAAAGCACGCTCAGCCATCCATCCTCCCAAATGCTCTCTCTATTCCACTCCCGTTAGTCGGTCAAAAAAGAAGTTCTTTTTTGACAAATGCTCTAAGTACCGAGGCTTCCTCATTTTGCCCTATCCGTAAGGAGAACCATGAACAAAATTATTCTTCCGTCTGCTGCCCTTTTCGCCGCGCTGAGTTTGGCCGCTTGTACTTCTTTACCCGTGCCCAAGCCTGATCCCAAGCCCAACGTGCCCGCCGCGCCGCAGGGCCGCTTGGTCTACGGCCTGACCAGCAGCGGGCAGCTTGCCAAGTTCGGCGCAGACAACGCTAGCGCCAGCTTGACCACCACCAGCATCACCGGACTCGGCAGCGGCGAAACCCTGGCCGACATCGACTTCAACACCAATGGCGGCCTTCTCACCGGCCTGACCACCAACGGCAAGCTGTACACCATCAACACCGACAGCGGCGCGGCGACGTTTACCGTATCGGCGGCGGCTCCCGGCGTAGGAACGCCGCAAGTGATCGACTTCAACCCGGCGGCCCAGCGCCTGCGGGTTCTCTCGGCGGGCGACATCAACTACCGCCTGACCCCGGCCACCACCGCTGCCACGTCGGGCACAGTCACGGCTGACGGTACCCTCACCTTCCTGTCCACCGACGCCAACACCGGCAAAAACCCCAACTTGGTCGCCGCCGCCTACACCAACAGCTTCAAGGACTTCAAACCCGACGGCACGACCTCAACCACCACCCTCTACAGCGTGGACGCCGACCTCGATATCTTGGTCAAGCACACCAGCGCAGCGGACGCAGCAGGCACGTTCAGCATCCTGAACACGATAGGCGCGCTGGGCGTGGACGCCACTGCCAACACCGGCTTTGACATCTACGGCCTAGACGAAGCCTACCTGAGCGTCAGCGCCGGCACCTCCACCACGCTCTACAGCCTCAATTTGGCGACGGGCGCGGCCACTCTCAAGACGATCATCCCCAGCCTGACCCTGCGGAGCGTCGCGGTGGTGCTGCCCACCAAGTAAGCCAAGGTTTAGTTGTCAAAAGAGGGGCGAGGGAATTTAGATTTCCTCGCCCCGTTCTTTGGTGCTCTCCTCACGCCTCAGCTCAGTTGCTCAGCACCATCACATAGGCTGTGCCGCGCCCGGCCCGCACGATGCTCATACCCGCTTTGGTGTAGGCCGGATTGGTCAGGGCGTAGCAGTGAACCGGCGAGTTGCGCCACCAGTTCACGGCTTGAGAAGCGTTCAGACCCACATTCAGATAAATGATTTCGCTCATGTTGGGGCCGCGCACACCGGTCGAAGCGGCCCGTACACGCGGCGAAGTGCCGCCGGCTCCGGTGTGGCTGACGCGCCCGGTCTGGGCCATGTAGCTGGCCTGTAAACGGGCCGCGCTGCTGTTGGTGGCTGTCCAGGTCAGCGGGGCGCTGCGGGGGCGAGAGACTCCCGCGCAGGAAATGCCCTGGGCACGCAGGGCATTGATGCCGCTCAGCAGCGCCGATTCTGAACCGGCAGCGTGGCTTTGACTCAGCGGGAGGAGCGCCAGTAACGCCAGCAAATGCAACTTCATAGCGTTTACCTTAAAGACGCTGAGATGAAGAAGATGAAGACCGTGATGTGAAGCTGGCCAACGCGCTAAGTTGGAGCGTGCTTTGGACTCGGCCCAGCTTGCCCCTACGTTTGATCGCCCTGCTGATGGTCAGCGAGTTCGTGCGGGCGGGTTTGATCGTGGCGTTCTTGCCGCTGATGGCCGCTCAGTACGGCCTCAGCACTGCTCAGGTCGGCAGCATCGTGGGCATTCATTACCTGATGGACGCGCTCGCCAAAGGGCCGGTGGGCCTAGTGACGCAGCGCCTCGGCCTCGGCGGAGCGCTGATTGGCAGCAGCGTGCTGGGCCTCGGCGTGATTCTGGCGGTGCTCGGTGGCGCGGGCTTTTGGCCTCTGCTGATGCTGGCCGCCGTTTGGGGCGTCTTTTACGCGGCGCTGTGGCCCAGCGTGATGGCGGTGTCGCAGCAGTACGCCGTCACCGGACGTGAAGCGCGGGCGCTGTCGCTGACCAACCTCAGCGTCGCGCCCGGAATCGCGCTGGGCACGCTGGGCATCGGCCAATTGATGCTGCGCTCGCCCGCCGGAGTGCCCACCTTGCTGCTGGCCGCCCAGGCGGTGGTGACGGTGCTGGCACTGAGCTTGGCAGCCTTGCGCCTGAGCAGTGGTGAGAAGGGCAGTGGTGAAACGGGCGGCAATGAGACGCGAAGCCAAAGCTTTGAGCACTGGAAGGCCCAGTGGCAAAAAGTCGCCGCCCTCCTGCCCGCCGCCTTTGCCCAGATGCTCGCGCCGGGCTTATTGGTAACTTTGTTTTATCCGCTGCTGAGACGCTTAAACCTCAGCCTCACCGATCTGCTGGGGCCAGCCGTGCTGGGCGGAGCGTGCTTGCTGGCGGCGCTGCTGCTGGCGGGCCGCCTGGCCGACCAACTCAGCCCCCGCGCCGTGCTGGGGCCGGGACTGTTGCTGCTGGCGTTTACTTTTGGGCTGGGCGGTTACTCCGCCGAGCTACTGACGCGCTCGTTGTGGCTGATCGCCGCGCTGATCGGCCTCGGCTACGGCACCTTCATGGCCGGCTGGAATGGGCTGGTGGGCCAGACACTCCCGCCGCAAAACCGCGCCGCTGCTTGGGGAGTGGTGATGGCCACCGAAGCGCTGGGCTACTCGCTGGGCCCGGTTCTGGGCGGAGCACTGTGGCAAAGCGGCGGCGTGCGGGTGTTCTGGCTGGGCGCGGGCGTATTTTTGCTGGCGCAGCTGTACTACTGGGGCCTCGGACGCCGCTTGGGGCAGGAGAGAAGCTCGGTGCGGGCTTCAGAAGACTGAGCAAGGCTGTTCACAAGGCTTAGCCAACTTGCGGCGGTGGTGAGCCATTTGGCGCAGGCAAAAGCCGGCGCGGCGCGGCAGACTGTGCCGTAAGCCAACACCGAGGAGGGCCAGCCATGAGGCAAAGTTCAGATTCAGACCCCGTACCGGGCAGCCCACGCTCCACTTCACTTCATCCAATTTAGGAACGAACCATGAACGGCAAATACATCACCAAACTGGGATTTACCAACAAAAGCATTGGACTGGCTCTGGCCGCCGCGCAGCTTCGGGAAGCGGCTGGCCTGGAGCGCAGCGCCATTCTGGATGAACTTTCAAAGGTCAAGGCCGATCCGGCTGGCTTTCAAAGTGGCATTTACACCGACTTGGTGCGCGAATTGCTGACTCAGCAGGCCTACACCGACCTGCACGCCGCCGACGCCCTGCGCTCCACCGCCTTGCCGTATGCCCAATTTGGCGCGGCCCTGATCGATCAGGGCGCACGCGATCAAATGAACGTGGCGATGCGTCTGCCAATCACCCGCGCCGGAGCGCTGATGCCCGACGCCCACGTCGGCTACGGCCTACCGATTGGCGGCGTGCTGGCCGCTGAAAACGCGGTGATTCCTTACGGTGTGGGGGTGGACATTGGCTGCTCGATGCGCCTCTCCGTCTTTGCTGTACCCGCCGATACCCTCAAAACCCCTGAAGCACTGGCCCTTCTGCAAAAGCACACCCGCTTCGGTGCTGGCGTCGGCTTCGAGCGCCGCGAGCGAATGAGCCACGACGTCTTGGACGAAGCGGCTTGGGATGACCAGCCGATCTTGCGCCGGTTGCATGACAAAGCCGCCGACCAGATCGGCTCCTCGGGCAGCGGCAACCATTTCGCCGAGTTCGGCAGCTTTACGCTGAGTCAATCGGAACTGGGTTTAGACACCGGAACGTACCTCGCCCTGCTTACCCACAGCGGCTCACGCGGCTTTGGGGCGCAGGTGGCGGGTCACTTCACCAAGCTGGCCGAGAACTTACACCCGACCCTGCACCCCAGCGCCAAGAAGCTGGCTTGGCTCAGCTTGGAAAGTGAAGAAGGCCAAGCGTATTGGCAGGCCATGAACCTGGCGGGCCGTTACGCGCTGGCCAACCACGAGCAGATTCACGCCCGAATTGCCAAAGCGCTGGGCCAAACGCCCGCATTAAGCGCCCACAACAGCCACAACCTGGCCTGGAAAGAGCAGGTCGGCGGCTCGGAACTCATCGTTCACCGCAAGGGAGCCACCCCTGCCGCCGCCGGACAACTCGGCCTGATTCCCGGCAGCATGGCCGATCCGGGGTACTTGGTGCGCGGCAAGGGGCACGCTCCCGCGCTGGCCAGCGCTTCGCACGGCGCGGGCCGCCAACTCGGGCGCAAAGCCGCTCAGAACGCACTGAGCAAGTCGGAAGTCAGCGCTTACCTGAAAGACAAAGGCGTGACCCTGCTCGGCGGCGGCATCGACGAAGCGCCGCAGGCTTACAAGCGCATTCAGGACGTGATCGCTGCCCAGAGCGAATTGGTGGACGTGTTGGGCGAGTTCCGGCCCAAAGTGGTCAGAATGGACAGCGGCAGCGAAGACATCTGACACACAAGAAAGTGGGACGCCTCTGTAGTAGGGGCGTCCCGCTTGGCGTGCTCAGTCTGCCTGCACCGTGCCCAAAATCGCCTCGCCGTACTTGCGAACCCGTTCCGGCCCCATACCGCGCACCTTGCGGAGTTCGGTTTCGTCTCTCGGAGCGCTTCTGGCGATTTCGGCCAGCGTCGCGTTGCTGGCAATAATGAAGCGGCTGATCTCCTGACGCTTGGCCTCGGCGTTGCGCCAGTCACGCAACCGAGCGAACACAGCCCGCTGCTCGTCGCTGAGGCCCTCGGTGGGATCTTTGCTCTCGGCAGGCGGCAGGTCGGGGGTCAGCACGATTTCGGGTTGAGGCGACTCGCTGGGCAGAGCGGGCGGCTCAGGAACAAGCTCGGCAGCCGGTTGACTTTCAGCCGAGCCGGCGGCGTCTTCTTCTGTTGAAGCTGTGTCCTGAATATGGCCTTGGGCTTGCTCCGCTTCGGGTTCAGGTTGACCGGACTGAGCCGAGCGGTTCCAATCTTCTGAACGCTGCTCTTGCCGCCGCCCCGACTTGGGCCAGCGCTGCGGCCTGCGGCCCGTGTCAGGCAAGTCGGCTGGCGCGCCTGAACTGACAGACTCGGCCTCCGAATCCGCGTCTGTCAGTTCAGGCGCGTGTTCCTCAACTTCCTCACGCCTACGCTCCGGCTCGGGATGCGGCGCACTGTCAGAAAAAACGATCTCCGGCACATAGGACAGCGGCTCGGGAGCGGGTGCAAGCGGGCGGGCGGTTTGGGCAGCAGGTTGAGCAGCAGTGGAAGCAGGCAAGCTGGTTTCGCTTGGCCTGGTTTCACTCAGCGCTGCGCCGGTTGCGCCCGCTTCGTTCTTGTCGTCCCTGCTCACAGCTGAAGAAGCGGATGGGGCTTGGTTGGTTTGACTTTGCTCGTCCCAGACTTGGGTTTCGCCGCGCAGCAGAGCCAACACCGCGTCTAGCCCTTGCACGCCCGGCGTGATCAGTGTGCCTGCGCCCACGTTACGCGACGCCGCCAGCACGCCGCCGAGGGGCGCGTGACTGTCGGGTGCGCTGTCAGGCGCGAGCAGCAGCGCGGTTGGTCCGACTTCCTGCGCCGCGCCCGCGAAGCGCTCCATCAACGAGACGGTGGTGCGGGCGGCGCGGGCCAGTCTGAGCGGCAAGGTCGCCAGATCGCGCAAGATCATGGCCATGCCCAGGTCGCTGGGCGCGGGAGCGCGGCGCGGCGGAGCGCTGCCCGCGCCGAAGAGGGCCGAGGCCGTCACGTCACCGAAGCCGCTGATGGTCGCAGCGTCGCGGTAAACGATCAGCGTCGCCTCACGGCCCAGCCAGCCGCCGCCGGGGGCCAGCGTGGCGTCTACCAGCACCGGCACGCCCGCCCGCTTGGCCCGCTTGAGGGCGCGTTCGTCGGGTTCGAGCAGCCACACCGCCACCGCGCCGCGCCAGTCGGCGTCGATGGTGGCCACCGCCAGCCCAGCAGAAGCGAACACCTCGCGGCTGACCCCCAGGCGGGCGTCGACCCGCAGCGTACCGGGGCCGAATTGCGCGAAGAGTTGGCGGGCCAGCGCGGCTTGATCGGCCAAGAATAAGCCCCAGTCGGCTCCTTCGAGGTCGGCCAGAGCGCGGCTCAAACGGGTGTGCGGATCGCCCGCTTCGGCGTGGAGGCCGGGCAAGCGGACATCAGGAGAAACGGCAGTCATAGCCTTTATTGTGACGGATTGAGGCGGGCAAGAGGAAGAAAGGCCTGTGGGGGGAGAAAAAGACGGCCGGGCTGGTCAAACCCGCTCCGGCTCTCAGTCTTCCCGGTAAGCGCCCAACCGCCGAAACCGCGCCGCCCGTCCACTGACCCACTGCTCCGGCGTTTGCTGGGCGAGTTCGTCGAGGTGACGGCTGACCGCTTCGCCCAGTGCTTCGGCGGCGGTGTCCACATCGAGGTGCGCTCCACCCACCGGTTCGGGAATGACTTCTTCCACGATGCCGAGTTCCAGCAGATCCGGCGCAGTGAGCTTGAGGGCTTCCGCCGCTTCGGGGGCTTTGGCGCTGTCTTTCCAGATGATGCTGGCCGCACCTTCAGGCGAAATTACTGAGTACCAGGCGTTTTCCATAATCAGCACTCGGTTGCCGATCCCGATGGCCAGCGCCCCGCCGCTGCCGCCCTCACCGATCACGGCGCAGACGGCGGGCACTCTCAGGCGACTCATCCGCTGGATGCTCTCGGCAATCGCCCAGCCCTGGCCGCGCTCCTCGGCTTCCAGGCCCGGATACGCGCCCTGCGTGTCGATCAGGGCCACCACTGGGAGGCCGAACTTGTCGGCCAAATCCATCAAGCGAACGGCCTTGCGGTAACCCTCAGGGTTGGAGCTTCCAAAGCGCCGCTTGATCTTGTCTTTGGTGTCGCGGCCCTTTTGCTGCATGATCAGCATCACGCGCCGACCTTGCCAGCGGGCCGGGCCACCGATCAGGGCCTGGTCGTCGCCGTAGGTTCTGTCGCCATGCAACTCCACGAACTCGGAGGTCAGGCGCTCGACGTAATCAAGCGCGGTGGGCCGTCCGGCGATGCGGGCAAGCTGCACCCGTTCCCAGCGGGTCATGCTGACTTGCCCGCGCAGGTAAGCGAGCTGAGCACGCAGCGGCGTCAGGGCGGTGTCCAGATTTTGCCCGGTGCTTTTGGCGGTGCCCTCGAGGTCGCGGATACGGGCTCCGAGTTCGCGCAGCGTCTCGGCGGTGGGCTTGACGGGTTTGCCCTCGCTCACGACGCCTGCTCCCGCTGGGGCACGGACGCTTGGGGCAGCAGCAGCCGCAGGAGCTTGGCCAGCTCACCGCGCTGCTCGCGCCTATCGACGATCATGTCCACCATGCCGTGTTCCAAGAGAAATTCGGCCCGCTGAAAACCTTCCGGCAAGTTCTGACGAATGGTCTGCTGAATGACCCTCGGCCCCGCGAAGCCGATCAGGGCTCCCGGCTCGGCCACGATCACGTCGGCGATGGTGGCAAAGCTGGCGGTCACGCCGCCGGTGGTGGGGTCGGTCAGAATGCTGATGTACGGCAGCCCCCGGCTGGAGAGCGCTTCCAGCGCCACCGTCGTTTTGGCCATCTGCATCAGTGACAAGGCGCTTTCCTGCATTCTGGCTCCGCCGGAAGCCGCCACCAGAACCAGTGGCAAGCCCTCTTCACCGGCCCGCTCAGCGGCGCGGGCAATTTCTTCGCCCACCACGCTGCCCATGCTGCCGCCGGAAAACTCGAAGTCCATGATGGCGGCGGCCACGCTCACGCCTTCGATCTGGCCGCGTCCGGTCAAGATGGCGTCGGGGCGGCCCGTTTTGATTTGCGCCCGCTTGAGACGCTGCGGATAACTTTCGGTGTCTTGAAAATTCAGCGCGTCCACCGGATAGATGCTGCCCGACCACTGCATCAGCGGCGCGTCGAACAAGACTTCCATGCGCTTGGACGCGCCGAGGCGGTGGTGAAAACCGCAGTGCGGACAGACGTAAGCGCCCAGCGCCAGATCACGCAGATACACATTTTCTTTACACTGCGGGCATTTGCCCCACAGATCAGGGGTATCCGCTTCGCTGGGCGGGCTGACCTGCGGGCGACGCCTGCGGAAAAATTTGTCGAGGGCCAAGGGGAACGCTCCTTTATCACGGCATTCTAGCGGGAGGGCCAGCGCTGCGCCCACCGAGAGCAGCCGAGCTGGACTGAGTACAAATTCTTGTGAAAAGACTTTTCAGCCGAACTCAATCGCCCAGTTTACGGCGCAAAAAGGCGCTGAGTGCGCCCAAGTCCTGCTTGAGTTGGCCGTTGCTCACGCCGTCATCTTTGGTCAGCAGCGTAGACGCGGGCGGCAGGGCGCGGCTCTGGGTCAGCTGGGTATCTAATCCCGCGAAGCGCTTGTCAAGCGCGGCCTGAAGCTGGGCAAAGCGGCTGGCTTCCTGGCTGTCGAGGCTCTGACGCACCGAATCGAGGTCGCGCAGCAGCTTGGCAGTATCGGCCTCGCGGCGCAGACTGCTGAAACTGGCGGCCACGTAAGCCAGCACGGCGACCAGGGCGCTGGTGATCAGCAAAATCAGGCCCAGCGGCCCAGTGTAGACGGCAAAGCCCATGTTGATGTCATGCGTGAACATCAGCGAGTTGATGTTGAGCAAGCCAAACACCAAATGCAGCACCAACACGACGATCAGCAAAAGGAGACGCATGGAGTAAGGGTAACAGAAATGCTTGTGGACTTGCCGTGAGTGGAAGAGTCAACGGTATGAATTTTTCATCCAGCTGTATTTACTGGAGCGGAAGAAGAAAAGTGTAGCCCTCTTTGCTCCGTAGCTTGGAAGTCGAGTAGACGGCCCCGTTACTCTTGTTTTCCGGATTATTTCTGAGATAAATATCTATACCGTCTATCTCGCAGATATCTCTACGTCCTGGGATATTACAGATAACGGTACGGGTCTGTCCATTCAAAGACACGACTTTTCCAACACTTAGGAGTGAGCCTTCAAAAAGATTCGCCCGTACCAAACGCTCCAAAGCGTCCCGGTCAATCTTCCCACCCATCCAGCTCAGAATTTCAGACGTGATTTCGTCGTCGCCTGCATTGGGATGGAGAAAAATAATCGGGCCTTTCACGTCTCTCAATACATATCTGGCTGTCTTGCAATACAAGTCCTCACGGCCCTTGGCACAGAGTCTGATCCATTCTCTGGCGTCGCTTGGACTGCGTAAGTCCAAACCTGGGTCCCAGACATAACTGGCCAGAAGACCGAGTGGCACGAGAAAGATCAGGCCAGCCACCACCGCCAAAACAGCCCGGCTAGACACCGCTTTTCACTTACTCCACCCGCCCCAAAATCAGCTCCGGCACCTCCAGCTGAGTCTGGCCCACGCTGAGGCCGCCGCGCAGCAACTCCAGCGCGGTGTCCAGGCCGCGTCCGTCTCGGTGATAAATCCGGGCCAGCACCTCGCCCACTTTGATCGTCTCACCGGGTTTCTTGACCAGCTCTACCCCGACGCCGTGATCGATCTGCTCGCCTTTGCGCTCGCGCCCACCGCCCAGCACCAAGACCGCCTGACCTACCGCCAAGGCGTCCACCGCTTGCAAATAACCGCTCGCCTCGGCCAGCACTTCGGCGCGTCCGGGGGCTACGTCCAGCTTGTCGGGGTGGTCGACGTAAGTGGGGTCGCCACCCTGCGCTGCCACGAAGGCACGGAACTTGGCGAGGGCCGAGCCGTCTTGGAGAGTCTGGCGGGCGCGTGCCTCAGCTTGCTGCGGGTCTTGACCGTAAGCGGCCAGCGCTTCTACCGCTAGGGCCACGCACAACTCGGTCAGGTCGTGCGGGCCGTGTCCGTTTAGGGTCGAAATGGCTTCCTGCACTTCCAGACTGTTGCCCGCCAGGTGTCCCAGCGGCGCGTCCATGTCAGTCAGCACCGCCCGCACCTTGCGCCCCGCGTGGCTGCCGATGTCCACCATCGCGCGGGCCAGTTCGCGCCCGTCTTCCAGGGTTTTCATGAACGCGCCCGCGCCGACTTTCACGTCCAGCACGATGGTCTGCGCTCCGCTGGCGAGCTTCTTGGACATGATGCTGCTGGCGATCAGCGGCAAGCAGGCGACGGTGGCCGTCACGTCGCGCAGGGCGTACAGCAGGCCATCGGCGGGCGCGAGGTCTTTGCTCTGACCCACCAGCGCCAGCCCGATAGCGCGGGCCTGTGCCAGAAATGCCTCGTCCGATAAAGTGCCGTCCCAGCCGGGAATGCTCTCCAGTTTGTCGATGGTGCCGCCGGTATGGGCCAGCCCGCGCCCGCTCATCTTGGCGACAGTCAGGCCCAGCGCCGCGAGCATCGGCGTCAGAATTAAGCTGGTCTTGTCGCCCACACCGCCGGTGGAATGCTTGTCCACCGTGTTACTGAGGCTGCTCAAGTCAAATTGGTCGCCGCTTGCCGCCATCACTAAAGTCAAATCGGCCACTTCGCGGGGCGTCATGCCACGCAGATAAATCGCCATCAGCCAGGCGCTGACCTGGTAATCTGGCACCTCGCCGCGTGTATAGCCCAGCACCAGGGTTTCCAGCTCGGCGCGGCTGTGTTCTTGGCCGTCGCGCTTTTTGGCAATCAAATCGGGGATGTGGGAAGTCATGTCAGTAGGGTACAGAGTTTTGGGTCTCCACTGGCTTAAAAGTCGGCTGGCTTCAAGTCAGGCTTAACCGCCCGGCGCAGACTCCTTGAGGCCCTGTTGCCGCCAGGAGGTGTTCCCATGCCGCGTACCGACGTTTTGCCCCACACTCCGCCTATAAATATTGCGCCGATCAAGCGCCGTACCATCAGCCTAGAAGCCCGATTTCAGCGTCTCTCCAGACGCATCGCCGACTTTTCCGGTACGGCCACCGCTTTCACCCTGGCGCTGACGAGCTTGGTGGTGTGGGTCGTCACCGGGCCGCTGTTCCGCTTTTCAGACGGCTGGCAACTGGTCATCAATACCGGCACCACCATCGTCACCTTTTTGATGGTGTTCCTGATTCAAAACGCCCAGAATGAAGACACCCGCGAGCTGCACGCCAAGCTTGACGCCGTGCTGCAAGAACTCCGCGCCGAACGCAACATGATCCACGACGCCGACTTGCTGCAGCTCACTCCCGACGAGATCATGGAGGAAGTGCGGCTGGGCGAGTTGGGCGAAGACTGAAGGCCAGCACAGCCCGACAGCAGAACTCACCTTTGCCGCAAAGCCGCTCCGCTATACTGGGCGGCTGATATGCGGCGTCCTCACTCAGGGCCAGGCCGCCTTGAGGAGCAAAGACAGCATGACCGTTCTTGATTTTACCGATCAATTTGTAAGCAAGCCCCAGCACAAAAACAAAGTGGGTTTCATCAGCCTGGGTTGCCCCAAAGCGCTGGTGGATTCCGAGCGAATTTTGACGCAGCTCCGGGTGGAAGGCTACCAGATTGCCGACAACTACGGTGACGCCGATACCGTGATCGTCAACACCTGCGGCTTTATCACGCCCGCCGTGGAGGAGAGCCTGGCGGCGATTGGCGAGGCGCTGGACGCCACCGGCAAGGTCATCGTGACTGGCTGCCTCGGCGAGCGGCCCGAAAAGATTCTGGAGCGCCATCCCAAAGTGGCGGCCATTACCGGCAGCGAAGCGGTGGACGACGTGATGCGCCACGTGCGCGAGCTGCTGCCGATGGAGCAAAATCCCTTTACCGATTTGCTGCCGACTGCCGCACCGGGTGCCCGCAACGGCGTGAGTGCGCCCGTGCGCGAGGCCACCTCGCATGGCGACGTGTTCGCGCCCAGCGTCAAGCTCACCCCGCGTCACTTTGCTTATCTCAAGATCGCTGAGGGCTGCAACCACACCTGCTCGTTTTGCATCATTCCCAAGCTGCGCGGCAAGCAGGTCAGCCGCGACGCCGCCGCCGTGCTGTACGAGGCTTACCGCCTTGTGGCGGGCGGCACCAAGGAACTGGTCGTCATCTCGCAGGACACCAGCGCTTACGGTGTGGACATCCGTTACCGCGAGAGCGAATTTCAGGAGCAGCCTGTCCGCGCTCACCTGACTGACCTGGCCGCCAAGCTGGGCGAAATGGGAGCCTGGGTCAGAATGCATTACGTTTACCCGTACCCACACGTAGAAAAAGTGGTGGAACTGATGGCGGCGGGCAAGATCTTGCCTTATCTGGACGTGCCGCTCCAGCACGCCAGCCCAAAAATTCTGCGGGCCATGCGCCGACCCGGAGCGGGCAAGCAGCTCGACACCATCCGGCGCTGGCGCGAGATCTGCCCCGAACTGGTGATCCGCTCGACCTTCATCGTGGGCTTTCCCGGCGAAACCGAGAGCGACTTTCAGGAGCTGCTGACCTTCCTGGAAGACGCCCGCCTAGACCGCGTGGGCGCGTTTCCCTACAGCGACGTGGAAGAAGCCGACGCCAACGCGCTAGGCAACCCCGTGCCGGAGGACATCAAGCAGGAGCGGTTGGCCCGCTTTATGGAAGTGGCCCAACGGATCAGCGCCGAGAAGCTGGCCGAAAAAGTGGGCCGGGTCATGCCGATCATCATCGACGAGTTCAACGATGATGAAGACGACGCTGCCGGAACCCGCTTGATTGGCCGCACCAAGGGTGACGCGCCGGGCATCGACGGGCAGGTTTATCTGTACGCGGGCGAGTTCGCCGGACAGATCAAGATCGGGGACATCGTGGAAGCCCGCATCGAGGAGAGCGACGAGTACGACCTCTTCGGCGAAGTGGTGGCCCGCCCCGCCTGGTTGCCGAATGTGCCGCAGATGGGACATTTCGGAGGGCACTGAGCAGGCAGCATCCCACAAGCTCTCTTCACTCTGCCTTGAACTTATCAGCCTCGCTTGTGGAGCATCATTCGGTCATGACCGATCCCAAGATCAGCAGCGACCCTGCCGACACCTCGCCCGCCGAAGGCCAGAGCCATCCGATTCCCGCCGAGGACAAAGGCAAAGGCACTGGCGGCATAGATACCGCTGACCGTGCTGACCCCGCCGAGGGGGGACGCGACGAAACACCCGGCAAGGGCGCAGATTTGAGCAGCGCTGCCGACAACGCCGAGGCGAGCGGACGCAAGTAACGCGCTCTTCAAACACATCGCCGTACTTACTTGCTGAAATCGTAATTCGCCAAATCGTCGGCTTTCAGTAATGTTTTACCCGGTTTGATTCCATTGCGCTGTAAAATGTAGGCGGTCGAGCTAAGGTACTTCTCCGGTTTAAGGCTTCCCAGCGCCGCTGGGAGTCTACTAAGTACGGCCAGATGGGAGTGGAGGGATGGAGCGTTTTTGGCGGAATCCCAAAACGGTAATCTGGCTGTACTTTTCTACCTTCTCGCTTTGCTCGGTTTATCTAAAGATAAACGTTGTTCTACTTAATGGACAGCATGAAGTGAAAATTGTCCAAAGTAAATTTCGACCACTTTTCGAGAAAAGCAGCGCCCGTAATTCGAGGGTCAGTGTCGTTGCTGAGCGGCGGTGAAGAGGTGGCCAGCGAATATGGACAGGGCTGCCGAAAGTGTTAGGGACGAGAACAGGGGATTTCTCAACATGACGGCCTGTACAGACGGGGTGAAACGCTTTGAAGGGTCGGGCGAATAGGCGGTGTCGTTTTCTTCTGCTCAAGCTTGGTTAGGCCCGCGCTGTCAGACAGCGGAAGCTGGCTCCGATGGTGTAGCTGCCGTCCGTCTGGCGGTACGGCTCCAGCGCCCGGTGGTAGGCCACCTTGACCGCCTCCTCCCCGGAGTGGGCGATAGCACGGGCCGAGACCCCGGATGAGAGCTGCGCGAGCAGGGCCGTGGTGAGATCTGCGTAATGCCACGTTAAGGGCACGTCGAAGACTTCCTGCGGCTCCAAGCCTGCGCCAGTCGCAAACGCCCGCAGAGCCACCTCATCCGAGAGGGCAAATGGGCCGGGTGCACCGGGCGGCGGCAGCGGCAGCAGCGGCCCGAGCGCCCGGACCAGGGAGGCTGCCTCCATCCCTTCCGGGTCGCCCCAAGTCATGATCAGCACCTGGCCGCCTGGTCTGGCGACCCGCTTCGCCTCGCCCAACGCGACGCCTGGATTTCCGGCGTATTGGAACGAGTTGAATCCGGTCACCAGATCGAAACGGTCATCCGCGTAGGGCAGGGCTTCAAGGTCGCCCTCCAGGAAATCGGCGGTCGGCACCCGTTCCTGAGCAATCGCCAGCATGTTGGGTGAGGCGTCGAGACCCCGAACCGACGCGCCCCGTTCGGCGGAGAGCTGCGCGGCCAACCCGGCACCGCATCCCACGTCAAGGTGATCGCACCCTGCTGACAGGCCGAGGCGCTCGTAAGCGGCCAGATACATGGGTCGGCACAGGCTTTCCTGAAGGTCGGCCCAGTCCCGTGCCCGGCTGCCCCAGAGCGGGGCGTTGAAGGCGGCGGTGCGCGGTCTCGGTTCACTGGTCATACATTCCTCCACTTTCTGGCGAGCGTGTGCTTCTTGCAGCTGCGTACGGCCCTCAGACGTACGGCGGCGTGGGTGCTTGGCGGCGGCATATCGGCAGGGGAGACCAAAAGCTCAGGCCTCTCCTGCCGATATGCCCTCTGAACCCAGATCAAGGAGGCACCTCACCGCTGACTGCCGTCTCTACAGCGGCCCGTCTTGCCGGGAGCCGCTCATTCGTCCGGCGTGGTCGGCGCGGCTCCGTTAGGCAGTAGGAGCACCGCTGTGTAGGACGCGGGCAGCGTGGTCATGTTGCAGAAGTTGTGGACGTCTCCTGCCGGGTAGACGTAGGCCTCACCCGCCTTGTAGGTCTTGCTGCTGGCCGGGGTGGTGGCTGTGGCTCTGGTTTCCACTATGACCTCGCCAGTCAGCACAGTCTCGATTCCTGAACCGCCGTGGTGATGAAAGCCGGTGCAGATTCCTGCTGGAAGATCGAGCACGTCCTGCTCCACCTGCACTGTGGCCGGGAGTGGCGGAGGAATGAAAGCGTGCGCCGAGACAACCTTGAACTCGGGCTTCGGCACAGCTGGAGTCTGGGCCTGAGCCGCTCCCAACAGCAAGCTCCCGGTGCAGACGATGGCGCACAGATGCGTAAATGCTCCCCTCATAATTTCCCCCTTGCAAGGCGTGCTTGCCCTGCGACCTGAAACAGCTCTCTTCCAGTCGCCCTCTGAATCGTGCTGCCACCCTCCGAAGCGGCCACCACTAAACGGACGGATCCGAATCTGAATCAGTCCTCAGTGATGCCTTACGGTAGGCGCTGGGAGGGCACTTTCACATCAGCAATACTCGGTAGTCGGCCCTGGTAGCAGGATTCGGTACACCGCCGCAAATTTGAAGAAATTCGGCGCGGTTCTCCACTCATACCAATCACCAAAAATTTGGCTTCCAAAAAGCCAAATTTTTCGAGCGGAGCGAGTCGTGAACAATACCAATCACGGAAATGGAGGCGGCGCTCTCGGCGTTTTCCTGAGAGTGCATTCGGAATTTTGGTGATTGGTATCAGTTACCGAACAATATCGGTTCTGCTCTGCTGTTACGGGCGCAGAACCTTTCCCTGTTCGATGGCCCAGCGGGCCAGTTCTACACGGTTACGCAGCCCCAGTTTACTGAGCAGATTGCTGACGTGCTTGCTCGCCGTGCCCGGACTGATATTCAGCAGGCGGGCAATCCGGCGATCCGGGTGGCCCTGAGCGACGAGTGCCAGCACCTCCCACTCGCGGGGGGTCAGGTCTGGACGGACGCCTGAGCGCTGCGTGGGGATGGACAGGTGCTGCACCAGCCGCTCAGCCAGCGCCACCGCGTCCGGCAACAGCAAGCGTGTTCCCGCTATCCAGGCCTCCTGAAACCCGGCTTCCCCCAGTACCTGACGAGCCTGGTCCAGATCACACCGCAACTGGAGGTCGGAAACGCTCTGCGAAGTTTCCCAGCCGGGACCATTCACGAACGCCGTGAACTGCACCAGGGTGTTCCAGTCCTGCACGTCCGCCGCCGCCAGGGTCAGGCTCCATCCCAGGACAGCGTTGGTGACGCCCCTGAAGCCCTGTGCAACTGATTTGTGGAGGCAGGCAAGCAGCAGCGTGACGGCCTCAGCCCGCCGGTTCAGGTGCAGCAGCAGTTGGCCAATCAGGTTCTCGGTGACAAGTTCAAACACTTGGTTACTGACCTCCCGGTAATACTGGCGGGCCAGCACGGCGTAGTCCAGGGCCTCTTCGTGGCGGCCCAGTTCCAGCAAGCAGCGGGCGGCTGCCAGACGCGAAATGGGCCGGTTCATCCGCCCCCTGGGAGTCTGGAAACTGCCGAGCATCCGTTCAGGTTCCTCACGCAGCACCTGCTCCACCCGGTCCCAGGCCTGATCGGCACGGCCCATTGCCAGCTGCACTTCGGCGAGGGCGAGGCTGGTCATGGCGGCGGCGTCGCGGTCGCCCAGTTCCTGGCAGATCGTCAACATCTCTCGCAGACGCACTTCTGCGGCCTGGAACTGCCCAGTGTCATTCAGGCCATAGGTGCTGACTTCCAGTGCCCGCAGCAGCATCTCCCGGTCCTCGGGGGGCGGGAGGGCCAGCACCTGATTCGTCAGCGGCACTTCCCGAGCAGACAGACCGAAGGACATCCAGAAAAATCCGATCTTACAGAGGTAACGGTAGGCGAGGTCGGCTTGGCCCTGCTCCGTGACCCAGACCATCCCAGCCCGGATATTGGGATAGTGTGGCAGGTAACTTGCCCGGTCGTCGGTGCCGCCCCGTTCCCACTTCCCGATATGCTCCTCGATCATGTTCAGAAAGTAGAGGGCATGCCGGTCACGCCAGCTGCGGGCCAGTGGGTGGTGGGCAACCTGCTCGGCGGCCAGTTCACGCAGAGGTTGCAACATCTTCCAGCGCGTTTCCGGTGTTTCCAGGCGCTGCACGAAGCTCTGGTCCAGCAGCACTTCGGTTCGCTCGAGTGCGTCTGCTGATCCCCAGACCGCCGTCAGCGCCGCCGGGGTGAAGTTGCCCTCAAAGAGTGAGCAGCACTCGAAAATGTCACGGTCGTTCCCGCTCAGCAGATCGTAGCTCCACTGCACAGCGGCCCGCAGCGAACGCAGCCGTTCGGGCCGGTCCTGAAAGTCCGCTTTCAGATTCCCCAGTGGTCCGCGCAGTTGCGCCAGCAGGTCAGGCAGCGCGTAGTTTCGCAGACGGGCGGCAGCGAGTTCCAGGGCCAGCGGCACCCCCTCCAGAATTTCGCACAACCGGATCACATCAGGCGTGTTGTGGACAGTGAGGCGAAAGGAAGGCCGCGAAGCCTGAACACGCCTCACAAAGAGTTGCACGGCGGGACTGGACGCGGCCTGAACAGCGCTTCCCGGCAGGGCCAGCGGCTCCACTGGATGCTCGTATTCGTCATGCAGGTGCAGGGCGGCGCGGCTGGTGACCACGATTTGAAGGGTGCCCTCGCCAGAATTGAGATCACCCAGGTGCAGCGCTGCCGGGAGGAGGTGTTCGAAGTTGTCGAGAATCAGAAGCGTCCGCTGCTGTGCGGCAAATTCACGGATGAGTCGCCCAGGATCGCCTCCGTGTGCAGGTAGAGGGAGCGCCAGAGCGATAACGCTGAGCACCTCGCCCGGGTCGCGCAGAGTAGACAGGTCCACGAACTGAACGTGGTCGTACATCATCTGGACCCAGTGCGCCAGGTGCAACGCGAGCGCCGTTTTGCCGATGCCGCCAGGACCGCGCAGCGTGATGAGCCAGCAGCCACTGTGCAAAAGCTCCATCAGGCGGCTCAGATCACGCTCCCGCCCCAGCAGGAGGCCTGGCCCTGCCGGAAGCGGTGCCTCGAGCTGATTGTTCATGACCCAGTGTACAGAGAGTGTTATGAGATACAAAGTAGGAATTGGAGTTCCTGGACTTTTAGCTCAAGTGAGTGCAAAAGACGGCAGCGGTATGGCCGGTTTTTATGTGCCAGAAACCACCAGCCCGTTATCCTTTTGAACGCAAATGTCCGATTGGCGTGACCAATACTGGACTCGGTTCAGAGGAGTCGCTAGATATCCGGCGACGCTGAGAAGCGGGGCGGGTCAATAAGCTGCTGGAAGCGGGCAAGCTCACGAAGATTGTGTTGCAGCCGTAGCTTTGATCTAGAGCATTTGAACGCTCTCTCTTCCACACTGTAAAAGCCAACGATTACAAAACCTCCCGCCCACACAACCCACCCGCCCAAGTCCTAGCGTGAAGCTTATGCCTGAGCTGCCGCTGTTCGAGTTGCCTGACACCGACACAAATCACGATCTCAACGTTAACCAGTCACCTGAAGCACGGGCCGCTTTACTGCTCACTGTGTATGAGCGCTTCCGGGCCGAGTACGGCGAGGTGCCGCTCGTGCCCCGGCGTGAGGCCATGCACGAACTCATCAGCACCATCTTGTCTCAGCGCACCACCGCTGCCAACGAGGACGCCGCTTATCAGGAGTTGCGCGAATTGGGTGACTGGGACGCCATCGTAGACGCCCCGACCGAAGCGGTGGCCCACGCTATACGCCTGAGCAATTACCCCGACCAGAAAGCCCCACGCATTCAGGCCACCTTGAAGGCCGTCAAAGCCGAGCGCGGCAATTACGACTTAGACTTTTTGAACGAGCTGACACCTGAAGCGGGCCTCAAATGGCTGACCGCTCTGCCGGGCGTGGGCGTCAAAACCGCTTCGCTGGTGCTGCTGTTCAACTACGCCAAACCAGTTTTCCCGGTGGATACCCACGTTCACCGCATCACCACCCGCATCGGGGCGATTCCCAAAATAGGCGAGCAGACAGCACACAAGGCGCTCTTGGCTCTGTTGCCGCCCCAGCCGCCGCTGCTCTATGAGCTGCACATCAATTTGCTGCGGCACGGGCAACGGGTGTGCAGTTTCAGCTCCCCGAAGTGCAGCAAGTGCGTGCTGCAAGACGTGTGCGACGCTTATCAGATTTACGGCGGCAAGGTGCCTACATTCAAGAGTTAGCGCCCAGCACCTTCGCTGATTTGTTCGCTTTTTCACCCGCGTCTGTTACCCTGTGTCGGTGCGTTCTCTGCTTACTGTGCCGCTCCTGATTGCGCCGCTGCTGGCCGCCTCACTCGCTGGCGCGGCGGAGGTGACGCTGCGCCCGGTGCTGAGTCCGGCGGTTTCAGCGCTTCTTCAGCGCCCGCCCAGCCCCGCCCACACCGGCCTGCTGGTGCGCGACCTCACGACTGGCAAGGTGGTGGAAGCCTCCCGCCCCGACGAGCTGTTTACTCCAGCGTCTACCCTAAAAATCGTCAGTATGGCCGCCCGCCTCAGCCAATCTGGGCCGCTGGCGTGGTACAGCGCCGATGTAACGGCCAGCGCCGCAGAAGTCAACGGCAAAGCCTCAGCGCTCAGCTCCGTTACCCTGCGCGGCGGCGGCGATCCCAGCTTCAGCATTCAAGGCCGCTATTCTCTGGCCGCGCTCGCCAAGCAGCTCTCAGCCAGAGGCATCAAAAGTGTTGGCGAGGTGCGCCTAGCGCCCACAGTCGACAGCAGCACCTGGCCTGCTTTGCCGCTGGGCACTCCTGTGGTGGCGGTGCGGCTGAGTGAATATCCGGGTTGGAACGATACGCCGGAACGCTACGCCGAGCGCGTCATCAGCGCTTTTGAAGGCCAGTTGCGGGCGGCGGGCATTCAGGTGGGCGGCGGGCAGAGTAGCTCGCTGGGTCATGTGGTCGGGCAAGCGGCGGTGCAGCAGTTCGGCAGCGTGATTCCGGGCGCTTCGCCGCCGTTGCCCGCGCCCCCTGCCGAACTCGGCCTGGCCACCGTTCGCAGCCAACCGCTGATCGAGCTGGCCAAACAGACCCTCAAGCCCAGCGACAATGTCTGGGCCGAGCAGATTGCCGCCGAACTCGGCAGCAAGGTGGCCGGCAACGGAGCCGTGACGCACGCGGGCATGGTCGCCGGACTCCGCGCCTTCCTGATCAAAGTCGGTGTCAATGCCGCGCCAATGAGCCTCAACGACGCCTCAGGGTTGTCGGGCGGCAACCGCCTAACCCCCCGCAGCCTGGTGACGGTGCTGAGCCGGATGTACGACTTGCCGATCACCGCTTCAAAGACCCCAATTACACCCGCCGACGCCTTTGCCCAGCGCAAAAACCTGTTTATCGAAGCGCTGCCGCGTGGCGCAACCGGCGAGGCCAGCGCCGAAGCCCGCGCCCTCGGCGGCACGCTGGCTGGGCGCTTCGTCGGCAGCGGGCTGGACGTGCGGGCCAAAACCGGCACGCTGCCGGGCGTCTCCAGCTTGGCCGGGTATGTGCGTGGCAAATCGGGGCACGTGCTGGCCTTCGCCCTGATGATGGATCAGGCTCCCGGCAACACCCTCGATTTGCGGGCTTATCAAGACCGAATGGTGAAAGTCATCGCGCAAAATCACTAATGGGACGCTAGCTGTCAATCCGCTGCACGCTGCTTCCGGCCACGCTTTTGCTGATCAGCAGGCGACTGGGGAGCCGCTCCGACAAGCTCTCCACATGAGTAATCACGCCGACCATCCGGCCCTGCGTCCGCAGATTTTCCAGCGCTCCGGCCACCGAGTCGAGCGCCTGCGGGTCGAGCGTGCCGAAGCCCTCATCCAAAAACAGTGCGCCCAGAATGCGGTTCCCGGCGAGGTAATCGCTGAGGGCAATCGCCAGCGAGAGGCTTGCCAGAAAGGTTTCGCCGCCCGACAGGGTCTTGACGCCCCGCGTCTCACCCGCGTTCCAGAGGTCTTGCACCATGTAGTCTCCGCCGTCCAGAGCCAGACGGTAGCGCCCATCGCTGATTTCAAACAGCAGTTCGCCCGCGCCGGCCAGCAAGCGGCTCTCGACTTCTTGGAGGAGGTACTGCTGAAACTCATTGGCCCGCAGCGAGTTGCTCAGCGTCGTCCACAGATCGAGGGTGCTGGCCAGTTGACCAGCCTTACCCGACAGTTCAGATTTGCGCTCTAGACGCTCGGCTCCGGCCCGCAGCGACTCGGCCAGCTCGCCGATGCGCCCGCGTGCCGCGCCGAGGGCCGCTTCCGCCGCGTACAAATCGCGCTGCGCCTGTGACAAACGGGCCGGATCAAATGTTACGCCGCCGAGTTTGGTTTCTAGGGCGCTCAGAGCCGCTAAGACTTGCTCACGCTCGGCGAGGTGACTGCGCAGGGCCGCTTCGAGAGCGCGGATCTCGGCTTCGGGCAAAGCGGACGCCTGCACCTCTTCAGCACTGAGGCAGAGACTATCCAGCACCGCTTGCAAGGCAGCCTCGGCACGAATAGCGTCGGCCCCGCGCTGATCGGCATTGGTTCGTGCGGCTTCAAAAGTAGCGGCGGCGGCAGCTTGGCGGGCCTGCGCGTCGGCCAGCGTGCGCCGGGCGCTTTCGAGTGCGCCCGCCAACGCTTTGAGCTGCTGCTGGGCGGCGCGGCGCTCCTCCGCCGGATCGGGCGCGGCCTGCACCTGCTCGGCAGACAAGCTCAGGCTCAGTAAAACTGCTTGCAGCGCAGCCCCGGCCTGCCCAGCTTCGGCGCGGCGCTCAGCGAGGGCGGCCTGAGCTGCTTGCAGGGTGGCAGCGGCGGCGGCTTGGCTGGCTCCAGCTTTGGCTTGGGCAGCTCTGGCACTGTCCAGCGCCGCCTTGAGGCTGCCGATTTCGTTCAATACCTTTTGCCGCTCTCCCGCCGGATCGCGGCCCGCCAGTTGCACCCGCGCTGCCAAGCCCGCCAGCAAGCGCTTGGCCTGTTCAGGTTCCTCGCCGCTGTACTTGGCTGCGCCAGTTCGCAGATCGCTCTCGCGGTCATGCAGGGCGGCTTCCCAGTCGCTGAGTTCACGGGCTTTGTCCTCGAGCTGACCTGAGCGCACCGTGCTGGAGGCCCGCAAATTTTTGAACCGGTCACGCCGCTCGTCTAAGCGCCGCTGAACGGCTTCTTTGATGGCCCTCAGCTCCTCCACGTCGGCGATGGGGCCGCTCGGTAAGATGCGGACTTCTTGCTCACACAGCGGGCACGGCTGCCCCAAGTGCAAGTGGGCGCGGTGAGCACTCAGCCCAGCTTGCTTGACGGCGGCCTCCAAAGCCGCTTCGGCTCGCTCGAAGTCGGCCTTGAGCAGCCGCCCATCTTGCTCGATCTGCTCCATCTCGCTTTTTTCCTGGCGCTGCAACTGCTCGTCGAGCGCGTAGCGGGCGCGTCCGGCGCTGAGTCCAGCTTTTTCAGCTTCCAGTTTGACCTTTTCAGCTTTTAAATGCTCCAGCTTCTGGGCGGCTTCATGGGCGGCAAAGTGAGCGTCTTCGTCCCAGGGCAGCGGCTGAGGATGGGTGGTTTGGAGGTTGCCCCCAGCACGTTTGAGTCGGGCCAGATCGCTCTGGGCATTCTTGAGCAGCTCGGCGCGGGCCTCCAAGTCGGGAATGTGCTCGGCTTGCTGCTGGGCGCTGGCTTCAGCTTGGGCCAGGCTGGCTTGCTGGCGCTCGGCGGCGGCCAATGCGGCCTGAGAGACCTGCTCGGCGGCGCTGGCCCGCTCGGCGGCTTGCTCAGCCTGAGCGGCGCTCCGCAGCAGCGGCAGAGCTTCGGCCACTCGCTCAGACCGCTCTAGGCGCTGGTTGGCTTGCTGGCTGCCGCTGTCCTGTGCACTCAGGGCGGCCTGCTCGCCTCCCGCCGCTTGGTTCAGGGCCGTTTGCGCCGCGCCAAGAGCCGTTTGGGTTTGGTGGGCAGTTCGCTCGGCCCCGGCAGCCGCCGCCCGCGCTTGCTGAGCGGTGTCCAAGAGTGGGAGCGCCCCCGCCACCGTTCTGGCCCGCTCGGCCCGCGCCGCGCCTTCCCTTGCTGCCGTCGCCTGCGCGTCGAGGTCGCTGAGCTTGCGCCCTTGCGCTTCCCACTCCTGATGCAAGCTTTCCTGCGCCCGCAAGCGGGTCAGCTCGGCTTGCAGGGCGTCGCGGTCATCGATCAGGGTCTGCGCCTCGGTCTCCACTCGGCTGCGCTCGGCTTTCAAATCGTCGAGTACCGCCCTAGACACGCCCGCGTACTCGCCCTCAAGCAGGTGATGCACGCCCGCCAGCTCGAATTTGAGGGTCTTGCTGCGCTCGGCGGCGTGCGAGTGCATCTCGGCGACGTGGCCGATGTTGGTCAGCTCGCCCAGCAGCTTTTGGCGCTCAGCTTTGGAGCCGCGCAGCAGAGCGTCGAACTTGCCCTGCGGCAGCATCACGGCGCGGGTAAAGCTCTTGAAATCCAGCCCCAGCACCTTACTGATACGGCTCTGGGTGGCGCGGGTGGTGTTCTCCGAGAGGTTGAGCCACTTGACCTTGCCCGCCGCGTCTAAGCTGTGCTGCTCGATCCGGACCTGATTCTCGGCGGCTTTGCGCCCCTTGTTGCGAACCACCCGGTAGGTTTGCCCGCCGCTCTCGAAGGTCAGGCTGACGGTGAACGACTTCTCGCCAGTGGAAATCAGCGCGTCCAGCCCAGTCTGGCCGAGGCGGTCGGTTTCGCCGTAGAGGGCGTAGGTGATGGCGTCGAGCAGACTGCTTTTGCCGCTGCCGGTGGCTCCCTGAATGGCGAAGAGTTGCAGGTCGGTGAAGTCGACTTCCACCTGATCGCGGAACGGCATGAAGCCCTGCACGCTGAGTTGGAGGGGTTTCATATTCCGTCCCCTGCTGCTTCGCGCACCGCCATATCCGTTTCTTTGAAGACCCGCCGCAGGGCGTCCGGCAACTCGCCTCGCCGCTCCTGGTGGTAGCGCTCGTAAAGCTGCTCAATGCTCAGTCCCTCACGGCTCGCCGCCTGCACCGTCGCCTCATCCTTGACGGCTTCCAACTCCACGCCCAGCGCGTTAGGAAATTGCCGCAGCACCCGGTCCTTGAGACCCGGCAAGGCGGTTCCGGCGGGCGCACGCACCACCACCTTCAGCAGGCCGTCAAAGCCTTTCACGGCGCTGAGGCGGGCATCCAGTGTTTCCAGATCGGCCCGAATGGTTCTCAGTTCCTTGCCGCTGACGAGCGGAATGGCGTGGACTTTGGCAGGCCGCCCCGCTTCGACTTCCACCAAGTTGACCTGTTTTTTCTCGCCGCCCTCACCGAAATCGAGCTGGATAATGCTGCCCGAGTAGCAGGCCAGCGGGGACGCGCCGAGTTCCTGCGGCTTGTGGACGTGGCCCAGCGCCACATACTGCGCCGCCGCCGGAAGTTGCAGCGGCGAGACGGTGTAGGCGTTGGTCAAATCGAACTGCATTCCCCTATCCGAGCCGCTGGCCACCGCGCCGTCGAGGGTGGCGTGCAGCATCAACATATTGACTGCTCCCGCTTCAAAACCCGCCGCCAACTGACCCAGAAAAAACTTCATCCCCTCGCGGTATTTTTGCCGCCACAACCCAACTTCGGCCCCCATCACGTCGGCGGCTTTGACCAATCGGCGCTCGGAGAGGTAGGGAAGTGCGCCCACCACCAATTTCTCGCCGCTCTTGGTCTCCACCGTGCGGATCATCTGGCGCGGATCGTGGCTCGGCTGGGCCACCACCTGCACACCCACCCAGCCGAGCAGCCCGCTGAGGCCTGCTAAGCGCGAGGCGCTGTCGTGGTTTCCGGCGATCACGATGCTGGGAATGCCCGCGTCGCGCAGCGCCAGAAAAAAAGCGAAGATGGCCGCTTCGGCGTCGGCAGGCGGATTGACCGTGTCGAAGAGGTCGCCCGCCACCAGCACGGCGTCAACCTTCTCACTGCGGGCCAGGCCCACGATTTCATTCAGGGCGTCGCGGATTTCGGGGGTGCGGTCGTAGCCGCGCAAAGTGCGCCCAGCGTGGAAGTCGGCGGTGTGAAGTACGCGCATACCGAAAAAGCTAGCACGGCAGACCTTAACAAAAGGAAACAAGAGTGCGAGTGGCAGCGCTTACGCGGCGTGTAGGCACAAAGGAACCGAGCAAAAGTTCAGGAGCCAATGGGGAGAGAGAAACTGACCCGCTCTTTGCCCAATCCATTCCAAATTGAGCTTGGGTGAAGTGGCCTGAAGTCTTAAGCAAGAGATGAAGCGTTTTCGGGCCAAGATTGACCTCCGCTAAACATCAAATGAAGCCCTCTGAGGCAAATCGCTCTATTTGTGCCTCACTTCTGCGGCTAAACTCGGCAAGTCTAGAAAGGCTCAGCAATTTGGACAACACCGCTTCCTTGTCTTCATCAACAGTCAATTTTTGGTTGATGGAAACCCAATGTGGACTGAATCGCACTTCGGTCATTTTTACACAGGTTTTCACAAGTGAATTGAGATTTATAAATCAATTTGGGGACTTGCCAGCTTCGTTCGGCGAGTGATTGGGAGAAGAACTGTGGAAGAAAACGCGGCAAAAATGGCACGGCAGGGCGACTTGATTTGTTTGGCCCACCTCAGATGGGATTTCGTCTTTCAGCGTCCGCAGCATTTGATGAGTCAGGCGGCGCGTGATCGGCGGGTGTATTACGTGGAGCCGCCCATCTTCGGGGAGTGGGACAGCTCACTGGACATCCGCTCTACCGAATACGGGGTCACGGTCGTCGTGCCGCGCCTGCCGGAAGGCCTAGACCCCGCTACCTCGCAGGCCCGCACGGCGGCCATGCTCAATGAACTGGCCTTCAGCGAAGCGTGGCACGATTACACCTTATGGGTTTACACCCCGATGGAAATGCCGATGGTCACCGCGCTTGATCCCAGCTTGGTGATTTACGACTGCATGGACGAGCTGGCCAATTTCCGCTTCGCGCCGCCGGAGTTGCGCCCCCGCGAGCAGCAGCTCTTGGCGCGGGCCGATCTGGTCTTTACCGGCGGCCACCGTTTGTGGGAAGCCAAAAGCGAGCAGCACCCACACGCTTACCCGTTTCCCTCCAGCGTGGACAAGGCCCACTTTGCCCAGGCCCGCAGCCAAATGCCCGATCCCGCCGATCAAGCCGACTTGAAGCGCCCCCGCTTGGGCTTTTACGGCGTGATCGACGAGCGCTTCGACACCGCCCTGCTCGCCGAGTTGGCCGAGCGCCGCCCCGAGTGGCAATTCGTGTTGCTGGGGCCAGTTGTCAAGATTCAGGAAAGCGATTTGCCCCGCGCCGCCAACCTGCACTACTTGGGCATGAAAAACTACGCCGAGTTGCCTCAGTATCTGGCGCACTGGGACGTGGCGCTGCTGCTGTTTGCCCGCAACGCGTCCACCGAGTTCATCTCGCCGACCAAGACGCCGGAATACCTGGCGGCGGGCGTGCCGGTGGTGTCGACCGAAATCCGCGACGTGGTGCGCCCCTACGGTGAGCAAGATCTAGTGCGAATTGCCAACCGCGCCGATGACTTTGAGGCCGCCTGTGAAGCCGCTCTTGCCGAACGCCACCAACCCGAAGGCCGGGAGCGGCAAGCCCGCGCCGACGCTTACCTGGCCGGGCTGTCTTGGTCACAAACCTGGGCCGAGATGGAGACACGGATGAATGAAGCGAGAGGCCGTAAGGCTACAAAAACTGAGGCCGCAGATGACTGAGCTGCCCTTAATGTCCAGCGGCTTCGATTACCTGATCGTGGGCGCGGGCTTTGCCGGGTCGGTGCTGGCCGAGCGGCTGGCTTCAGAGGGCAAGTCGGTGCTGATCGTCGACAAGAGAGCGCACATCGGCGGCAACGCTTACGACCGCTACGACGACGCGGGCGTGCTGATTCACCCCTACGGCCCGCACATCTTCCACACCAACAGCCGTGAGGTCTTTGATTATCTCTCGCGCTTCACCGAGTGGCGGCCCTACCAGCACCGGGTCAAGGCCAGCGTGGACGGGCAACTGCTCCCCATTCCGATCAATCTGGACACGGTCAATCAGCTGTACGGCCTGAATCTGACCGCCTTTCAGGTCGAAGAATTCTTCGCCTCAGTGGCCGAACCCGCCGAGAAGATTCGCACCAGCGAGGACGTGGTGGTCAGCAAGGTCGGGCGCGATCTCTACAACAAGTTCTTCCGGGGCTACACCCGCAAGCAGTGGGGCCTGGACCCCAGCGAACTCGACGCCTCGGTGACGGCCCGCGTGCCGACCCGCACCAACCGCGATGACCGCTACTTCGCCGACACCTATCAGGTGATGCCGCTGCACGGCTATACCCGGATGTTCGAGCGGATGCTGGCCCACCCCAACATCAAGGTGATGACCAACACCGATTACCGCGAGATTGCCGACTTCGTGCCGTTTGACCAGATGATCTACACCGGCCCAGTGGACGCCTATTTTGACTACCGTTTCGGCAAGTTGCCTTACCGCAGCCTGGAATTTGTTCACGAGACGCACCCGCAGGCGCAGATGCTGCCGGTGGGCACGGTGAATTATCCCAACGACTACGCCTACACCCGCGTCAGCGAGTTCAAGCACATCACCGGGCAGACACACGCCCAGACCAGCGTGGTCTACGAGCTGCCACGCGCCGAGGGCGATCCGTACTACCCGGTGCCGAGGCCCGAGAATGCCCTGCTGTACAAGAAATACGAGGCGCTGGCTCAGGCGACGCCGAACGTGATGTTCGTGGGGCGGCTGGCGACGTACAAGTACTACAACATGGATCAGGTGGTCGCTCAGGCGCTGACGGCGCACCGCAAACTCAGCGGAGTGAAGGTACTGGAAGAAACGCTGGCTTAACAGCAACGTAAAAAACCGGCCACTCCCAGATCAGGGGTGGCCGATTTTTTACGTGTTCAGAGATCTAGAATTTGATCACGTACTGAGCGAAGCCGTCGTCCTGCATTTTTTGCAAGGTGGCGTTGGCGGGCAGGAATTTCTGGGCGTTGGGGCCGGTGGCGTAGAGCAGGCTCACGCCCGGCAGCGGCGTCAGCTTCCAGTTGTTGTCAGCGGTGGGGTTGACGGTCTTTTGCGCCTGGAAGTACTGGACGAGGGCTTCACGGGTTTCGTCGGGAGCCTGCAAGATGATGTTTTTGCCGTCGAGGCCGGGGAAATTGCCACCGCCGGACGCGCGGTAGTTGTTGGTGGCGACCACGAACTGCGCGGCGGGGTCAATTGGCTTACCTCCGAACATCAGCTCCTTGATGCGGTGAGCACCGGGATTGGCCAGCTTGCCGCCCACGTCGTAGCGGCTGGGCTGGCTGACGTCGATCTGGTAGGTCACGCCGTCGATGACATCGAAGTTGTAGGTGGGAAAGCTGGTCTCGACGAGGTCTTGCGGGGCCACGTTCTTGGGATCGATCTGCTTGAACTGGGCCGCTGAGCGCTCCAGCCACTCCTGCACCTGTGCTCCCGTGACCAGCACGGCCTGCACCGTGTTGGGATAAACATACAGATCGGCCACGTTCTTGATCGCCAGCGTGCCCGCCGGAATATCGGTGTAGTAGCTCGCTCCGGCGCGTCCGCCTGCTTTGAAGGGAGCCGCCGCCGACAGCACTGGTAAGTCGGCGTACTTGCCGCCCGCCAAGGCTGCCTTGACGTAGGCGATCTGGGCACTGGCGACGAGTTGCACGCTGGGATCATCTTGCACCAGCGCCCAATACGAGTTGATGGGGGCAGAGAGGTCGGCCACATTGCCGCGCACATAAGCCAGCGTGCCCGCGTTGGCCGCCTCGACGGCTAGAGCGATGCGCGGGTCGGGTTTGACCAGATTGACCTTGGCCACCTTGTCCCAGATCGGGCGCAGCATCGACGCCGTGTCCTGCACCTTCCAAGTCTCTCCGACCTTTTTCAACTTGAGGTCGATGACGCCCAAATCGTTGCCCCAGAATCCGGCCATCACGACGGCTTTGCCGTTGATGGTGCCTTTGGTGATGTCCGCGCCGGGAATGCTCTTGTAGACCGGCCCTGGAAATTCCTGGTGGCTGTGGCCGCTGAGCACCACGTCGATACCGTCAATCTTGGTGAGTTCGGTGGAGGCATTTTCCTGCCCCGGCACGTAATCGGCGTTGATGCCGCTGTGGGCAATGGCGATGATGATGTCGGCACCCTGCGCCTTCATCATCGGCACGAATTTTTTGGCCGTCTCCACGATGTCGCGTGTCTTGACCTTGCCTTCCAGGTTGGTCTTGTCCCACTGCATGATCTGCGGCGGCAGGAAGCCGATGACGCCCACGTTGAGCACCTGCGGGCGGCCCTGAGCGTCATAAACGATTTTGCGCTGAATCAGGTAGGGCGTGAAGGCGTTCTTGTCGTTGTCGGGGTTGTTGTCGCCGTCATCGATGTAGACGTTGGCATTAACCATCGGCATGGGAGCCGCCGCCATCACTTGCTGCAAAAAGGGCAGGCCGTAATTGAATTCGTGGTTGCCGAGGTTGCCCGCGTCGTAGCCGAGCAGCTTCATGGCCGCGTGCATTGGGTGCATCTCACCGGGCTTGAGCGGGTTGACGCGGGCCACGTAATCGCCCAGCGGATTGCCCTGAATCAAATCACCGTTGTCGTAGAGCAGCGTGTTGCGCTTTTCTTTCTTGGCATTTTCGATCAGCGTGGCGGTGTACTCGAAGCCGAACTCGCCGGTGGGCTTGTCCTGGTAGTAGTCGTAACCGAGCGCGGAGGTGTGCAGATCGGTGGTTTCCAGAATCCGCAACTCGACAGTGGGCGTGGGATCGACGTTCTGGGCGCTGGCAAGGCTGCCCAGGGCCAGGGTAAGAAGAACTAAGGGTTTCATCCCCTCTTTATACTCCCGTAATGGTCAGCTTGGCGTAAGATGCTTGGTCTGCTAAGCAAAAAAACACGCCCCCAGCTTTCACCGGGGGACACATGCTTACTGAATTTTGAAACTGGCGCTCAGTCCGCCGCCTGCCCTTCCGCCGGATACACCTCGATGATCCCCGCCGCGCCCATGCCGCCGCCGATGCACATGGTGATCAGCGCCTTGCCGCCGCCGCGCCGCCGCAGTTCGTGAATGGCGGTGGTGGTCAGCTTGGCTCCCGAGCAGCCCAGCGGGTGGCCCAACGCAATCGCCCCGCCGTTGACGTTGGTGATCTCCTCGTCGATGCCCAGCGTGCGGATGACGGCCAGACTCTGGGCCGCGAACGCCTCGTTGAGTTCGATCAAGTCCATGTCGGCTAAGGTCAGCCCGTTTTGCTTCAAGACCTTCGGCACGGCCTCCACCGGCCCGATGCCCATGACTTCCGGCCCCACGCCCGCCACCGTAAAGCCGATGAACTTAGCCAGCGGCTTCAGGCCCAGCTCGTCGGCCTTCTCACGGCTCATCAGCAGCAGCGCCGAGGCTCCATCCGAGAAAGGCGAAGCGTTGCCCGCCGTCACCGAGCCGCCCATTTTGAAGGCGGGTCTCAGCTTGGCAAGGCCTTCTAGGGTAGTGTCGCGGCGAATCAGTTCATCGTCGGCGTACATCACCGTTTCGGAGGTGATTTTGGTTCCCTTGACCTTGTCCACGCGCACCGGCACCGGCACGATCTCGTCTTTGAACTTGCCCGCGTCCTGCGCGGCGGCGGCCCGCTGGTGACTCCGCACCGCGAAGGCGTCCTGATCTTCCTTGCTGACGCCGTACTGGGCGGCCACATTCTCGGCGGTCAGGCCCATGTTGATGTAGGCTTCCGGACGCTTGTCGACGAGGGACAGGTTGGGGCTGGGGTTGTGGCCGCTCATCGGCACCATGCTCATGCTCTCCACGCCGCCCGCCAAGATCACGTCGAAGTGTCCGGCCTGAATAGCCGCCGCCGCCATCGCTACCGTTTGCAGGCCCGACGAGCAGAAGCGGTTGACAGTCACGCCGCCCACCGAGTCGGGAAATCCGGCTTGCAGTGCGGCCAGGCGGGCAATGTTGAGGCCCTGCTCGGCCTCGGGAATGGCACAGCCAAAGATCACGTCCTCCACGATGGCCGGGTCGACGCCCACACGGGCCAGCGCTTCTTTCATGACCAGCGCGGCAAGATCGTCGGGGCGGGTGTTGGCGAGGGTGCCTTTGACGCCGCGCCCAACGGCGGTACGGACGGCGGAAACGATCACGGCTTCACGCGCAGGATTGGCAGTGGGGTTAGACATTGGGATTCTCCTTTTGAGAAGGGGTATTTATTTCAGAGTGTTGAGCTTCAAGCGGCCCCAGCATCCGGCTGAGGTACTGGCGCAGGCGGCGCTCGTAATTCTCTATATCCATATTCCAGTTTCGGAGGTGTTCTGCGCCTTCCACCCGCACGTACTCGATCAAATCGGGCCGGGCCTCGAACAAGCGGTCGAGCTGCGAAACGGGCACGGTGTCGTCGGCGCTGCCGTGAAAGATCAGCATGTGGCGGTCATAGACGTGGGCGTGGCTGAGGTGATCGACCGCGTCGAAATCCTGGCCGCTCTTGAGGGTGGTCAGCTTCTCCACGATGGGCGCGAGAAACACCGGCAACCGCAGTCGCACGGCAAAATGCTTGATCAGTTCGCGCCACTCTAGGGCGGGCGAATCGAGCACCACCGCGTTGACATACTGGGCCAGTTTGCTGCGCCGCATAAAGGCCAGCGTGATGCTGCCGCCCATGCTCAGGCCCATCAGCACGATCCGCCTCGCTCCGTGATCGCGGGCGTACTGCACCGCCACTTCCAAGTCTTCCCACTCCTCGGCGCTGAGCCGGTAAACGCCCTGCGGCGTGCGGCCCGCGCCGTGGGCATTGCGGTAAGTGACCACCAAGCTGCTGAGGCCAAAGTCGTGATAGGTCGGCAAAAACCGCAGGGCGTCTTGCCGCAGGCCCTGGTAGCCGTGCATGATGATGACCCAGTCTTGCTGGGGGTCGGCTCCGATTGCGCCTTCCTTGCCCGGCACGAACCAGGCCGGAAGCGGGCCGTGCTCGCCGCTGAGCACCAGATTGTCGAAGATCAGCCCGCGCCCCGCCGGATTGCCGAGCCCCACCGAACTGGGGCGCACCGCCAGCCCCGGCCTGAGGTACTGTCCGCCGCGCAGCAGGGGCCGCTTGACCCACTTGGAGCCGCCCTCCACCACTGGCCCCAGCAATGAGCCACCGTCTTCAGCGTCCCAGTCGAGCGTGACGGCCCCGGCGCGGGCGGTGGCGTAGTTGCGGGTGAGCTGAATCATCGTTTCGTGGTTCTCGTGCGACACCGCCAGCACGCGGGTCTTGTAAACGGGCCGCTTGACAGGCCGCGCATGCACCAGTCCATCGGCAAAATACCAGCCGGTGCCGAGTGTGGCCGCCACGCCGAGGCCCACGCCCAGCAGCACGCGGGCGAAGACGGGGAAGGAAGATTTAGGGGTGGGGGTCATGGGAAAAGTATCTCCGAAGTGGACAGAGGTGTGAACCGACGCCGTTTTAGTTCCGCAGCGGCTTGCCCGTCTTGAGCATGTGCGCGATCCGGTCTTGCGTGCCCTTCTTCCCGGCCAGCGTCAAAAAGGCTTCGCGTTCCAGGTCAAGGAGTTGCTGCTCCGTGACGCGGGCTTGGCGGTTGTTGGTCGCGCCGCCTGCCAAAATGTTCGCCAGTTGCAGCAAGACTTCGCGGTCGTATTTGCTGGCATAGCCGCCTTCCACCAGACCGTAGAGGGCGCTCTTGATCGCGCCAATCGCCGCCTCGCCCATCACCGGAATGTCCATTCGCATAGCGGGCTGCACATAGCCGGGCGCGAGTTCCAGCACTTTGCGTTTGGCCTCGGCCAGCAGATTGTCGCGGTTCATCACCGTTTCGTCGCTCTTTCTCAGGAAGCTGAGTTTGCGGGCGTCCTGAGCGCTGGTGCTGACTTTGGCGGTACCGATCAGCTCAAAGGCGCGTTGCACGGCGGGGAGAAGCGGCTGACCCGGCAAGGTTTGATCCGTAAAGCGCAGCAGCATTTCCTTGGTGCCGCCGCCGCCGGGAATCAAGCCCACGCCGACTTCGACCAGGCCCATGTACGTCTCAGCGCTGGCGGTCACGGCGTCGGCGTGCAGGGCCATCTCGGTGCCGCCACCCAGCGTCAGGTTGAAGGGAGCCACTACAACGGGGTGCGGGCTGAAGCGCAGGCTGGTGGTGGCCTGCTGAAACAGTTTGATGGCCGCGTCCAGCTCGTCCCATTCCTCGTCCTGGGCCTGCGACAGGATCAGTGGCAGGTTCGCGCCCGCGCTGAAGTTGTCGCCCTGATTACCGACGACCAGTCCGGCATAGCCCAGCTCCTGCACGGTTTTGTGGGCTGTGCCGATCATCCGAATAGCGTCCTCGCCCAGCGCGTTCATCTTGGAGTGGAATTCGAGCAGCAGCACGCCGTCGCCCAGGTCAACCAAGCTCGCGCCGCTGGTCTTCTTGACGACCTTGCTGGCATCTTTTTTGAGGTCGCTCAGAATCAGGTACGGCGCGGCGTAGGGCTGCATCTCACCCTTGGCATCTACAATTTCGCCGCCGTTGTAAAACTTGTCGCGGCTCTCGTCCTTCATTTTCTGGAGCAGCGGCGGCAGGGTGCGGCCTTCTTTCTCCAGACTGCCGATCACGGTTTTCACGCCCAGCGCGTCCATCGTCTCGAACGGCCCCTGCTCCCAGCCGAAGCCCCATTTCAGCGCGTTGTCGATGTCCTGAAGCTGACCTGATACCGTTCCGGCCATCTTGGCGGCGTACCAGAAACTGTCGTTCATCACGCCGCGCATGAAGTCGCCTTCCTTGCCTTCCACTTCGTACAGGCCCTTGACGCGCTCCGCCAGCGGCTTACCTTTCAGCGCGTCCAGCACCGCAACCTTGACCGGCGCCTGGTCTTCGTATTCCAGGTTGTCCAGATTCAGGGTCAGAATCTTGGTCTTGCCGCGCTCGTCCTTAGTTTTCTTGTAGAACCCACTGCCGGTCTTATCGCCCAGCCACTTTTTCTCTTCCACCAGTTGCTTGAAAGTATTGGTGAGGGTAAAGTCCTCGTCGTCGCCCGTCACCTTGCCGATGTCGTTGGCAACGTGGTAGATGATATCCAGGCCCGACAGATCGGCAGTGCGGAAAGTGGCGCTCTTGGGGCGGCCAATCGCCGGGCCGGTGAGCTGATCGACCACCGCAGGCGTCAGGCCGTTTTCTTCCATGCGTTTCATGGCCCGCACCATGCCGTAGACGCCGATGCGGTTGCCCACAAACCCCGGCACGTCGTTGGCGACGACCACACCTTTACCCAACGTATGATCGGCGAATTCGCTGAAGGCACGAACCACTTCAGGGCTGGTCTGATCGGTGGGAATGACTTCTAAGAGGTGCAGGTAGCGCGGCGGATTGAAAAAGTGCGCCCCCACGAAACGGCTCTTGAAGTCCTCCGAGCGGCCCTCGACTTGCAGGTGCATCGGGATGCCGCTGGAGTTGCTGGAAATGATGGCCGTTTTCTTGGCGACCTTCTCCACTTTCTCCCAGAGGTCGTGCTTGGCGTCCAGCTTCTCGATGATCGCCTCGATGATCCAGTCGGCGTCTTTAATCTTGGCGAGGTCGTCTTCCAAATTGCCCACCGTGATCAGCTTGGCGTTCTCGGGGGCCATGAAAGCGGCGGGGCTGGCTTTCAGCGCCCGTTCGATGCCCGCTTTGGCCAGAAAGTTGCGGTCAGGCTTGTCGGGCAACACGATATCGAGCAGCACCACCGGAATGCCCGCGTTGGTCAATTGGGCAGCAATTGCCGCGCCCATCACGCCCGCACCGATCACGGCGGCTTTCTGAATGGGAGAAGGCTGGGGTTGATGCTGGGCAGTCGGTGGGGTTTGAGTGGCAGTCACGGAAAGTACCTCCTGAGGCGAGAACGGGACAAATAGATAATTTTATACTCAGTTCAAAGTTTAGGGCACGGGACAGTGCTTGTCCAGATGTGCAGGCACAATCGGGAGCCTTTCACTGGGCAGAAGATGGTTGGGGTGGTTTTCGCTCTCAAACCATTCTGTGACGAAGTTATTTACTGTTCCGGTGTAGCCTAGGCGCTCCAAATAGGGCGGCAGAACATCGAGCAGATCTGCTTCACCTCGGCTGGCCGTCATAAACGGGCCGCAAAAAAACTCGGTGGCCACCTCAGGATGACTTCTCAGCAGTCGCGCACCGAACATCTCCGGCGGCGTGACCAACACCCCGTCCACGTCCAGCAGCAAAACGCGGTTCTGCGGCGCAGACTGAAGTGATTCAGTCATGGGCAAGGTCACCCTCAGAAGTTGCTGTGCCTGCTCCGCTTCGTCCGCGCAGCCGCCCCGCCACCACGGCGGTGAAGAAAGCCAGTCCGAAGGTCAAGCCGAGTTGCCAGGGCACGCCGCCCGCCGCGCCGAGGGCCGCCACCAGCGCTCCGCCGAGGCCCGCGCCCAGAGCGCTGCCGAGCATGTCGGCGAGTTGCAGCGTGCCGCTGACTTCGCCTTGTTGCCCGCTGGGCGCGTGCTGCATGACCACCAAAACATGTGCCGGAAAGGCCAGACCCATGCCGAACGCCGCCAAAATCCAGAAAAAGACCCCCAGCGCAATCGGCAAAGCGGAAAAGACCAGCGCGGCGAGCAGGCCCAACAGGCCAGTGCCGATTGCCAGCGAGCCGAGCCGCACCACCGAGGAGCGCCGCTGGCCCTGCGTGCGCTCGTCAAAGCGTGAATGAATCAAACTGGTGGCCGACCAAATCAGCGCTCCACCCGTCAAAAACAGGCCAGCTTGCAGCAAAGTCAGGCCGCGAAGCTCCGCCAAGCCCAGCGGCAAAATCGACTCGCTGCCGAAAAAAGCGAAGGCCAGCAAAAACCGCACCGCGTACCCCGCGCTCAGCGGCGTGCCGAGGGCCAGCATGCGGGCCGGAAAGAGGCGACCCAGCGCCGGCAAAGCCAGCCCCAGCCCCGGCAGCAGCAGCAAACCGCCCAGCCATTTGCCCTGCCCCAATTCAGTGATGCCTGCCAGCCCCAGCGTGACGCCAATCGCGGCCAGCACCACCGCCCACAGGCGAGTGCGGCTCAGCGGCGTGCCCGCGCCCCTCAAGGTGCGTAGGGTGGGCAGCAGCAATCCGGCAGCCAAGATAACCAGCGGCAGCAACCCCAAGAACACCCCACGCCACGACCAGCGCCCTGTCACGTAGCTCGCCAGGGCCGGGCCGAGCAGCGCGGGCAGCACCCAAGCACTACTCAGCAGCGCCAGCATTCTGGCCCGCATGGCGTCGGGGTAAGCGGTGTTGATGACCAAATAAGCCACCGACACGATGGCTCCGCCGCCCAGACCCTGCAAGATGCGGCCGCCGATCAGCACCGCCATGTTGGGGGAGAGTCCCGCCACACCGAGGCCAGCGGCAAACAGCAGCAGCGCGATCACCACCGGCACAAACGGCCCGTCGCGGTCAGCCAGCGCACCCAGCCCCACCGTGCCGACCATAAAGCCCATAAAAAAGGCGCTCAGCGGCCAGCCGTAGAGCTTCAGGCCGTGAAGTTCACGGGCCACTTCCGGCAGTGCGGTGGCCACCGCCAGCGACTCGAAGGCAATCAGCAGCACGCCCAGCAGCAGCCCGATACTCAGCGAGCGACGCGCCGGAGCAAACGGATTGAGCGAAGCGGACAAGTCGGCAGCGCTCACAGCTGCTCAGTCGTGGGCTGGTCAGTTCTAGGCTGCTCGTTTATAGATTGATCAGTCGTCAGCAACCCGAGCAGCGCTTCTTCGATACCGCGCCCGCGCCAGCCGCTTTCGAGTTCCAGGCCGCGCTGCGGCTGACCCTCCGCGCCCGGCCAGCTCAGCGCCGCGCCGATGACTTTGCCTCCGGCCACCGCCACCGCGCCCGCCATGAGCTGTGAAAGGGGCAAACCGGGCTGAGCCGCAAAGAGGGTTTTAAGCCGCAACTGCACGGCTGGAGCGGGCGGCAACGGCAAGCGCGACACGCGCACGCGGGCGGGCAAACTGGGCGGGGAAGAGTCAAGCATATCCTGAGTGTAAAACAGGGCAGGCCCGCCAAATGGCGGCGACCTTGCGCGGCCATACACTTTTTCACCGCGTTCCAACCTCACGTCGCTAGAATGCCCGCCATGATTGCCGAGCAAACCCGTCCGTGAAAGCGCTCACGCTCCTTTTGAAAGTTCTGCTGTGGATGCTGGCCGCCGTGCTGGGGGCTTTGGCGTTGGGCGCGTTTGCCAGCCTCAATCCCGCCGCTCCCACCTGGATGCGGGCGCTCAGCGCGGTAGAAGGCGTCCTGCTAAGCCACTTTTTGACAGCTTACCCACGCGGCATTCTAGAAGCGCTGGGCGCGGCTCTAGCGGTGTATCTGGCCGCGTTGCCCACCGCCACCAACTCCACCACCAAAGTCGCCTCCAAGCCCGCATGACCCCCGGCCTCGCCCAGACCCGCAAGGCCCGCCCCGCCGACGAGTGGGCCGCCGAGCGGGTCTTCCGGCCGCTGGCGCAACTATTGGTGGCTCCCGCCGCCCGCACCAAGTTGAGGCCCACCCAGGTGGTGCTGTTTCACACCGGCCTGACGCTGGTGGCTGCCGCTGGGCTGCGGCGCGGCGCTTGGCTGGCTCCGGCACTGCTGCTGCAACTCAAAACCGTTCTCGACAACCTCGACGGCCAACTCGCCCGCGCCACCGATCAGACCACCCTCAGCGGGCGCTACCTCGACAGCGAAATGGACGTGCTGGGCAATTTTGCCTTACTCACGGCTCTGCACGGCCCCCTGATCGGCCCCAGTGCCACGCTGCTGCTGAGCCTGATTCTGAGCACCGATTACCTGTGGGAGCGCGATTACCGTGCCGCCAGAGGCGAAACCTTCCGCGCTCCGGCAGCGCAGCAAGGCGACAATCTGGTGGTGCTGGCGGCGCTAGAGAAATTCTATGCGCTGTACTTCGTGCCGCAGGAGCAGGTGCTCAGCCGCTTGTTTGAAGCTCGGTTGCGCTCGGTGGCCGGCCGTCAGCCCAGCCCGCAAGACCGCCAAGCTTATACGCCGCTCGCTGCCCTGACTCTCAGCGCCAACTTAGGGCTGAGCAGCCAACTGCTGCTGCTGGGCGCGTTGACCCTGCTCAAACGCCCGCACTGGTACGCGCCGTCGCTGGCAGTGCAGGCCGCCGCGCTGCTGGCCGCTCAGGTCTGGCGCGAACGGCAAGTGGCCCTGAGCCGGCAATAAGCGCTTCTTTTTTGACGAACGGTTTAGAGTTCTGGATACACCTTGAGTTCGGTCATGTGCGCCCGCGCCGGGCGGGTGATGGCGTGGGCGAGGGTTTGCGCCAACGCACGCGGATCGATGGTGGCTTCCCAGGTCAGACCCGACTCGCGGTTGGAGGAGGTGTCGATTGCCCCCATCGGATAAAGGGTCAGGGTGGTCACACCTTTGGCTTTGAGTTCGTCGTGGAGGCTGAGCAGGTAAGCCGCCACTGCCGCTTTGCTGGCGGTATACAGCGCCGCGCCGGGGCCGCTCATCTTGGCCGCTTGCCCCGCTGAGACCCCCAAAATCATGCCTTCTTTTTGCTTGATCATGTGCGGCAAGACGCCCTGTGCCGCGTGAAACAGCGACTGCATATTGGCTCCGAACATCGCTTGATAATCTTTTTCGCTGGCTTTATGGGCGTCCTGAGCGCTGAATGCGCCGATGGTGTGAATCAGCACGTCGGCCCGCTGCTTTTTGAGGATGTCCACGCAGTCGGGGTCGGTTAAATCGAGATCGAGGGTTTTTTTGGCGGGAAAGCGGTCTTCGGCGCGTTTAAGCGCTTCACCGCGCCCCACCAAAATAAGTTCTGCGCCCGCGTCAATGAGTTCTTGGGCGATAGCAGTCGCCAGTGCGCCGCCCGCTCCGGTGAGCATTACAGTGGTTCCGCTGAGCTTAGCCATGCGTACAGCCTAGCGCCTTTGAGCGTGGTGCGTTCTTTGGAACTCGTCCATCATTGGCGGGAATTGCAGCCCTGCGGTTACTGCCCGCCGCTGACCACCGCTTTGCTGTCGCGCAGCTTGTAAGTTTTGCCCGCCGCGTCTTGGAACATCAGCACGACCTGCACGGCGTCGCTGCTAGACAAGTTGGCGCTGCCGCGCCCCACTGCTTGCAAGCAGTTGGCCGCGCCCGAGCAGTGGCGGCGGTCTTGCGAATCCACCCCGGAGCGCCACACCCCGCCCTCGGTAATCACGTACACGCCCGTGACTTTAAAAGTATTGAGCGGGCCGGCGCTGGAGCGCAGCGTGACTGGCACCACGAAGTTGCCAGCACAGGGCCGGCCCACGCACGGCAGCGCGCTCAGGTACGGCGTGGCCTCGGCGCTGATCTTCATTCCGCCGATGGCCAGCTTGGTCGGCGCAGCCAGCAGTTCTCCGGCGCTGATCGGCGGCACACTCGCCGCGTTTTGCAGAGCGGAGCCGCCACTGAGACCGGCGCTGCTCAGGCCCGGCCCAGCCGCCGTGCCGCACGCCCAGAGGAGCGGCACAAACAAGAGGGGCCAGACTAAGCCTTTCATAGTGTGAGTTTAGCTCTTTCTAACTGACTTCCAGCTTACCTTGCTCACTTTTTTAACATTTCATTTCCCCTGGCAGGGTCAGAAGTTGACATGCCGCCGGAGTTAACCTAGACTCGGCATCAGTTGACTTACCGGTAGGTAAGCAGAAATTGCAACACCTCAAGGAGACACAGCATGGATGAATTCGTCGTAAAGCCCCTCGTTCACAACGCTGTCGGCGGTTTGGTGGTGCTGGCCGCTCTCGCCGCCCTCGTCATCAACTGGCGCGGCGCGTACGTCCTCAAGAATTTTGGCCCGCTGCAACGCGCCTCGCTGATCGTGCTGCAAATCGCGCTGATGGTTCAGGCGCTGATCGGCATCAAACTGCTCGACCAGGGGCTAGGCATCGTGCAAAAGTATGTGCACTATCTTGGCGGTCTGGGCGCACTGGGCCTGCTGATGCTGCTCTACTGGCTGCCGCAGCGCAGCGCCCAAAAAACTTCAAAGAATGCTCTTGGTCTGACTGCCGCGTCGTTGACGTTCGTGCTGCTGACCTTCGTGGTGGGCGGCCTCTATGCCAGAGGCGGACTGAGCTGAGCGAACGACAGAGGAAAAGCTGCCTCAGCCTAGCCGCGTGATCCGCCGCCCCTGTTCATCGTGCTCTAGTTTCAGCAGCCAGGCCCCCGGAAAGTCGCCGTAAAAAAGTTGGCCCCATTCGATGATGCTCAGGCGGGCTTCTTCACTGAGGCGCTCCAAGTCCATTTCGTAGAGTTCTTGGGCATGCTGCACACGGTAAGCGTCCACGTGCAGCGCCGCGCCCTGCGGCGTGGGGTAGAGCTGCATCAGGGCGTAGGTGGGACTGCTGACCAGACCTTCGAAACCCAGCGCGGCGATCAGGCCCTGCGTCAAGGTGGTTTTGCCCGCGCCGAGTTCGCCCTCCAAGAACAGGACGGCGTGCGGAGCGAGGTGCGCCAAGAGCGAGGCCCCAAAGGCCCGCTGAGCGCTTTCGTCTTCTATCAAAAGGGTATCGCCCGGCTGCATGGAGAGCATGATAGCGGCTCCTATTCTCAGAAAATCAAGCGCTGCTCATTCAACACCCTACTCGCCCTTCCCACCCCCTTACTCTGGAAAGTCGCTCATTCTCGCTCTGGCCTCTTCAATGTCCCTACCCTGCGCCGCCCTGTGGCCGCCCAAATGCGGCAGCAGCAACCAGACGCCCTGCGGCGTGTCGAGGCGCACTTCGGCGTCGCCAATCGGCAGCGGCAACTCGGCGAGTTGAGCACTCAGGCGGGCCAGCGACCACGCCTGAGGATCGGGCGCTCCACGCATGACCGTGCCGCCGCGCAGTTCCCAGAGGCCCTGAGGCAGCGGCGGCAGCGTCACGAGTTCTTGTTCCGGTTCTTCGTCGAGGCCCAGCGCGTCGAGCAGGCCCGTCAGGGCTTCTTCGCCAAACTGGGCGGTGAGGTCACGGGCCACTTGAAACTCGGCGCGGGCCTCGCTCAGCAGCGCTTCGGCGTCGCCCAAAACCTGCATGTAGTGGGCGCGGCCATCGGCAGACAGCTTGCCGAGCTTGAGATGTGAGCGCAAGGTATCGGCCAAGCGGCCCAAATGCGAAATGGTGTCGCCGGCGAGGTGGCGGTAGCGGCCATATTCGTCCAGCACCTGCCGCGTTCTGAGGTCGAGCGCCTCGCGTTCCTGCGCCGCTACGCCTTTGCGCTGATCAATCACGGCCCACAGCGCCGAGAGGTCGGCCATTTCGCCGCGCTCCAGGGCTTGGGCGGCCTGTGACAAATCACCTTGCAGGCCCTCGATTACCGGCAAATCGCGGGCGGCTTGCTCGATTTCCAGCAGCTCCCGCTGGTTTTCTAAGGCGTCCTCGGCGCTCGCGTCACCGCTCTCAAGCAGCGGCAAGCTGCGCGAAAGCAGCCGCAGTTCGTCGGTGGCTAGGCTGCCCGACGACAGCAGGCCGCGTGCCACTGCCGCGCCGAGTTGGGCCTGCTCTACAGGACGCAGAGCCGAGTCGAGCTGAGAGAGCCGCGTTTCAAAGTCGCTGAGTTCGGTTTGCTGCTGTGCCAGTTGGGCGAGTTGGGCGGCTTCCAAATCACTTCTGAGCCGTACGAAACGCTCTTCGCCGAGGAGATGACCGCCGTCTAAGCGCTCTTTAGCTGCCTGAATTTCGAGGTTGAGGCCTTCCTCGACGCGCAGGAGCGGCGCAAACTCGCGGCTGAGGTCAGACAGCGCCCGGACTTCGTGGGCACGGTCGAGTTCGCGGACTTGCTGCACCACGTCGTCGCTGGCCTGCGGAGCCGCGCCGCCCGTGGGCAAACCCACCACCGATGACGCCACCAACTTACGCAGATCCAGCGTCAGGTTGCGGGCACGCTCGACTTCGGAAGGCAGCAGCGCTCCAGTTTTTTGGGCGTCCTCGATGCTTTGCAGCAGGCCGCTGAGCCGCCGCACTTTGGGGCCGCCCACGCCCTCGACGCGGCCAAATCCGGCCCGCAGTTCGGCGAGGTCACTTTCCTGCATCACCAGCGCTTCGGCAAGGCGGCGCGAGAGCGTTTCTTGCAGGTCTAAGCCCTCGGCCACCAACTTGTCGGGCAGCGGCTTACCCGCGCCGAGTTCGCCGTGCAGCACCGCGCTGAGCGCCCGCAACCGCTTGACTTCCGGCCAATCGAAATACAGCGAGTAAGCCTTGAGGCTTTCTTCCAATGAGGCGACGTGAACTTGATTCTGGGCTTGAGCGGCGCTCGGTTGAGGAGCACTCTGCTGAGGCTCGGGAACTTGAGCAGCGCCGCTCTGTTGGCTTTGTGGCGGCGGCTCAATTCTTGTTACGGCGCTGGGAGGTGCTGGACTCACCACCGCGCTGAGCTTAAGGTTGGCCAGCACTTCCTCAATGCGGCGCTTGGCCAGCGAGGCGGGCACGGTCAGTTGCAAGCGGCGAAACACGTCGCGCTTGAGAATGTCAGCCAATTGAGCGCTGGAGAGTTCTTCGGGCCGCATGGAGCGGTCTTGGGCGGCGCTTTCGATCAAGCGCTCCAGTGCCCGCGCCGAAATGAGATCACCCAACTGAGCGACGGCTTGTCGGTAAGGCATTTAGCACTTCTCCCTTAGGCGGCGCACGACGCACGGCGCAGAGCGGGCCATCAGATTTCCTCGTCCCATTCGAGGCTGCTCTGGGTTTCGGTTTGCATCGGCTTGGCGCTGCCCAGCAGCCCGAACTGAATGCACAGGCCCCTAAAGCCGTAGGTCAGCGCCGTCAGTGCCAGCACCAAGCTCAGCGCCCACACCGGGCCGCCCCAGGCGTTTTGGGTCAGGGTTAAGTTGGTCAGGCTGCGGAGTGCTCCGAAGCCCGCCAAATCGCCCAGCCAGCCCAGCAAGCCGAACAGGCCTTCAAGCAGCAGCGGCAGCAGCAGCAGCATGAGGCCGCCCAGCACCGAGCGCCAGTACGGGTTGCGGCTGCCGAAAGCCAGATTGAGCAAGTACAGCGGATACAGCGAGATCAGCGCCAGCACGAAGAACAGCACCGCCCGGATACCGCCGCCGACGCCCCGTGAGACGCTGGCCGCCGACGCGTTCAGCACGCTGCCGGTTTGGCCCTTCACCTCGGCTTCCACGTTGGCGAGGTCGCCGATGGCCGACTGCACGTCGCTGGGGCGCAGGCCGCTGCGGGCCTTGAGGGTGCTCAGATCGGTGGCCAGCGCGGCGGAACTGGCGCTGCGGCCAAGCGTGGGCGACTGGTTCAGGGCTTGCTGGGCGTCTTCGAGAGCGCTGCGGGCGGTGGCTTGATCAGCCACCGAAGCGGCGCTCAGGGCGCGTCCGAGGGCGGCGTAGATGCGGTCGGCTCCGCCTGAGCTGCCAGACGGACTGGGACGAGAACTGGCCGCCGGAGTAGTCGCCGAAGCAGTCGCGGGCGCACTCGGCGGCGTGCTTGCCTGAGCCGGAGTTGGTTTGGGCAGCGTCGGAACGGTATTGACTGCTGTGCTGGGCGCTGCGCCGCTGGCCGCCTGCACAAAGCTGGCCGAGCTGCTGCGCAGGGTTTGGAGGGCGGTGCTGGCCGCCGCCACGTCGCCGCCGGTGACGGCGTTCAGGGCGCTGGCGAACTGATCAACTTGCAAGGCACCAGCTCCCGGCGCACTCTGCACCGCCGTAAACCAACTGGCCGCCCGCGTGAGGTTGAGATAGGCAGCGGTCTTGTCGGCCAGATTCACCGCGCCGAGGTAGCCCTGCACTTTGCGGGCGGCGGCCTGCTCGATCAGCCGCTGGGCCTGCGCCGTCTTGCCACTGGCCAGCGAGGTCAGAAACTGGCTGCTGGCCGCGCCGCTAAGGCCAAATTCCTCGGTCAGCAAGCGGGCTTGGTTTGGTTGCTGGGCAGTTGGCAGAGCGGTGAGGGTCTGGGTGTACAGCACCGCCCGCATCAGGCCCCGCGCCTGGGTGACTTGGGCTTCCAGCTCGGCGGGACTGCGGGCCAGCGAAGCGCGGGAAGCCGACAGGGCGTCCGTCAAGCCCTGCGACAGAATTTTGTCTTGGATGGTGGGCTGCAAGCTGTCGAGCGCTTGCTGGGCCTTTTGGAGGTCGCTGAGGCTGCGGCCTTTGCTGAAAGCCCGGTCTTGCACCGCTTGATTCAGGGCCGTTTTGAGGCTGCGGTAAGCGTCCAGATTTTGCGCCCCGGCCTGACCGAGTGCGCCGCTGGCCAGGACGCTGAGCGCCAAGAGAGCGGCGCGGTTGGAGGTGTTGGAGTTGGCAGTGCCAGAAGTGACAGAGTGGGGCAAGCAAGAAGCCTTCATGCGCTAACCTCGATTTGCTGGAGTTCAGTGAGCAGCCGCCCGACGTTGACGTTGCCGCGTGCCAAAAGAGCCACGCAGTAGTTTCCCACCACCCGCATACACACGGTGGCGTTGCCCAAGTCGGCGCTGAGCAGCTTGAGTTCGCGCTGGCGAAAAAGCATGGCGGTGGCGGCCACCACGCTGCCGAGCTGCGGCGCACCCTGCGGCGCACGCACGCTCAGCACTCGGCCTTCGGTGCTGCACAGCACCACGGTCTGCACCCCGGGGTGGCGGGCAAGTTCGTAGAGCAGTGCGTCTTGGCCCTGGGCCGTCAGCAGTTCGTAGCGCTTGACCGCCGCCTGAAGGTGCACATAATCGGGGTCGCTGAACTCGAAATCATCGGCGCTGAAATTGTCACCAATCGCAGCTTCGGGCGGGTTGTGGAGTGTGGGGTCAGTCGGTGCATCGGCGCTCAAATCGTTCACGATCTCCTCATTTTGGCCCGTGAAGGATAACGCTTGGGCCGGTGATTGGGTGGTTGGTCTCGGCGGAGCTGGTGCGCGGGACGTGGGAAAGCTGGAAGAAGTGGAAATGGGAGGGTTTGAGTCAGAACTGCTTGGGCCGGGGCTGCTTGAGCTGGCCGGGCGCTGATGACTCGGCTCGTCTGTGCTGTGGATGGGGCTGTGGGCGGGAGCACCGAGCAGACGCTCCTCGTCACTCCACTGGGTATCGGTGTCCTCCTGATCCCAGATCACGGTGCGGGCACCCTGGTCAAACAAATCCGAGGCCCTCAAATCGAGGCGCTCAAGTCGCTGGGAAAGGGCTTGTAATTTATCAAATGCCGCCGTACCGGGAAGGGCCTGTGAGAGGCGGCGCTCGAGCGGGCCGGAGAGAACGCGCTGCATGTCCCTTGCCGTCACCGTTTCTGGCGACAACTTGAGATCACGCAGCGAAGCGCTCAGCATCGTCTCGGCAGCGCGGCCCGACACCACTTTGGAAAGTGAGCGTGCAGTGAGTCGGAAGACAGGATTCGGCATAAGTTGCCACAAGTATAGTTAAACCCGCTTACACCTTTCTCTCAGCCCTCCACTGCGTGTGGCCTTGATCTGCGCTGGGCCGCGAATTTCAGGCGCTTGACCTCAGATCAGTTTTGTGACTTTTAGAACCGCACCCAGATGACAGGTGAGGTTCGCCAGCGCTCCCGCTAAATTTTCGGTAGTGTCCACGTTCCAGTCGGCGTGGGTCAGTGCTCGGTAAGCGGCTTGCGTGCGGGATTGCAGAACTATCCACCGTCGGTGATTTGACCGCTGCCAAAGCCACAAAAATCCGCCGCCTTCCTGTGAGGAAAAGCGGCGGATTTTGGGTGGTGGAGGCGGAGAGAGTCGAACTCTCGTCCGGAAACCCATTCAGCGTGACTCTACGTGTGTAGCCTGCAGATTGAATTGTCGGGGCGGGACTGGCCTACAGGCGGGCGTTCCTTTCCTTAACTCTGTTTTAGTTCGCGCCCGGCACCAGAGTAAAACCGGAGCTAGCCATTGTTTAAATCAGCTCGCGCAGCGCCAATGGCGAGGCTCTACGGTTGCTGGGCTGGGGTTTAGGCAGCCATTGCAAAGCTGTTATTGTTGCCAGTTAAAGGCTTTGCCGCTTTTTAACGAGGCCAACGGCCACCTCGACACGCACCACATCCTTCAGTAATCCCCGTCGAAACCGGATCGCCCCCAGATGAACGGAGTATAGAACATCTCACGCCCATTTCGCCTTGAGCAAATGGCTTAGGCTGTCTCACTTCGGCGTCAGGCGGCTATAACGGGCGGGTGTCGGGAATATGTCAGGCCCGGCCATTTAGCATCGGAACCATGAGCTTGATGGACGCTGCCTCCGACCTGAACCTTCCCGAAGACACAGACGCCGAGTTACTGGCGCTGCTGACCCTGCGCTTCACGCCCGCTTTGGGGCCGCGCCGCATTGAGAACCTGCGGCGGCATTTCGGCTCGGCGCAGGCGGTGCTGGGCGCTTCTCTGACCCAGTTGCGCGAAGTGCCGGGCCTTGATACCAAATCGCTGAGCGCTGTCGGCGCGGCGGGGGTGGGCGTCCGGGCGCAGCAAGAACTCAGCCGCGCCCGCGAGGCCGGGGTGCAGGTGCTGGGGCGCGGGCTGGAAGGCTATCCCGCCGCGCTCGAAGCCCTGCAAGACCCGCCCGCTGCGCTGTGGGTGCGCGGCGCTGATTTGCCGCAGGAGGTGGTGCCGCGTGCGGTGGGCATCGTCGGTACCCGCGCCGCCAGCGACCACGCCCTCAAACTCACCCGCCAGTTGTCGGGCGATTTGGCCCGCGCCGGAGTCAACGTGGTCAGCGGCCTGGCACGCGGCATCGACAGCGCCGCCCACCAAGCTGCTTTGGATGCGGGTGGGGTCAGCACGGCGCTCTTGGGCTGCGGAGTAGATGTGATTTACCCCGCTGAAAATGCCCGCCTCGCCGCCCGCTTGACTTTGGTCAGCGAGTACCCGATGGGCACGCGGCCCGCCACCCACCATTTTCCACAGCGAAACCGCTTGATCGCCGCTCTGAGCGCCGGTTCGGTGGTCATCGAGGGTGATTTGAAAAGCGGCGCGATGATTACCGCCACGCACGCACTCGAATGCGGGCGCAGCGTCTTCGCGGTGCCGGGCCGGGCGGGTGATCCCTTAGCGGCTGGCCCCCACCGCTTGCTGCGCGAGGGCGCGGTGCTGACCGAAAACGTGAGCGACGTGCTGCACGAACTCGGCTGGGGTGAAGCGCCTGCGCCCGTCCACCTAGACCTGAGCCCCGAGCAGGCGCTGGTGTACGCCGCCCTGCCCGAAACCGGCGCGGTTTTGCTAGACGACGTGGTGTCGCGCAGCGGGCTGAACATCAGCGAGGCGCAACTGGCCCTGACCATGCTGGGGTTGTGCGGCCTCGTGGACGAACGGGGCGGGCGGTATCTGCGGCGCTGATTGGTTGAGGCGCTGAGTGAGTTCGGTGCTAGAGGTTCCAGCCGCCCGAGACTTCCAGCACCTGGCCGGTGAGGTAAGCGCTGCCTTCCACGAAGGTCATCACGGCCCGCGCCACTTCGTCCACTGTGCCGAGCCGCCCCGCCGGAATCTCGGTGAGCGGCTGGCTGACTGAGGTTTCGATGACGCCCGGCGACACCACGTTGGCGCTGATGCCGTACTGGGCCTCAGTGCGGGCAATGGCTTTGGTCAGCGCAATGACGCCCGCTTTGGCCGCCGCGTAAGGCACCACGCCGGGCCGGGCCAGCAAGTTCTGTGCGCCCGCATAACCGAAGTTGACGACCCGCCCGAAGCTGCTTGCGTCCGGGTGATTGCCTCTCATCAGCGGCACGGCCACCCGGCAGGTGTAGAAGGTGGCGCTGAGGTTGCTGCCCAGCATGTCATTCCACTCGTCGGGGGTGGTCTGATCCCAGCGGCGGTGGACGTAGTTGCCCACCACGTTCACCAGCACGCCCAGCGGCGATTGAATCAGCGGCGTTTCAAAGCGGCGGTGCGCCCACTCCACCACAGCGGCGGCTTGATCAGGGTCGGTCAACTCGGCCTGGAAGGTGTCGGCCTCTACGCCCAGCTCACGGCACAACTGGGCCGTTTCGGCGGCGTCCTCGGCGCTGGATCGGTACTGCACAGCCACGTGGTAGCCCGCGCCCGCCAGCGCCAGCGCCACCCCGCGCCCGATGCCCCGTGCTCCGCCGGTGACGAGGGCGGTATACGGCTTCATGCGCCTTCCTTGATGGCCAGCTCGACTAGGGTGCGGGTAAAGCTGTTGAGCGGGTAGCTCAGCGCTTCTTCCAAACTGACCCAGGCCCACTGGACGATCTCCTCATTGGGCGCGACGCTTTCGCCCTCCGTGTGGGCAAAAAAATCGAACAACAGCATGTGTGAATCTTTGTGGAATTCGGCTGAGCGCACCGCTTCTTGAGTCTGGGCGGAGCGGATGCCGGTGATCTTCAGGCCGGTTTCTTCCACAAATTCGCGCTCAATGGCAGCACTCAGCGTTTCGCCGTACTCGACTTTGCCGCCGGGCACGCCCCAACTGCCGCGCCATTTGGTAGTCTGGACGATGAGGTAGCCAGCGGGGCCGCGCACCAACGCGCCGACGCACACCAGCGGCCTTGATGGGGGGGCAGCAGAAGAAGGGCTATTCATGGAGTGAGCTTAGCGGCTGGCGGGGGAGAGGACAGATGTTGTGCTCACGCTCAGCAGCGGAACAGCCAATCTTAGCGGTGCGCCGCCGATTTGAACCGGCTGGCGCGTGTAGGCTGCGGTTCTGCTTTTGGCGCTGCTCCCTGTTAGCCCACCGTGAAATCACGTTCCCTGAGCAGGCGCATTTCTGGCGACGGGGCGGGGCGGAAGGCCAGCAGCAAACTCAAAAAGCCCACCCGGCCCAAAAACATCAGGGCGACCAGCACCAGCTTGCCGCTGCCTGAGAGGTGCGGGGTGAGGTTGACGCTCAGACCCGAGGTGGTAAAGGCGCTGACCGCTTCAAACGCCAGCGCCAAGGGCCGCTGCCGCGCGTCACTGAGCATCAGGGCGAAGGTGCCCAGACCTATGGCCAGCACCGCCAGCGTGACCACCGTCAGCGCCCGCATCAGCGTGGACGTGGGCATACGCCGCCCCGCCAAGTGAACGTCTTGTTCGCGGCGCAGCACCGCTCGGGTCGCGGCGAGCAGCACGGCGGCGGTGGTGGTTTTGATGCCGCCCGCCGTTGAGCCGGGGTTTCCCCCGATAAACATCAGGCCCATGATCAGCAGCAGCGTCGGCGCGGCGAAGTGGCCGTAGTCGAGCGTGGCAAAGCCTGCCGAGCGGGCCACAGTCGTCTGAAAAGCGGCGTTCAGCAGTTTGGCCGGAACAGCCAGCGGCCCCAGCGTCGCGGCGCGGTTCCATTCCAGCGCCGCAAACAGCGCTGCTCCGGCCAGCAGCAGCGTGCCCGTGACCTGTAAGCCTATGCGCGTCTGGGTAGACAAGCGGGGTGGGCGGCGGCCACGCCGGAAGCGCACCTGCATATTGCGCTCCAGTTCGTCGAGCGTCACGAAGCCGATGCCGCCCAGCACCACCAAGGCCATCAGCGTCAGCAGTGAACTGGGCAGCAGGCGGGCGACACCGTCCGGCCACATCCCGAAGCCCGCGTTCCCGAAAGCCATGACGGCGTGGAGCAGGGCGTAGCGCGCTCCTTTGACGGCTCCTTCCAGCCGGATCATGTCGGGGAGCAGCAGGGCCGCGCCGACCAGTTGAATGCCCAGCGTCAGCGTCAGTACCCGGTGCAGCAGGCCCCGGAAATCTTGACCCGCGCGGACGCCCAGTTCTTCCAAAGCCTGAGCGCGGCCCATCAAATTCTTTCTGCCCAGTTCCACGAACCCGAAGGCCAGCACCAGCAGGGCCAGTGCGCCCACTTCGATCAGCAGGGCCAACCACACTTGACCGGCGGGCGTCAGCACCTCGGCGACGTTCACGCTGCTCAGACCGGTGGTGCAAACGGCGCTGGTCGCCAGCAGCAGGGCGTCTACCCAACTCAGCGCGTTCGTATGGGCAAGCGGGGAAAGCAGGCCCAGCGTGCCGATAAGGATCAGCCCCACCACGCCCACCACCAGCAGCTGAACCGGACGCTGGACGATCATCAGTGGGCGAAAGCGCAGCTTCACCGCTTGGGCGGTGCTGGGTGAAGCGCCGAGTGAAGTTGGGCGTGTTCGTCCCCGACATCATCTCCGCCTGGGCAGCGCAGGCCGTTGAAGTAAGCACTGCTGAGGTCAGCGCTGTGTCGTCCGGTAAGCTGCCAAGCGCTGCTAACCCGGTGGCACGCACGCCAAACCTGTGGGCGTGCCGCCAGCAAGAGCAGGGAGCGGGCCAGTTTCATGCTCTCAGTGTGCGCCGAGCGCCGGGTCTTTGGAATGGCCGCTGAGCCAGCCGGACTGGCCATCCGGCCAGCGGGCCAAGCCACCTGACCGAATGACGCGCCCGGAGCGGGGGTGCATTGTGTGGGCATGTCACTTCCTTCGCAGACCCCGGCACCGACCTTGCACACCGTCCAAACCCGCTGGGCTTTGCACGACTTCTGGGCCAGCTGTTTGGAAACGGGCTCGCTGCTGCGTCAAGGCGTGACCCGGCCTGTGTTGTTGGTCTGGGCACTTTTGCTCGGCGGCTTAACGGTCTTGGTGCTCAGCGGCAGCTAGGCGCTGGGCGGCTGCGCTAAGCGACTTCTCTGAGAGCCGGTTGGCTCGGCAGGCTGCACCTCGTCTCAGCGCCCCGTGTTCCGGTGTTCTGGCCCTAGAGCCAGCCCTGCCGCAGCGCCTTGACCGCCGCCTGAGTCCGGTCGGCAGCCTGCAATTTGACCAACAATTCCTGCACGTACAGCTTGACGGTGCTGACGCTGACCCCCAGCTGCGCCGCAATGTCTTTGTTGGACAGGCCGTCGGCGATCAGGCGCAGCACTTCCAGCTCGCGGGGGGTCAGCAGTGGAGCCGAACCCGGCGCACGCACGCCGCCCAGCACGTGGTGGGCCACCTGCGGATCGAGGTAGGCGCTGCCCGCCGCCGCCGCCCGCACCGCCAGCAGCAGCAGTTCGGGTTTGGCGCTCTTGAGGCAGTAAGCCGCCGCCCCGGACGCCAGCGCCGCGAAGACTTCTTGGCGCAGGTCGTGGGCGGTCAGCATCACGATCCGCACCTCCGGCCAGCCGCGCCGGATCTCGGCGGCCGTCTGAATACCGTCTATGCCGGGCAAGCCGATGTCTACCACCGCCACGTCCACTTCCACGCTGGCTAAGCGCTCCAAGGCTTCTTCGCCGCTACGGGCCTCGGCGACGACGTGCAAGTCGGCTTCCAAATTAAGGGTGGCCCGCAGGCCGTCGCGGGTAAAGGCGTGGTCTTCTACCAATAAAATCCGGATCGCTTCTTCAGACATGGGCCTTCCCTCCAGAACCAAGCTCTTCAGGAGCAGGCTCCCCGGTGACGGGCAGCGTCAGGGTAAAGAGGCTGCGGTTTTTGCTGGTGCGGGTGTAACGGACATGGCCGCCGTGGGCCTCGGCGATGCGGCGGGTCAGGTAAAGGCCCAGCCCGGTGCCGCTGCCCGCGCCGCCGCCCCGGAAGCGCTGAAACAGTTGCGGCTGACGGGACGCTGACACGCCCGGCCCCTCGTCTTGCACGCTCAAAATTGCCTCGCTGTCTTCCTCACCTAGAGAAACGCGCAGGGTGCTGGCGAGCGGGCTGAACTTGACCGCGTTGTCCAGCAGATTCTGAACGGCGCGGCGCAGATCGTGCGGGCGGCCCCACAGCCGCACCGCTTCCAGATCGCGCTCCACGATCAAGCGGCGCTCCTCGATGCGGGGGCGCAGGTCTTCGAGCACACTTTTCACCAGCGCCCGCAAGTTGACTTCCTCCATCAGGTCGTCGGCCTCGCCGCTCTCGTACTTGGTGACTAAGAGGAGCTTCTCGGCGAGGGCCAGCAGCGTGGCGTTGGACTCCAGGCCGTTTTCCAGCGTGCCCAGATATGTTTCGGGAAGCGGGCCGTACGCGCCGCGCAGGGCAGCTTTCATGTTCACCGCATTAGCGAGCAGTGGAGTCCGCAGATCATGCGAAAAGGCGTAGACCAGATCGCGCAGCAGTTCGCCGCGTTCGCTGACTTGCTGGCGCTGAACGCGTAAATCGTCTAACAGGGCGGTGCGCTCCAGCAGCGGTTGCAGCGCCGAAACCGCTTCAGCCGTCAGGGCCAGCGGAATCTGAGGCCGGTAAACGATCAGCAGCAAATCGCCGCCCTCGGTTCGGCGCAGCCTGGCCAGCAAAAGCGCTCCGCCGTCTGCCGCCCACACGTCGCCCGCGCCCACCGGCTGGGCCAGATACTCCAGCGGCAAGCGGCTATTCAGGTGGGAGCGGTGATCATCCGCTTCAACTCCTGGCGCAAAAGCCAGCGCGTGGGGACGGCGCAAGATGGCCTTTTCGACCGCGCCCACCTCGACGCTGCTGGCCCCGGTCAGGCGCTGGAGGGCAGTGGCGGCCCGCTCCACGAACTCGGCCTGACCCAGCGGGCCGCCCATGTCTTCAGCGAGGCGGCGCAGCAGGCGCTCGCGCTGCAACTGGCGCTCGTCCTCGGCGATTTGCACGGCCCGTTCGGAAGCCTCGCGGGAGCGCAGGGTCAGCCCGCCCACCAGCAAAATGGCCAGCAAGCTGACGATCCGGTTCGACAGGTCGGCGCTACTGAAGCCGTCGGCCCGCGCGTTGAACAAAGCGGCCACCAGTGAACCCAGCACTCCCAGCAGCGTCAAGATCAGCACCGGGCGGCGCGAACTGCCCAGCGCGGCCAGCGCCACCGGCACCGTGAGCAAGGTGCCCACCACCAGCGAAGCGGGCGTCAGCAAATCGATCAGCAGCACCACGCCCAGCAGCGTGAGGCACACCGCCCACAGCGTCGCGCTTTGCAGCGGCAGTTTGGGCGGCGCGAACAGAAGACGCAGGGTTTCCCTCATCGCCCTTGAGGCTACCCGAAAGCGGCGAGCGGGCCACTGGCCAACTGGCCAATCTGACTGGCCGATAGACGAATGGTAAGGATGAGGGCGTCGGCGCACCATAAAGTGGCACTGAAATGGCGACACTAAAATCACCGGCGTACCCGAGCTGAACGAGGAATTTCTGATACTCACTTTCCCCCTTTTCGAATCCGACCAGCTCGCCCCGAACCCTGGCCCTCACATCCGCACTGCCGGAGCCGAGGTTCAAGTGGCGTGGGTGCGCGAACTGGTGAACGCCGCCACCGAGCCGAAACCCAATTGGCCACTCAATGCGGCGGCTCCGCAGACTGGGCGCTGAAGAGATGCCGGACGCCGAGTCCCCTTCTGAGCGCTCCCCGCAGCGGCTGACCCTCCCCGGTCAGTCGGGCGGGTCCGCTGGTCCTGTGCGCGGCGTCCACAAAGTCTTTATCGGCATGGCGGCGGGCGTCGGCAAGACCTACCGGGCCCTCAGCGAACTGCGCGAGCGGGTGGCAAAAGGCGAGGACGCCCTGATCGGTATCGTGGAAACCCACGGACGCCCCGAGACTATCCGCGCCGCTGAGGGGCTGCCGCTGTTTCCCCGCCGGGTGATCCTGTACGGCGGCACCGAACTGACCGAGCTGGACGTGCCGGGTCTGTTGGCCCGCCGCCCCGAAGTGGTGCTGGTCGATGAGCTGGCCCACACCAACGCCCCCGGCAGCGAGCGCCAAAAACGCTGGCAAGACGTCGAAGTGCTGCTGGCGGCGGGCATCACCGTGCTGTCTACCGTAAATGTGCAGCATCTGGAATCGCTCAACGACACCGTGGCCCGGCTGACCGGCGTGCGGGTGCGCGAGCGGATTCCCGACGCCGTGCTGAGTGAGGCCACCGAACTGGTGCTGGTCGATTTGACGCCGCACGACCTCCGCGCCCGGATGAAGGCCGGTCACGTCTACGGCCCCGAAAAAGTGGATCAAGCGCTGGGCAATTTCTTTACCTCACCCAACTTGATGGCGCTGCGCGAAATCGCTCTGCGGCAAGTGGCGAGCGTGGTGGAGCAGGCCGCGCCGACCGGCAGCCCCGGCGTTCATGAAATCGTCGTCGTCGCCATTGCCGCCGAGGAAAGTGCTGGGCGCTTGATCCGGCGGGGCGGTCAACTGGCTGCCCGGCTACACGGTGCGCTGCATGTGGTCACCATTCGCGGCCCGCGCGTCACGTCCGATCAGTCGCGCCTGCTCGATGCCTACCGCACCCTGACCGTGGCGCTGGGCGGCCAGTTTGAAGTGCTGGACGGCGAAAGCGGGGTGGCCGCCGCATTGATCGGCTATGTCGGGCGCTCGCGGGCCACCCAAGTGGTCATGGGCGAAACCAGCCGCTCACGCTGGGCCGAACTCTGGCGCGGCGATTTGATCAAACAAGTTCTGCGAAGCACGCGGGACGTGGACGTGCACATCATCAGCCGGGACTGAGGGCAGCGTTAAACCGCTCGCAGCAAAACGCATTGCAGGTGCAGGGAGGCCATTCCCAAAAGCTGCCCGGTTGACCTGCTTGGTCGCCGATAACGTTCAGTGTGCTATGTCCCTTCACTCACTCGCCATTCAGTGATAATTCTGGGGCAACAGGAGGCACACACCGTGAACATAACGATTTTTGGCGGGACGGGGCGCACAGGCAGCGAGATTCTTCGCCGCGCCTTGCAAGACGGCCATGAAGTCAGGGCGCTGGTCAGGTCGCCCGAAAAGAGTGCGGCGCAAGCAGGCCTGACACTGATTCAGGGCGATGTGCGAGACGCGGAAGCGGTCAGGCAGATCATCGCCGGAGCGGACGCCGTCGTGAGTGCCCTCGGAACAGATTCGGCGACCACGCTGACTGAGGCGACGGCGGCCATCATTCAAGGCATGAAAGAGCACGGCGTAGCGAGAATCGTCACCATCGGAACGGCGGGCATCTTGGAGAGCCGAACCGAGCCGGGCAAGCTGCGCTATCAGACCAGCGACTCGCGCCGTAAGCAGACCTTCGCCGCAGAGGAGCACCAAAAAGCGTATGAGATGCTGCGTGATTCTCCGCTCGACTGGACGGTCATCTGCCCGACCTATTTGCCGGATGGAGAAGCGGTCGGCGGCTACCGGACGCAGCGCGATTACCTTCCGGTGGACGGCCAGCAGATCTCCACCGGCGACACGGCGGCTTACGCCTACGCCGAACTGCTGGCAAAAAAGCACATCGGTTACCGGGTGGGCATCTCTTACTGACGGCGAGCCTTCAGTGCCAAGTCACCCACTGACCCGCTGCTCAGTGCGCTGCGGCCTTCTTCGGGCGCAGATGCAGCGCCGCCACGATGAGGCCGCCCACCAGCACGCCCACCACCGCAGACCCCAGCGTTTCGACCAGCCACTCTACAATTCCCTTTGCGAAGGGAACGGCCTGCCCAGCTCCCAACGCCAGATCGTGCAGGGTGTGGGCAGGCCAGCTCAGCCCGAACTTGTTGAGTCCGTCGGTGAGGATGTGGCCGCCGACCCACAGCATCGCCGCCGTACCGATCACCGAGAGGGCCGACATGACCACCGGCATGCCTTTGACCAGCCCGCGCCCCGCAGCCTGAGCGGTCTTGGAACCGGTGGCGGCCAAGCGAACACCCAGATCGTCGGCCTTGACGATCAGTCCCACCACGCCGTAGACCAACGCCGTGATCATCAGCGCCACCGCCACCAGGATGATGGCGCGGGCAAAAATCGGTTGATCCGCCACCTCGCCCAGCGAAATCGCCATGATTTCTGCCGACAAAATGAAGTCGGTGCGAATCGCGCCCGAGACCATCTGCTGCTCGTGGGCGTCGCTGCTCAGCTTGATGACAGCTTCTCCCTGTGTATCGTGGTGGCCCCACACAGCTTCATACAGCTTCTCGGCCCCCTCGAAGCACAGGTACGCTCCGCCCACCATCAGCAGCGGATTGAGCGCCCACGGCAAAAACTGGCTGAGCAGCAGCGCGGCGGGCAGGATGAACACGATCTTGTTTTTCAGCGACCCCTTGGCGATGCGCCAGATGATCGGCAACTCGCGCTCCGGCGTGAAGCCAGTGACGTAGCGGGGCGTGACCGCCGTGTCGTCGATCACCACACCGACGGCTTTGACGCCCGCCTTGCTGGCCGCCGCGCCGATGTCATCTATGGAGGCGGCGGCCAGCTTGGCGAGGGCGGCCACGTCGTCGAGCAGTGCCACCAAACCGCCGCTCATGCGAGCCGCTTTTCGGGCAGCGGGAACAGGTTGCCGGACATGAACTGGAGCGTCATCAGACTTTGCATTCTAGCAAGGGCGGAATCTACTTCACCAGTGAGTTAACGCTGACATGAATTGATAAAGATCCGTCAACATCTTCTCCGCAATTCAAAACAAAAAAACCCCGTCTGAGACGAGGTTTCTTGATCTGGCTCGGCAGGTAGGGGTCGAACCTACGACCATTCGATTAACAGTCGAACGCTCTGCCACTGAGCTACTCTCACGAGAAATACAACGTCTATTCCAGTATATTTCCTCAACTGAACCCTGTCAAAGCCTCTAGAGAACAAACGATTACAGGTACGCTCTAAACAGTGCTTCAGCCATTTCCCCAGCACTCAGAGAACCTTTGCACTCTCCCGTCTCAGCAGTCAGACTGTATGTATATTTCACCTATTAAAAAACTATTCAGAGGTATTCCAACTATGCAAAATTCCAAGGTCAGACAGCTACAAACTATCCAGAGTTCGCTCCTCGCGTTTTCCAAGGAGTTAGACGAGTTGCGTGAACTGGTCATCCGTAAGCCTGACACGAGAAAAGCTGTCCAGGGGCAACCCGTTACGCCGCACTACACTGCTATACACAAGGAAGAACTCGGACAGGGACGCACGAGAAGCTATGTGGTTTCCTATCAGGTCAACCCAAACGGAGAAATGCAAATTGTGAGTGTATCTGTGACTGATACTGATGCCTAAATCTCAAGAGTCATTTTCTGTCGCCTTGAACTTTTGACGCTAGATTAAGATATGGGGAGACAAGAGCGGCGGTTGAGAGAAAAGGGAGAGCGGCAAAATAAGGCGAAAGAAGTTTCTAGTTTGTCTTCTCATAAGCGTTTGGGAAAAGATCTTGTGCCCCAACTGATGAATAATATGAACGTGAGGTTTTCATCTTGGATGAATGTTCGGATGCCTGAAATGCTTTGGGCTACTCTTTTGGTCTCAACTCTTCCACGAGAAGACGCTCTCAAATTTTTTCGGATTTTCGCAGAAAACTTCTCTGCGCTCTCAGAAGAAAAACGTCCGAAAGACTTATTCATTTCAGATTTGGCGTCTATAGACTATATTGAACTTGAACGGGTTATAAGAGTCGCAATTGATGGTGTTCCCAATGCATCTTACGCTCTGCGACCGCTTCTGCTCTTCCCAAACATCCCTGGCAGAGCTGTATGGGAGTCGGTTCTATCCGCGCCCGATGAGAATGGGCCCATGCAAATTGTTGAAGCCGTTTCCAAAGTGCTTAACCATCAGTCCGAAGAGGCAACAGATTGTAGATGGATAAGGGTTGTCTACACCATGCTTTGCGGAAAATTGATGTTCCCAGAATCGCTAGCTGACTTAGCAAGAGAAATACTAGAATACCCTAATTGGGGTCAAATGGAGAAGGTACGTCCATCTGTTCGTGCAGCAGAAATAACCTTGAGCCAGGTACGGGAGCATGGTGGTCTGCCAAACGAAGAGACTGAATGGACAAAGCATTTCTGGGAGGTAGGGTTTCAAGCTACTCCCTGTCTCGTTGGTGAAAGGGTTCATCAAAATGAAGAAATTGATGTCAACATTTTTCAAGATGAAATTTTTAGACTCCGAACAGAAGTTTCAGAAGCATTCATTGACACACAGACAACATCAGCCATTGATACTCGGCATGATGGGGCATTTGGTTTAATTTTATACGCCATAGATATATGCTCTGAAATTTCTCAACCCAAAATTCATAACGGTACTTTGGGGCGAATCGGATTAAGAACCGTCGTAGAAATTTTCATCACATTAAGTTACCTGATCAAACTTGATGATCCAAAAAAATGGGAAGCGTATCGCAATTACGGTGCAGGTCAAGCCAAATTAGCTTTTTTAAAATTGCTTGATGTTGAGTCTCTGCCCGACTTTGTTGATATGGAAGCACTTGAGGATCTAGCTAACGAAGACTTATGGCAGGAATTTTTAACTATCAAGATCGGCAATTGGGATGCTGGCAATTTACGGAAGATGAGTGAAGCAGCCGATGAAAAAAACATATATGACTCATTCTATGATTGGACATCAGGCTACATTCACGGTCAATGGGGAGTAGTTAGAGACACTACCATGACCAATTGCGTGAATCCCTTACATAGGTTACACCGTGTACCCAAACAATATCAGGATTACAGAGCTTCGGTCATTGGTGATTTGCGAGTTCTACTCGCAAACATGGTGAATAAGCTTAAGGTAATCTATCCATATTGATGTATTTATTTCATTAATACGCATCGAAAATCTGAATTCGGCGCTTCAGATTTTTAAATTTTCTATTCATCTCGACGCTAAAGCGGTCTAAGATTCTTTTTCTACATTGAGGGTATGTCGGCACTCAAAAAATCGAAGATGTCTCTCCTCAGCGGCACTTTATAGCCAGTGGGTAAAGCATAGATACCTCCTCTAGTAATAGCCATGAAACCATTGCAATGCTGCTCCGACCCACGTAGAGAATTAATTGCAGAAAATCCGTAATATTTATTTTATTAAGTTCTTATTTTATTCACACATACTACTCTTCACTGTTCGGGTGACGTATATGGTCTTCTGATGTTACCCCGTTCCTCCGGTTGTGACACTTGGAAGCACGCCGCACCAGACAATATTGCTCTAGTTCTCCATCATCGCCTTTTTTGACTCTTCCCTCTACTCGTCTATAGAACTAAGAAGTAGTAAGCCTTCATTGAAACCTTATTTCACCTGAGGAGGTGGATTCTCCATGCCCTATCTTCCCCTAACTCCTGAGGGTCTGGATGTCCTTGTCTCCAGAACCTTCCGTGAAGCCTTGAGTTCATCGTTTGAAATTCGTACCCCTGAGGATTGGTTCTTCCTCGCTTACCTCCTGTTTGGAACCTTCAGAGATGACGACAATGGGGCGGCTGTGGTGGATAGAGTTTCTGTAGCTAACCTTTTCGGAGTTGAGCCAAAGTTGATTACTCAAGGTTTGTTCAGATCAAATTTTTTAATAGCTGAGTTTGCGACCCGAACTGGTTTGCAGCTTCATCTCACCAATTCAAATTCTATTGTGGGGAAAGCCCGCACATGTAGAATTGTATTAAACGAACATTTACAATCCCTTTTCGAGCAGTGTCAGATTGGGCAGATTGAGATGGTGTATTTCATCTCTGGCAAATCCTTCTCTGAACGTGAGGAGCAACGCCGAAGAATCCTTCGTGCTGACGCCCGCGCTAATTTTCCGCTCTCTTCTCTTCGTCCTAACTTCGCTGTAGGAACTGCTCTAAATAGACAACCTCCGAAAAGTTTTGCTCCCTTTGTCAAGCGCCTTACTCAAGCCTGTGAATATGTCTCCACCACCATGAGCGGCGATAAGCGGACGGGGCAACTCAGAATCCTTTCCACGCTCTCCACCTTTTTCCCTCCCACCTACAAGCAAGTTAGGAATTCAGAGCGCCTTTTTACGGTAGGAGATTCCGCTGCCTACCTTTCGTCGGATGTCCGCGACATCCTTTTTTCGGGTACTTGGTCAGCCGATTTGAGTAACGCGCATCTGGTCATTGCAGCGCGACTATGGGGTCTGGATGACTTGTTGAACCTTATTGAAGAAAAGGGGAGTATCTGGCCTTACTTGATGTGCGAACTCCAGCTTCCAATCGAGAAAAAACCCGAATTAAAAAAAGTTATCTATGCCACGGTGTACGGGAAACCAGTCCCTCAGCTGAAGGGGCAAATCACCCGCGAACTGGGAAGAGAGTTCACAGAGCGGTACATGTTGCTGCCGATGACTGCCACGCTGCTCGAAGGGCGCGAACAGCACATGGATGGCATTCGCTCAAACGGTGGCATTACGGATGCTTACGGCAAATTCCACGCTCTAACGGACACAGGCGAAAAGGGAGAATCAGCAGTTAGAACAATTCTTTCCCGTGAGGTGGGAAGCTATGAATTTAAGGTCATGTCTGCCGCCGCAGAAATCATTCGTGGTTCAAATGGGCAAGTCTGGATACCTCTTTGGCTTCACGATGGAATTTATGTGAAATTCCGAGATGCGGCGCGGGTAGAAAACTGGAAGCTCAAAATCACTGAGGCTGTAGCGCTTGAGTCATCCAAATATGGAATGCCCTTGAAGTTGGTATGGGAACTAAGTTGAGCAGAAACTTTCGCCTCTGCTCACTCTTTTTCGGATAAATTATTTACAGTCTGTCAACTGGAGAGAATCGAAGGTGAGCCGTTTTTAGGTCATCGTCTAAAAAATTCACGTAGCGCCGTGTCATCTCCAGATTGGTGTGTCCCATAATTTGCTGCAAGGTAAACACATCACCACCGTTCCTGAGAAACTCAACGGCAAACCCTCTACGAAAGGCATGAGGAGCCGTGTCTTCTCGCTCCATGCTCTGAGACTTTCCTAGTTTTGCAAGTCGGATACCGACACCACTTTTTGTGAGTTGTTGCCCCGTTCGGCTGAGGAAGGTATGCCTTACCCCAGCGTGGTTAGGCTTCCTTTCCTTGCGGAGATAATTGGTAACAGCCTGCATCGTTCTGGCTCCAATTGGGACAAACCTTTCCTTGCTCCCTTTGCCCATCACCCGCAGTAAACCTCTCTCGAAGAGCAAATCCTCAAGCTTCAGCTCTGTGAGTTCCTGTAGACGTATGCCAGTATCGAAAAGGGTAAGTACTAGGGCAACGTCTCTGCTGGGCTGTTCTGATGCCTTACACGAGGAAAGGAGCTGCTTTACTCTTTCATTCGTGACCGTAGGATGGCGCTCTTTAGGGAGAGACGGTAAGCCAAGCCGTTTTGCTGGGTTGTGAGGAATCAATTCTTCCTCTGAGGCCCAATTGAATAATGCCCGTATGGCTCTGCCATGTCCGTGAATCCCACCTGGAGCCAACCCTTTTTCTTCAAGGGAGAGCAGGAATCCACGGAGGTGGAGGACAGAGAGGGTTGAATTCTCAAGTTCCTGTGCAGCGAGGTAGCGCCCGAAGACCCGCTGGGTACACTCGTAGTACTTCATCGTGGCCTTGCTTCTCCGCTTGACCTTGAGATGGTAGAAAAACTGCTGCCAGAGTTCATCGGTGGTCATCATCACACGACTCCTTTCTGACGTTGTTTTGGTAACTCGGAGAGCGAATGATTACAGCTCAGCACGCTCAAAAATCCTCGTGTGTAGCCTCGCCTCAAAACGAAAAAACCCCGTCATAAACGAGGTCTCTTTGATCTGGCTCGGCAGGTAGGGGTCGAACCTACGACCATTCGATTAACAGTCGAACGCTCTGCCACTGAGCTACTGCCGAACACCGCTTGAAGCAGGACACAACTTCAGCGACAGGAAGGATAGCAGTCCTGGGCAAAAGGTGCAAGTCCCCGCCCTGCGGCGTGCCCAGTCAGGCGCTAGGCTGGGCGCATGTCTTCTTACGCGACGGCCGACCTCTGCGACGCCTTTCCCGCTGTGCAAGTTTCTGCTCCTGTATGGCGCGATTACGGCGGCCTTATCCGTTTTAGCGGCAGGGTTATGACCCTTAAAGTGGAGGAAGACAACAGCTTGGTGCGGGCTGAACTGCAAACGCCGGGCGAGGGCCGGGTGCTGGTCGTCGACGCGGGCGGCTCGCTGAACTGCGCTTTGGTGGGCGGCCAACTGGCCCACCTGGGCGTGCAAAACGGCTGGGCGGGCGTGGTCCTGCACGGCTGCGTGCGCGACACCGCTGAGCTCGGCGGGCAAAAGCTGGGCGTCAAGGCGCTGGGCACCCATCCCCGCCGCAGCGAGAAGCGGGGCGGGGGGCTACGCGGTGGAGCGCTGGAATTTGCCGGACTCCACATTGAGCCTGGCGACTGGCTCTACGCCGATGAGGACGGCCTGTTGGTGTCGGCCAGCGAGCTGCACCTGACCGGGAGCAGAGAGTAGCGGCTCGGCCCACTTCTATTGCCCCGACTCATTCCCGCGCCGTAGAGGTGAGCGGGCTCGGGCAGATGCTCTAGGCAACGGATAATCAAACCAAAATAGCCTATACGGCCCGCTGGCCTAGCGCTTAGACTCATTTCCATGACGACCTCCCTCCCCCAAGGCTTTCAGACCGCCGCCCTCGCTACCGGAATCAAGCCCAGCGGCAAGCTCGACCTCACCGCCGTGGTGTCGCGCACGCCGTGCGTCTGGGCCTTTGCCGGAACGCGCAGCGCTGCCGCCGCCGCCTGCGTGACCCGCGCCCGGCAGCTCTACGACGCGGGCCTGCCGCTGCGGGCCATTTTGGTCAACTCGGGGGTCGCCAACGCCGCCACAGGTGAGGGCGGAGCCACAGACAACACCGAGATGAGCGAGCTGCTGGCCGGAGCACTCGATATCACCCCAGAAAGCGTGCTGAGCGCTTCCACCGGCATCATCGGTCACCGCTTGCCGATGGACAAAGTGCGCAGCGGCGTCCCAAAGTTGGCCAGCGAAGTACAAGGAGACGTGGACATTCACGCGCAGGCGATCATGACCACCGACACCCGCCCCAAGATCGCGGAGCGCACCCTGTCGGGCGGGCAGCGTATCGTGGGCGTAGCCAAGGGTAGCGGCATGATTCACCCTGATATGGCCACCATGTTCTCGTTCGTCTACAGCGACGCGGCGATTGATCAGGCAGCGCTGCGGGCGGCCTTTCCGGCGATTGTGGCCCGCACCTTCAATGCCGTAACGGTGGACGGCGACACCTCCACCAACGACATGGCGGCGGTGCTGTGCAACGCGGAAGCGGGCGCTGCCGATACCGCCGAGTTTCTGGCGACTTTGGAAGAAGTTATGCGCGACCTGGCCCGCGAAATCGCCCGCGACGGCGAGGGCGCGACCACCCTGCTGACTGTCAAAGTGACTGGCGCGGGCACCGAGGCCGACGCGCTGTTGGCGGCCCGCACCTGTGCCGGAAGTGCGCTGCTCAAAAGTGCGGTGCATGGCCGCGATCCCAACTGGGGCCGGGTGATTGCCGCGCTGGGCCGCAGCGGAGCCAGACTCAACCTCGATAACCTGCGAGTGGGCGTGCAGGGCGTGCCAGTCTTTCACGCCCAGCCGCTTCAGTACGACGCCGTGGCCGTTTCTAAGGCCATGAACGCCGAGGAAGTCGTTTTTGAAATCGACCTCGCCGTGGGCCAGAGTAAGGGCGAAGCGTGGGGCTGCGACCTCAGCGCCGACTACGTGCGGATCAACGCCGATTACACGACTTGAGTGCGGCGGCGGCCCGGCTTCTTGACAGCCCGTAGGGCCGCTGATAAGCTACCTACCGCTTGTGAAGGCTTTGGCCGGAGCATGAGCGGTGCGCGGGTGTAGCTCAGTTGGTTAGAGCGCACGCCTGATAAGCGTGAGGTCCCCAGTTCAAGTCTGGGCATCCGCACCAACTAGACCCAGCCTCGTCTTAGACGGGGTTTTTTTGTTGCTTCGGAAATGGTGGACTGAGTTTGAGCGGCAGTGACCGTGCTCTCTTGCCACACGCCAAAACACGTCGCCGAGAGCTGCCCAGCCCTACCGATCTTCGGGACAGATTCTTATGTCACCTGCGAGTCGTGGTGCGCGGCAAGGCAACACTGAGCTTCCACGGGGTGACCCGAACCAAGCTGGAGCACTTTCGAGCGGCTGGGCGACCTGACTGAGAGAGGCAGCGTCACTGACCTGAATTTCAGAATCTTAAGAATAAATGAATGCTTTTCCGTAAACCTTCTCACATGCTGCACAGGAATGCTGAAGGGGTCGCAGCAACTTCACGGCGGCAAAGGAACCCACCATGACAAACCGTATACCTCTTCAGATCGGCTGGGACATGACCGAGCCGGACGCGGCCCTCAGCGCTTTTCTGGCCAGCTTGCCCGCCCGCCCACAGCTTCTGGGCTTGGGAGAGCCGACCCACGGTGTCGAGGCCTTCCCCGTTTGGCGCAACCGCGTCTTCGAGTCGTTGGTAAAAACGCAGGGATTTTGCTCGATTGCCATCGAGAGCGACGTGTTTGCCGGAATGCGGGCCAGCGCCTACGTCACTTCAGGTCAAGGCACGCTGGATCAAGTGATGGAGGGCGGCTTCAGCCACGGCTTCGGCCAGATCAAAGCCAATCGCGACCTGCTGGCCTGGATGCGGGGCATCAATGCTGAGCGCCCTGAAGCACGGGGCGTGAGGTTTTACGGCTTTGATCCTCCTATCGAGAACCTGTGGGCGGCCAGCCCGCGCCACGCCCTGCTCGGTCTCCACGCGTTTCTGGCGCGGCACTTCGCCCACCTGCCGGTTGACCGGGGTACCCTCGAACAACGCTGCGGAGACGACGCCCGCTGGACCAACCCTGCCGCCGCCATGAACCCCAGCCAGTCGGTCGGGGCCACACAGGACGCCCGGCAACTGCGGGTGCTGACCGATGATTTGCTGGCCTTTTTAGATACCCAGCTTCCCGGCCTCGCGGCGCAGGACGGCATCTGTCCAGACCAAGTTTGGCAAGCGCAGTTGAGCGCCCGAACGGCTCTGGGTCTGCTGCGTTATCACGCCGTCCTTGCCAGTTCGTCACCGCAGCGCATTTCACAGCTCTTGGGACTGCGGGACGCGATGATGGCCGAAAACCTGACCGCCATCGCCGAGCAGGAACGGCCACGCGGCCCCACGCTGGTCTTTGCCCACAGCTCGCATCTTCAGCGCGGAGCCAGCCAGATCAGAATGGACAGCATGAACGCCGACTGGTGGCCCGCCGGAGCGCATCTGGCCGCCCACTGGGGCCAGCAGTACGCCTTTATCGGCATGGCCAGCGGGACGAACCTGGGTCTGCCCGCACCTTACCCAGAGCCAGTGACCCCACACTTGTACGCCGCCCCAGCGCTGACGCCCCTCCTGTCAGCAGGCCAGCAGAGGAAAGCAGAAAAGAACGCCGCCAGTTCTCCCTTGTCCCTTGAACGCCTCCCACAGAGCGACGGAGTGCTTTTCTTGCCGGTTCCTGCTCAGGAATGAAGAGGGCACGGGTGACGAGATTCTGTCCAGCGGATTCGGGCCGTCCAAACACTGCCGCCGGCCCAAGCTGTTGTTCAGGGCGCTTCGGCCTCAGTTCGCTCTGCGCCTTGCTCAGCGTCCTCGTCACCCATCAAGTGCTCGACCTGCTCGGCGTCCAGATGCTCGTGGGGGTGAATGGGCTGAAGGTGCGGGGCTGGAGGCAGTTGGCTGGGTGCGGGCCCCTGCTCGGCAGGCTGCTCTTCTTCAGCGGGGCGGGGAACGGCGGCCAGCGTGTTGAGATCAATATTCAAATCTTTCTCGTTGGGCATGGCTCATCATGCGCCCCGCCGGTCAGGGCCAATGTCAGACGCAGATTGGGCCAAGTTTGGGCGAAACTTGAACGCCTTCACACGTAACCGAGCACGTGGTGTAACCATAGGAAATTCACCTGAGCATTCTGCTGGGCATGAGACTCCCGATCAATTCAATCTGTCCTCCGTGTATCTCGGCACCACCACCCTCACCGCGCCTTAAAGCCCCAACTCGGCCCGTTGCGCTTTGGTCAGTCCCTTCACCACCAAGGCGTAACTGGCCCGCAGCAGCTCGCCACTGAGGTCATCCGGCAGGCCACCGAGGGGCAGCGTGATCCAGTGGCGCTTGTTGAGGTGGTACCCCGCCGTGATGGCCGAGTGCGCCGCCCGCAACTCGTCGCCGCGCTCAGGCCGCACTTTCAGCGAGAGGGTCGGCGATTCGGCGTCCAGGCCGCACAGGGCATACATCTTGCCGCCCACTTTCAGCACCAGAGTATCTAGGCCAAACGGGAAGGTTTCCTGTGACTGCGGCAGCGCGGCGCAGGCTTCACGGAGAGCGGTGACAGACTTCATGGCTTGATTGTGCCCGCATTTGGCTTGCAGTTGCGTGGGTCTGGCCCCGCTACACTCGGCGCATGACGGACTTCTTGGTATTGGGCGCAGGCGTCGCCGGACTGGCAGCGGCGCGTGATCTGGCCGCTGCTGGAATGCGCGTACAGGTGCTCGACAAATCGCGGGGCGTGTCGGGCCGAGCCGCCACCAAACGCTTTAAAGATTCACACGGTGAGGGGCTGCGCTTGGATCACGGCGCACGCTTTATGACCGCTCGGCACGCCCGCACACATGCGCTGGTCAGCGAGGGGCTGGAAGCGGGCTGGCTCAGCGAGTGGACACGCAGCGTTCCCGAATGGAAGGAGGGCCGCCTGATCGCCGCTCCAGACGGCCACCCACGCTATGTGGGCGCGGCGGGCATGAGCGACATCGGCAAAGCGCTGGCCGAGGGACTGGACGTCAAAACGGGCGTCCAGATCACCCAAATTGAGCGGCGTGACGGACAGTGGCAACTCCACAGCGCCGACGGGCAAATGTTTGGAGCGAAGACCTTGCTACTCAACGCGCCCGCCCCGCAACTCGCCGCCCTGCTGGGAGAACAAGATCAGACTGGGACGCTGAGCGCCGTCACTTTTCAGCCGTGCTGGGCAGTAGGCGTGGCGCTAGCAGCCGACCTTGAAGTTAATTGGCCTGCTCTGCGCGTCAGCAACCATCCGGCGCTGGAATGGGTGGCCCGCGAACACACCAAACGGCTCAGTTTGTCCGGGCCCAACCCGCCCTCGCTGATGCTGCACGCCCGCGCCGATTGGAGTGTTCAGCACCTCGAAGACTCGCCGCAGCAAGTCACGGCCCTGCTGCTCGAAGCGGCCCGGGAGATCGTCGGCGACTTTGAAGTGCTGGGCAGCTTTGCCCACCGCTGGCGCTACGCCACACCAGATCAGCGCTTCGCGGAAGCGTGCGGCTGGCTGCCGGATCAGCGGCTTGGCTGGTGCGGCGATTGGTGCCGCAGCGACGAACACGGCCCGCGCATGGAGGCGGCGCTGCTCAGCGGCTGGGCACTGGCCGAGCGGGTTTGAGCCAGTTGGCTTGCGGCGGTTGTTAAACCGCTTTGCCCAAACCATTAAACCCACAAAAAAGAGGGAGACTGGCCCGAACAGCTCGGCCGTCTCCCTCTCTACATGTATTCTCAGGCGTCTTGGTAGGTCTTCTCAATCGGCATACCCACCGCGTTGCCCCACTCGGTCCACGAGCCGTCGTAGTTGCGAACCTTGGGGTAGCCGAGCAACTCGCGCAGCACGAACCACGAGTGGCTGCTGCGCTCAGCGATGCGGCAGTAGGCGATCACGTCTTTGTCAGGCGTGACGCCTTCGCCGCCGTAGAGGGCGCTCAGCTCGTCGGCGCTCTTGAAGGTGCCGTCTTCGTTGGTGGCCTTGGCCCAGGGAATGCTGCGGGCACCGGGGATGTGACCGCCGCGCAGCACGCCTTCTTGCGGATACGCGGGCATGTGGGTGACTTTGCCGGAAAACTCGTCGGGGCTGCGGACATCCACGAGTGCGCCTTGTCCCGCCTGCACTTTCTCAATGTGCGCTCTGACTTCTTCGCGGTAAGCCCGCAAAGACTCGTCGCGCTTGAGTGCCGGATAAGGGCTGGGCGCGACTTCGGTGGGCGTGGTGACGAGTTCACGGTTCTCGGCCACCCATTTCTGACGGCCCCCGTTCATCAGCTTGAGGTTCTTGACGCCGTTGTAGCTCAGAAACCAGTAGGCATACGAAGCCCACCAGTTGCTTTTGTCGCCGTAGAGAATCAGGGTGTCGCCGTCTTTGAGACCCAGACGGCCCAGAAGCGCGGAAAGCTGCTCGGCAGAGATAAACTCGCGCATCACCGGTTCCCAGAAGTCGCCTTGCCAATCCACCTTGACCGCTCCCTCGATGTGGCCGGTTTCAAACAGCAAGATGTCTTCGTTGACTTCGATCAATCGCACGCCCGCGTCTTTGTGGTGTTCGGCCACCCAATCGGTGCTGACCAGTACATCTTTTACATATTCCATTTGCGTTCTCCTTGTGCTCTTTAGTGTCGGCTTTCTTCGCGCCTTGATAGTGGGATTCTGGCTTAATTGACAAAACCTGTCAACTGGTCGGGCGTTACCATGCGGGCAAGAGCGGGGACAGTAAACTGAAACCATGAATGAGCCGACCCCCGCCTTGCCCGAAAAGTTGCAGGAGATCGTGACCCTGTTTCGCAGCGCTCCCAAGCCGCTCAGGCTCCAAGCTTTGCTGGAATACAGCAAAAAGCTGCCCGCCCTGCCGGAGAAGTACGCCCAGCATCCCGAATTTATGCAGCCGGTACCGGAATGCGCCTCACCCTTTTTTCTGGTCACCGAAAATGACGGTGAAGGCGTGCAGATGTATTTCAAGGTGCCTGCCGAGGCTCCCACCGTGCGCGGCTACGCGGGCATTTTGTCGGAAGGACTGGCCGGAGCGACCCGCGAGCAGATTTTGAATATTCCCGATCAATTTTATATGGACATGGGCCTGAGCGAACTGATTACCCCGATGCGCCTGCGCGGTATGGGCGCAATTTTGATGCGCCTCAAAAACGAAGTACGCAGTGACAAGGGCCAGCCACAGGAAGAAGCCGTACCCGCCAACTGAGACAGTGTAGTTAATCTGACATTCATTCATGGAGAGGGCGGCGGCCTAAAGCATCAAAGGTGAGCTTGATGGGACTACGCTAAGAAGCGGAGGAACTTCCCATGAGCCGATTGCCCCGCGCTGCTTTTTGGCTTCCTGTTCTCACGCTCTCTGCCCTCGCTGTGGGCCTGAGTACCGCCCACAGCCAAAGCACCAATGCCCCACCGGCGGGCGATCCGCTGGCCATCAAGGCTGGCCCGCCCAATGCCCAACGCGGCGAGACGCTGACCAAAAGCTGTCAGGGCTGTCACGGCCCGATGGGTCACAGTACAGAGTCGGACAAACCCTCGCTGGGTGGGCAGATTCCCAGCTATACGACGCTGCAACTGGCCGCCTTCCGGGCCAAGCTGCGCCCCAGCCAGATCATGCAGGCCATCGCCGCCAACCTGAGTGATCAGGACATCGTGGATTTGGCAGCTTACTACGCCCAGCAAACGCCGCGTGGAGCCTGGGACGCCAACGCCGCGCTGAAGGCCAAGGGCGAGCAGATTTACGACAACGGCATCGTCGGGCGCAATGTCACGGCCTGCGTGGTCTGTCACGGCGCGAATGGGCGAGGCTCTAATTACCTGCACGTCGCCAGCATCACCCACCAGTCTCCCAAATACACCCTGGAAGTGCTGAATGAATTCAAGAGCGTGCCAGATTACAAGCTGGCCTACCCCAACGCCATGCACATCGTCACCGCCCAGATGACCGACGACGAACTGAGCGCCGTGACGGCTTACCTCAGCAGCATGGGCGCAGGCAAGTAAGGGATTTTAGAAAGGAGACAGGGGAGGAGGCCATCCGGCGGCCCTTCTCCCAGCCCCCCACGTTTTGTGCCTTCATGCGCCCTTGCCCCTTGGGGCGGGTGTAGCATGGCCGCATTGTGAGCGCCCCCAGTTCTGCCCGCCCCACACTCAAAACGTACTTGTCGCTGGTCAAGTTCGAGCACACCGTCTTCGCGCTGCCGTTCGCCTACGCCGGAATGCTGCTGGCGGCTCAGGAACTGCGCGGAAACGGCTGGCCGGGCCTCAGCACCCTGATCTGGGTCACGCTAGCGATGGCCGGAGCCAGAACCGCCGCGATGGGCGCAAACCGGGTGATCGACCGGGCCATCGACGCTGGGAACCCGCGCACAGCGGGCCGCGAGGTGCCCAGCGGCAAAGTGTCTCCGGCACAGGCGTGGGGGCTGGTGATCATCAGCTTGGTGGTGATGACGTTCTCGGCGGCCCAGCTCAATCCGCTGTGCTTGGCGCTGCTCCCACTCGCCGCCGCCTTTCTGATCGGCTATCCGTACATCAAGAGGTTTTCGTGGCTGTGCCATGTCTGGCTGGGCGTCACCGACGGCGCGGCGGCGGCGGGCGGCTGGATCGCCGTGACCGGCCACTTTGGCGCGGGCGCGTGGATCTTGTGGGCCATCGTCATCTTCTGGATGGTGGGCCTGGACGTGATCTACGCGACGATGGATTACGACTTTGACCGCGCCAACAATGTCAAGAGCATCCCCGCCCGCTTCGGAATTCCAGCGGCCCTCAAGATCGCCGCAGTCAGCCACGCGCTGACGTTCGCGTTGCTGATCGCTCTGGGCGTGGTGCTGGGCACCAGCTTTTGGTACTTTCTGGCGGCGGGCGCAATGGGCGCGATTTTGCTGTATGAACACCGCTTGGTCAATCCCAACGACCTGACCAAAGCCAACGTCGCCTTTTTTGACGCCAACATGTGGCTGGCCCTGACCATGCTGGCGGGTGTGGTGATTGACGTGGCGTGGCGGACACTGCGCTGAAAATGGGGTTGGGGTGGGCTGAGTTGACCGCCGCCGCTTCACTGGTGCCTTCAGCGGCGTCCGAGGCGTTTGCCGCCGGCGAAGACCAGCAGGCCCTCACGCTGCTGCGCCGCGCCCGTGACGGGCAGCCGGCGCAGTCGGCGCAGTGGGCCTACCTAGAGCGGCTGACCGGCCTGGTGCTGATTCACCTTCAGCGCGAAGTGGAAGGCACCTTCGCCCTAGATCGGGCCGATGCGCTGTTGGAAGCTTTCGGCTGGCCCATGCCGACGCTGGACGCGCTGACCGGAGACTGAATTCGGCGCTCCCCAGACGCTAGACTCCTAACATGTTGGAAACGTCCGTCGAGGACTTCGTCTCACGCTTTGAAGCCGACGCCGCCGAGGGTCAGCTTTACCCGCAGCCCGAAGGCAGCCCGCTGATGGAATTCGTGTCGGGGGGCCGCACGCTGTACCTGTTTGACCGGACTGGGCCGTACACCGCCAAACCCGGCGCGGCCCGCGTGATCGTTCACGGCACCTTCGCCCGCTTTGCCAAGCTGGCCAGCGTCCCTGAACCCTTAACCAAGTTGGCGGCGGTGGGCATTTCCGGTATGGAAGGCGTCGGCCAGATCACGCGGCTGGCCTCGCGCTTCACGGTGGTGGTGCAGGCCCGCTTGCCGCTGGTGCTGTCGAGCTTCACGCCGCTGCCGGAGCTGGAGGCCGGCGATTGGCTGAGCTTTGAGACGCAGCCGCCGCTGCACGGCTTTTTGGCGCATTAGAGATACTCCCCCTTTACCCTTCTTCTCCGCGCTCCAGCGGCTCCAGCAGCTTGAAGGCCAGCCGCTGCAAGTCGGCGCGGTCTTGGTCGTCCAGCACCTCGAAGATGGCCGTTTCGTTGGCGAGGTGAATGGGAAGCAGTTCATCGGCCAGCGCCCGCCCCGCCGGAGTCAGGCGCACGAACGCGCTGCGGCGGTCTAAAGGATTGGTGCGGCGCTCGGCCAAGCCCCGCGCCCTGAGGTTGTCAATCCGGTTGGTGATGCTGGCCCCGGTCAGGGCGGTGAGCTGGGCCAGTTCGGCGGGCGTCAGACCCTCGTCGGGGGCGCTGCGGCGCAGGGTCATCAGCAGGTCCCAGGTGGCGGCGTTGAGGCCCGAATGCCGGTGGGTGCGTTCGACTTGCTTGGCGAGCGCGGCCTGAAGGCGGCTCACCAGCAAATACGTCAGCATCGGGGCGGCGTCTAGGCCGGGGCGTACCCGCTGCCAATCGGCTTGAATGCGGCTGAGCAGTTTGGGCGTAGAAGACATGCTGCTGGTTATATCAAGCGCTCTTGCCCCCGGTACGTTTCCCGGTCAGTCTGCTGTGAAAGAGCGGTTGAGCAACGCCTTTGGGCCCTCACAGCGGCTGAACCTGTCAGGATGCTGGGGTGAGCCTCACCCTGCCGACCACCTCTCAACCCGCCGTATCCAAAGCTCAGGCGCTCAGCGCCCGCTGGGCCACCAGCGCCGTTTTCTTTGCCAACGGAATGGTGATGGCCACTTGGGTGGTGCGGGTGCCGAGTGTGCAAGGAGCGCTGCAACTTTCGCCCGCCACCGTCGGGATCGCCCTGCTGGGCATGTCGGTGGGCAGCTTGTTGGCCATGCCGCAAACGGGCCACCTCGCTGCCCGCTACGGTACCCGCCGCGTCACCGTCACGGCGGGCGTGTTGATGATGCTTGCCCTGATCCTGCCGTTTCTCGCACCGAATCTGTGGCTGCTGTTTGCGGCCCTGAGCCTGCTCGGCGCGGGCAACGGCGTGATGGACGTGGCCATGAACGCGCAGGGCGTCGCCGTTGAGCGCTGGTTGGCAAAGCCGGTGATGTCCAGCTTCCACGCCGCCTACAGCTTGGGTAACCTCGCCGGTGCGGGGCTGGGCAGCCTGCTGCTCGGCTGGCATCTGGGCAGTGTCAGCCACGCCCTGCTGATTACCCTGAGCATGAGCGCGGTGGTGCTGCTGGCCGGAGCAAAGCTGCTCCCCAAACGCGCCGATGAACCAGACCGTGAACCGGAGCCGGACGCGCCGCCTGAGTACGCTCCTTCCCAAGCTGCACCGGCCAACTCTTCCAGCGTGAATCCCTCCAACCCCAACACCCTGATCTGGATGCTGGGCCTGCTGTGCTTCTTGGGGATGATGGGCGAGGGGTCGCTGGGCGATTGGAGCGGGCTGTATTCCAAGCAGGTGCTAAGCCTCTCGGGCGCGGCGCTGGGCGCGGCTTACACCGCCTTCACGCTGGCCATGACGGTGGGGCGCGTTTTCGGGGACGGCTGGCGCAGCCGTTACGGCGATCAGCGGGTGGTGATGACGGGAGCGCTGCTGAGCGGCGCGGGCCTGTGCGCGGGCCTGCTGACACTCAACCCCTCCCTGATGGTGCTGGGCAGCTTGGTATTTGGTCTGGGGGTCGCCAACGTGGTGCCAGTCCTCTACGGCACGGTGGGCAAGGTGCTGGCCGGGCACGGCATCGCGCGGGTCGCCACCATCGGCTATGCGGGATTCTTGACTGGCCCGCCGCTGATCGGCTTCGTTTCGCAGCTCAGCAGCCTACGCTGGGGCATGACCCTGATTGCCCTGAGCCTGCTCTTGGTCGGCTTGCTGACCCCAAGGGTGTACCGGCGGCTGTCGGAGCGCTGAAACAAGCTGGGCCGCTGCACTACTCTGCTGAAGATGTGGCATCAAACCGAACTGACATTGCGCCCGTATCCACGCGGCTTCCATTTGGTGACCCGCGAGGTGGTGAGCGCCGTGCCGGAAATGGCGGGCCTCAAAGTGGGCTTGCTGCACGTGTTTATCCAGCACACCAGCGCTTCGCTGACGCTGAATGAAAACGCCTCGCCGGATGTGCGGCGCGACTTCGAGCGCTATTTCAATCAAAGCGTGCCGGACGGCTGGGCCGACTTCGAGCACCGTTTGGAAGGCGACGACGACATGGCCGCCCATATCAAGGCCAGCTTGCTGGGGCCGAGCCTGAGCCTGCCGGTACGGGCTGGGCGGCTGGCGCTGGGCACCTGGCAAGGCATCTATCTGTGTGAACACCGCGACCGAGGCGGGCCGCGCAGGCTCCTGCTGACGCTGACGGGGGAGAAGTAGAACTGCTGCTCTTGGAAGCCACCTTGGCCAGCGCTCAAAGAGCTGCACTACAGTAAAGCCATGACTGCCCTGCCCGCTTTCCCCGATTTATCGGCCCTCAAGCTCTCGGCGCTTGATTTTTCCGCCGCCCACTACACCCACATTCAACTGCGCTTTTCTGATACCGATCAAATGGGACACATCAACAACGCGGCCTACGCGGTGTATTTGGAAAGCTCGCGGCTGGCGCTGACCGCCTCGGTGAACCTGACCAGCCTCAAAGTGGTGCTGGCCCGCTTAGAACTCGATTACCGCCGGGAAGTCAAGCTCGGCCAGCAAGTCGAGATTCAAACCGTCGTCACCCGCTTTGGGAGCAGCAGTTGGGCCTATGCCTCGCGCCTCCTCGCGGACGGCGAAGTGGCCCTAGAGGCCCGCAGCGTGCAGGTGCAGGTGGAGTCCGACATGCGCCCAGTGCCGCTCAGCCCAGCCACCAAAGCGGCGCTGGCGACTTACTTTGCGGCTGAGTTGTCTCTCACCGTGTCGTCTCCCACAGTATCGGTGAGTGGTCGGCCATGACCGGCGGCGACCTCAGCGCCAATGGCGATCAAGTGATGTATCAGGGCGACGTGTGGGTGCGCCTCGACACCTTGCCGCGCCTGATTGCCGAGAGCGTGCGCCGCACCCTGAGCGCCCACGGCATCGTCAGCGTGGTTCGCACGCCGTTTCAGTGGGTGATGGCCTCGCCGGTCATCGAAATTGAAACCGGCGGCTATATGGGCGACGTGGGCTTGTACGTGCCGCAGGTGCAAAAGCAGGAAGCCGACGACCTCCTCGACCGCCTCAGCGCCGAAGCCGATCAAGACGGAACGGACTGGCCAGCCTGATCAATCCAAACTCATCAACAAGCAATGAAAAAACCCCGCACTTGACGGGGTCTTTCTTCTTTCTCTTTGGTGGAGCCAAGCGGGATCGAACCGCTGACCTTCTGAATGCCATTCAGACGCGCTCCCAGCTGCGCCATGGCCCCACACATTTTTGTCCTGCTCCTGCCTGTTTTCAGGCTTAAGTAGGTTAGCAGCGTCTCGGCGCTCTGTCAACACCGACCCTTCACAGACGAACGCTGACGGCTCTGCACAGACTCACCAGACGCAAATGCTAAACTCTGCTTTAGAATCGTGCCTCACCTCAACCTTGTTCCCCTCACTGCTGAAGAGTTGCAGCATCTGCTCGGCAAAGCGGCGGCCCAGCGCCTGCTCCCCGACATCAGCAGCGCCCGGCTGGCGGGCCGACCTTTTCCCGGCCCTGAGGTCAGCGGCGACTTGAGCTTTGAAGTGCGGGAGGAGCGCGATTGGGGAGCCTCGCCGGAGCAGTCGCGGGCCATCAAAGCGCTCGGCGGCGAACTGCTGGGGCTGGGCGCTTTGCCGCTGGGGGTCTTTTACGCCCCGGAGTTGCCCGAAGCCCGCCACCAACGCGCTTACCTGCTCGACGACGCCGCCCTCTCGCTGCGCTGGAGTGAGACGCCCAGCGGCCCAGCCCTGCCGCCGTTCGTGCAGGCCGTGACGCTGAGCCGCGACAAAGCCAGCGGCATCGCCGCGTCGCTGAGCAGCACCTCGGGCCTGCCTTTTTCGCCGGGGAGTAGCGAGGAACTCGACGTGCGCCTGTTGCCCGGTGCGCCGCTGAGCGAATTTTTGGCGGCCCACCGCAACCTCGCCGTCCGGCATGGGCGAGGGCAAAAGCTGAGCGGCGAGCAAGATTGGATGCGGGCTTTTCAAACGGTGCGCCAGCTCAACTTCCAAGCTTGGACGCGGCGCGGGTTGTTGATTCGGGAGTAAGGCTTACGCTGTCCGTTCGGGCGGGGTCGGTACGGTCAGCAACTCAAGCCAGTAGCGGCGGCGGGTCAGCGGCGGGGACACCTCGCCCGCACCGAGCAGTGTGCTGATGCCTTCTTCACCGAGGCGCTCCACTTTGGTCAGGTAAGCCCGCACCGATTCGGGTTTGTCAAAGCGGCGGGGGTGGGTATCGCCCTCCACGTACAGATCGAGCCACTGCAACTCGGATTCGCTCATAGTTCGCGCAAATCTTCCCAGAGCTGCCAGCCCACACCTTCGGGGGTAGCGTCTAGGAGCGGCCCGAGGCTTTGCGAAGCGCTGAGGGCGTCGGCGTTGAGGCTCTCGGCGCTGGGGCGGGCGTCGTACATTTGCAGCACGGTGAACTGGTAAAACGCCTGCGAAGCGGTGGGTTCGCCGTTTTCAAAAAAGGCGAAGGGAGCCGTGACCTTGTCCCACAGCACGTGCGCTTCACCGAGTTCATGCGGCATGTAGTTTTCGAGATCAAAGTCTTCAAACGTCTCGTTGTCTTCGTCTCCGGGATGCCACAGATAGCCTTGCAAAAGCCGCACCGCCGTCCGTCCAGAGTGCGCGGCGGCGTCGGCAGGGGCGTTAGAGTTGCTCACCTCCACAGTTTACAGTTTTGGCGGCGGAGGTGGGGGCAACGGGTAACTTGCCTCAACCCAACCAAAACTTTATTTGAGGTTTTTGCTTGCTTTGAGCGAGGCGGTGTTGTTGGTCGGCACCAAGACGATGGCGTTGGGCACCGGGCGGCTCCAGACGGTGTTGAGGTAGCCGCCGGTGCCCAGATACCCGCCCGACACGAAGACGGTGGCGCTCGAACCGCTGTCTAAGCGCAGCGCGTCGGTGACGCCCACGTTGTGCAGGGCGCGGGCAAAGGTTTCGGGCGTCCCAAATTCCAAAAAAGCCAGAGTGGGCTGGCCCTTGTAGATGGCAAAGGCCACCTGTCGGGTGGGCCGCCACACCCCGGTCAACACGTTGAAGGCTTCGCGCTCTGGGTTGAGCACGATTTCGCCGCCTTGCAGCAGCATCGGGCCAGCGCTCAGGCCGTCGCGGACGCCCTGCCATTCTTGAGATTGGTAATTGAGAGTGGCCTGAATAGAGCTGCCCTCTGCCGTCGGCAACTGCGGAAAGCGGGCCGGATCAAAGCTGAGGCTGATGCGCCCCGCCACTGGCACCGCGCCGCCCAGTTCAGCTTTGCTGACGCCGCTCGCCGCCGCGTTGAGGGTCAGGGTCAGGAGGCCCGCGCCGCCAACCGCCGTTTTGCCGTCGCCGACGAAGGCGGTCAGCAGCTTGGGCGCGGGGCGGGCCGTCACAGTGTTGACCATCAGCGAGCCGAACGCGCCGGTGAGCATGTAGCGTGGGCGCGGAAACCCGAACAGCGTTGTGCCGCCCTCGCTAAAGCCCACCGTGCCGCGCCGCTCCAAGCTGGCCGCCAGCAGCTTGCCGCCCGCCGCCACGAAGTCCACCGGCAAGCTGCTGGGCGGATCAAAATAACCGCCGTTGACGCCCGCCACACCGCCGACCCGCCGCACCAGCTCCGAGACGTTCAGGGCCACGCCGACCGGAGCGGCCACCACACGCGGCGTAAACTGGGCCGGATCAAAGCTCAGCAGTGACAGGCCACCGAACGCCTTTAGGCTCACGCCGATTGGCAAAGCGTCCGGGTTGATCGGCGGCGGCACATCGGCGCTGAGGCTGGTCGCCGTGTCGATCACGATCCGGTCAGGGTCGTTGAGGGCGCTGACTTGGCTTTGGCCGCCGCCCGCATCCAGCCGCACTGTCACGCCGTTGCTATCGGGCGCGAGGGTCAGGGTATCGCCGCTGTCTAGGGTCTGCACGTTGGGGTCGGCACTCACCTGCGGCAAAAAGAGGGTCACGCCGCCGCGCTCGTTCTTGGCGCTGTACGTGGCTGGCCCGCTCAGATCAATCACCAGGCGCTGAAGCTGAATGTTGCGGACAGTGCTGAGGCTGGAGCGCGTTCCCACGATCTTCGGGCCACTGAGCAGTGGGGGAGGGGTGGGGGCCGGGAGGGGTGTCGGCGCGGACGTGGTCGGCGCAACTGGAGGAGGAGCCACTGGGGTCGGCGTTATTGAGGTTGGAACAGGCGCAGGCAGTCCAGCAGGCGGCGCGATTGGTGTCGGCTCGATACTGGCACTCCGCAAGGAAGGCTTTTGAGCGACCTCGGCCCGCAGTTCCAGCACCTCGGTGACCGCTTTGTTGACGGCGGCTTTCACGGCAGCCGGACTCGCAGATATTGGACTCACGGCTGTTGAACTCGTGACCGGTGGACTCGTAGCCAGGGGGCTTGCAGAACCTGAATGGCCCACAGCAGGACTTGCCTTCACCGGACTGGGCAGCTTGACCACAGGTTTGACTTTCTCTGGCGCGGCCTTTGGTGGGCTGACTGGCGGTGGGCTGGTTGGCGCGGAAACCGCTTTGAGCGCGGTGGGATTGATACTGATTTTTGCCCCACTGGGTTTCGCCACGTCAGGTTTTGACGCACTGGGTTTTGATGTGCTGGGTTTCGGCACACTCGGCTTTGGACTCGCCTGCACCTTGGCGGCCTGCACCACTTTGAGCGTTGCCGGAGCCGGAGCCAAGTTGAAGCCGAATTGCGGCACCGGCAACGGCACTTCTCTGGCGGCCTGCACCACCCGCACATCCAGCTGCTCGGCATTGCCCGCCAGCGGCACACCCAGCGCCCGCAGCACGTCTAGGCCCACGTGGAGGCTGCCGCCCGCGCCGTAGCGCTCCGGGGCGGGCAGCGGCGCAGGCAGAGCGAAGCCGGACGCTGCCCAGCCTCCCTGCGGCGTGTAGCGCAAACTGCGCGGGCCGTAGCTGAGCCACACGTCCTGCGGCTTGTTGCGGGTTTGCAGGCCCAGCTGCGGCAAAAACCAAATCGGCAGGCCTTCTTTTGAGCCTGCGAGCAGCTTGGTTTCGATCACCGGACTGGTCGGCACGCCGCTGATGACCACCGGACGGGCGGCAGCCAGCGTCAGTGGGGCCAGCGCAAGCAGCGCAGCGAGGCGCACACTGAACGAAGACAGGCCGGAGCGGCGGGCGGCAGTGGGCAAGCGGTTCACGCTGGGCAGTGTAGCGGCTGGCCCAAGGAAGGTGATGAACGGCGCTGGCCGCAGATGAGGGTCGCCGAACTCGGCACTCCAGTTAAGGCAAGGAGTTCTGTGCGCCGCTTGTAAGAACGCCCCACTTATACTGCGCCTTGATGATTGAGCCTTCCCTCGCACTCTACGGTGAACCCTTTGATCAGGTCGAGACGCAAATCGAAGACCTGCTCGTGGCGACAGGCGTGCGCTACTGCCTTCTGGTCGACCGCAAGGGTTTCGTGCTGTCTCACAAAGAAGCGCTGTGGGCACCTAGGCCTCCCGCCCTCGACTCGGTGGCGACTTTGGTGGCCTCCAACGCCGCCGCGACTGCCGCGCTGGCCAACATGCTCGGTGAGCGGACCTTCAGCGAGCAAATTCACCAAGGCGAACAAGGCGCGATTTATGTGGAGTCGGTGGGCGACGTGGCCCTCCTGACCCTCATCTTCGACAGCAGCGTGCCGCTCGGGCGTGTCAAATTACACGCCAAAAAAGCCATCTTGGCCCTCAACGAGGTGATGAAAAACCTCAAAGAAGCGCCGCCCATCAAATTCGACGCCGACTTCGGCAGCAGCGCCACCGCCCTCCTCGACGACCTACTGGGCTGAAGATAAGCTAAAGTGAGGCTCAACGCTTAGTTTTAGACAAAGAGAGTGCCCACAAACTGACGTTTTGCTGCTCGGCCACCGTTTCGCCCGCCTCGTGTGCGGCCAGACCCAAAGGGGAATGACGTGAGTACCATTAACTTCGCCGCCCGCGAAATCAACTGCAAGATCGTGTATTACGGCCCCGGCATGTCCGGAAAAACCACCAATCTCAAACAGGTCTTTTCCAAAGTGCCGAGCCATCTGCGCGGCGAAATGGTGAGTCTGGCCACCGAAGATGAGCGCACCCTCTTCTTCGACTTCCTGCCGCTCGATTTGGGCAGCGTTCAGGGCTTCAAGACCCGCTTTCACCTTTACACCGTGCCGGGACAGGTCTTTTACAACGCCAGCCGCAAGCTGATTTTGCGCGGCGTAGACGGCATCGTCTTTGTGGCCGACAGCGCCCCCAACCGCCTCAGGGCCAACGCCGAAAGTATGCGTAACTTGCGCGAGAATCTGCTCGAACACGGCATCGACGTCAAAGAAGTGCCGATGATTCTTCAGATCAACAAGCGCGACTTAGAAGGCGCACTCTCGACCGAGATGATCCGCGCCGTGATTGACCCCAAGCACGAGTTGCAGTGGCATGAAGCGGTGGCCGATCAAGGCCGTGGCGTCTTTGAAACGCTCAAGACCGTCTCGCGGCTGGTGCTGGAGCGGCTGGCCAAGGGGCAGTGAACGAAAACCAGCTTCCACGACTCACCCTGTCCATTTTGGGCGGCGCTGATCCCACCGAGTTTGCGGTGGCGCAGTGGCCGCCCGATTTCATTTTGCCAAGCGGGCTGCTCAGCGGCTCTTTTTTCAGCTTGACCCGCAGTGAGGATGAACTCTCGCTGGTGTGCGAAGCCAGCCTCGTGCCGGAAGGCGTTCAGCACCAAGCAGGCTGGGTAGCCCTCAAGCTGCATGGTCCGTTTGATTTTGCCCTCACTGGCATTCTGACGGCGGTGCTCAATCCTCTGCGGGACGCCGGGGTGGGCATTTTCGCCGTCTCCACGTTCGACACCGATTATGTGCTGGTCAAGCGTGAGCGACTGAGTGAGGCCATTGCAACTTTAAGCGCAGCCGGACACAGCCTTCAGGATTGAGCCTGAACGAAATTGAGCCGCGCTCCGACCATCTCAAAGCCTGCCCGCTTCACATTGCGCTCGCTGACGCTGTTGGGCGCGACATCGACAGCCGCCAGTGTCGCGCCCTGCTCGCGGGCGACGTGCAGGCGGGCAGCGAGCAGCACTGACTGAATACCTTGCCCCCGAAACTCAGGCAACGTTCCGGCACTGAACAGCAGGGCCACGCCGCCCTGTGCATCCGGCATCACCGTCACGGCCCCGAAGCCCGCCCACTGTTTATCTCGCCGGACGCCCAGCCGCAGCACGTCCGGCACATTCGCCGCCAGCCGCATCATTTCCCGGCTCTCCGCTCCAAACGCTTGCGGGGTGATTTCAGCCCATTCGTCGGGCGTCATTTCCCCGACATCAAAGGCCGAAGCAGGTGAGGCGCTGGAGAGCGTGCGGGCGTAGGTGTGAAGCAAGTAATCCAGGTGGTAGTTTCTGGCCGCCAGCGCCGTGAAGAGTGCCGGATGCGCGTGCGAGTGTACCAGCAGAGCGGCTGCCTGCGAGTGGAGTGCGTAAAAGTCCTCTATCTGCGCCAGAACTTCCGCCGCGTTTTCCTGGTCTGTCGCTCCCAGGGCAACGTTGACCGGCAATCCGGGGCCAGCGTAGACGGCGCTCAGCGGGCCAAAGGTCGCCCACTTGCCTGGATAACCCCGCCAGCTCTCTGCCAGGGCCGCCTCCACCCGCTGCAATGGCGTCGTCTGTACTGTGGTCATTTGCTTAGCTTACCGCCCAGCCGCTACGCTCAGGGCATGAATGTTGTCATCAGCGTGGATATGGAAGGCGTGTGCGGAGTCAGCTCATGGGTGCAGGTCAGCCCGCCGGAATTTGGGGGTCTGGTGAGTGGCAGCGAGTACGAACGCGCCCGCATCCAGATGAGCCGCGAGGCCAACGCCGCCGCGCTGGGAGCCTTTGAAGGCGGCGCGGCGGGCGTGCTGATCGCCGACTCGCACGACACCATGAGAAACCTCTTGCCCGAATACTTGGACGAGCGGGTGCGCTACGTGTCGGGCAACGATAGGGCGCTGAGCATGGTGGAGGGTGTTCAGGAAAAAGGCGTGGGAGCGCTGATGATGGTCGGCTACCACGCCCGCGCCGGAACGCAGGGAGCGCCGCTGGCCCACACCTGGAACGGCTCGGTGCGCGACGTCAGAATCAATGGTGTACAGGCTGGAGAGCCGTACCTCAATGCACTCTTGGCCGGACATTACGGCGTGCCGACGGTGTTTATCAGCGGCGACGATGTGGCGGTCAAGCAGGTGCAGGAAAGCGTCGGAGCTGAGGTGGTGGGCGTGGCAGTCAAAGAAGGCCTGAGCATGTTCAGCGCCGTGCATCTGCACCCCGCCGAGGCGTGCCGGCAGATTCGGGCGGGCGCGAAAAAAGCCGCTGAGGGCATGCACAGCGCCCAGCCATTCACCGTTTTGTTTCCCGCCAGCGTGCAGCTGTCCTTTGACCACCAAGCGCGGGCCGACCAAGCCGGGCGCGTGCCGGGCGTGACCCGCATCGACGCCGTGACGGTGGGGTACAGCAGCCCCGACGCCTTCCACTTGTTCCAGATGTTCCGAATGCTGTGCAAGGTGGCCGAAGTGCAGCTGAACGGCTGAGACAGACTGCGCCCTTTGAGGCCGCAACCGGATTTCTCACGTTTACGGCGCGGCTGAGCGGAGTCCATCTTGTCTGAACGGTAGAGAGCGGCGGTCGACCCCTCAGTTGCTGGTACTCAGATCGGCGCACAGCGGAACGGTGGCCAGATTGGACGCTTCGTATACGTCGACGTAGGCCGCGCCCGCCAAGCCGCTGGTGGTTTCGCTTCCCTGAATGCTCAGCGCACCGTTGGCGTCGGTGGCAAACGGCTGATTGCCGATCTGGGAAGTCGTCCCGGAGTCGCCGATGACTGCGCCGCCCGATCCACAGTTACCCGCGCCGGTGACGCTTCCCAGCCCGTAGTAGTTGGCGGCGTAAGCAGTGTTGGGGAGAAGGCCGGTGGCCGTAATGACGGTGGTGGTCGTCCCGTCCGTCAGGTCGCTGCGAACCAAGCTGCCCGCTTGAGCGCTGTATCCGGCCTGCGTCTGCGGCAGCAAAGTATGTGTGGCCGACGTACTTGGGACACTGGCTTGGTTACAAGCGGCAAGGGCCAGACCACCAACGATGCATAGGGCGAGTACTTTCATGATTTTCCTCCGTTTTTCTTACGAACGGAGCGTAGGAGCGGAGTGTGAAGGCTCCGCGCACTTTACTCGCAGATCGGTCGAAGGTTTATGGCCTAAGTCTTGGGCGGGCGACCAAATGACGCACCAACAAGGCACAGCGCTGAACCAATTGACGGACTGCCTCCGAAACTTGCTCGCAGCCCTCCAGCTAACAACCCTACAAAGAAGACACATCCAGTCCAAAGATTGCACAATAACGGCCACACACCTTAAAGACTCCGCATTTGACAGACGGCTGCGCGAGGTTTCTAATGCTTTTGACACCAAACCCACTTTTTCGGAGGTTTCATGAAATTGACCCGTACCAGCGCCGCCAGCTTACTGATGTGCAGCCTTATCTTGTCGAGTTGCGCTCCTGTTATGAATACTGCGGCTCAGCCCACCCGCGAGCAAGATACGCGGGTGTTCACGGCGGCAGTGCCCAGCACGCCCTCCATTGCAGGGGCCACACTGTACAAGGGCCTCTACGCGGGTGAGCACGGACAGGCTAGTTACCTGATCGAAGTGCCGGAAAAGTGGAACGGCAAATTGGTGATGTACGCCCACGGCTACGCAGGCACAGGCGCGGCCCTGACCGTTGCGCCGCCCCCCATCCGCGAGTATCTGGTTTCGCAGGGCTACGCTTGGGCGGCATCGAGCTACTCGTCTAACTATTACGATGTGCGGTCGGGCATCGAGGACACCAACGCGCTGGCTCAGCAGTTCGGGGCGCTGACACAGAGCAAGTACCCCGCGCCGAGTGCAACCTACATCATGGGCGTCTCGATGGGTGGGAATATCGCCGCCGCCGCCGTGGAAACCGAAACGCTGGCCAGCGCCAAACACAAAGTCAATTACGCTGCCTCGATGCCGCTGTGCGGAGTACTCGACCCACCGTATGAATTTCAGTGGCTGGGCGACTACACCCTCAATGCCCAAGAACTCGGCGGCTACGGTTCCAGCACCTACCCGGCCAGCAGTTTCCAAACCTTGCTGCCCGACATCAAAGTAGGGCTGTTCAGCGACAGCAGCGGCGACCTCTGGACGCCCAACACCGTGCAGGGCACCCGGCTGCGCGACATTGCACAGAACCTGACTGGCGGGCCGCGTCCGGTGTTTGAACTCGGCTTCAAGGTAGGAGCGCTGCAAAACGCGGTGCTGAGTACCGGCGGCTCGGACGGCACCCTCACCGGCATTTTGACCAAAAACTTCTACGGCAACCAAAATGCTGTGTACCGCTGGACGCAGGGCCAGACCCCCACCGCCGCCGAGGTCGCCTACAACCAAGCCGTTTTGCGAACCACCGCCGATCCGAGCGCCAACTTGCCCCGCGCCGACGGACTGCGCTGGCTCCCGGCCATTAACGCCCAGTTCAAGGTGCCGGTGCTGACCATGCACACGCTTGGCGACTTTTACGTGCCGTTTGCCCACGAGCAGCATTACCTTCAAATGGCCCAGAAAAACGGCACTTCAGGACTACTGGTGCAGCGAGCGATTCGGGCGGCTGGGCACTGCGAATTCGTGGGAGCAGAATTCGTGGAAGCATTCAACGACTGGATGAAGTGGGCCAGCGGCGGCCCCAAACCTGCCGGAGACGACGTACTGACGCCCAGCGTGGTGGCCGACGCCAAATACGGCTGCCAGTTTACCCGCGCCACCAGAACAGGTGTGGACGCCTGTCAGCCTTAAAACTACTCAGCTTTCCATTTTCATGGCCATGACGCTGCTGCCCGCGTCCACGTAAACCACTTGTCCCGTAATGCCGCTGGCGAGGTCGCTGAGCAGGAATAAGCCCAGCTTACCGACTTCCTGCGAGGTGGCGTTGCGGCCCAGCGGCGCGGCTTTGGCGGCTTGGTCGTACATGGTGCTAAAGCCGGGGATGCTGCGGGCGGCAATCGTACGCATCGGGCCAGCGCTGATGGTGTTGATGCGCACACCCTTCGCACCCATTTCGGCGGCGAGGTAGCGGGTGGCGGCCTCCAAGGCGGCTTTGGCCACGCCCATCACGTTGTACTTGGGCACGACTTTTTGTGAGGCGTGGTAGGTCAAGCTGATCACGCTACTGCCCTCAGTGAGCAGCGGCTCGGCGTGGCGGCACATGCTGACCAAGCTGTAGGCGCTGACCGACAGGGTGGTGTTCCAATCGGCAGCGGTGGTGTCGAGGAAGCGGCCTTCCATCGCTTCACGCGGAGCAAAGCCGATGGCGTGAACCACCGCGTCGAGTTGGCCAAACTCGGCTTTGATGGCGGCAAACAGGGCTGTCAAATCGTCTTCGCTGGTGGCGTCAGCCTGCCGGAGCAGCACCCCCGGATACTCTTTAGTGAGTTTTTCCAGTTCGGGGCGTAGGCGCTCGCCCTGATAACTAAAGGCCACCCGTGCGCCCGCCGCGAGAAGTTGCTCAGCGATGGCCCAGCCGAGGCTGCGGGCATTGGCGACGCCCATGACTAAGGCCGTTTTGCCGCTCAAATCAAGTGAGATCATGCTTCAGAGTTTAGCGGGCCGTGAGGTGGGAAAGTTGGAGCAGGTCTAAAAGGAGCTGATTTTGATAAGGAAGCTGGGCGAATAGAACTGCTGGTAAGCATTCTGCCAGAGCACGACCGCTAAGCTGCGAGGATGAGCGCCCGCCCCCGTTTCTTCCGGCCCTTTTGCTTTTCAAGGAAACCGTGACCGCGCTACAAACCACTCCCACCTTAGCGGAGCAACAGGCGGGCCTGATGCCGCTGGCCGCCGCCACCCTCGCCCAGCTTGACCGGGTCATCTTGGGCAAGGCCGAGCAAGTCCGTCTCTCGCTGGCCTGTTTGCTGGCGGGCGGACACCTGCTGCTCGAAGACGTGCCGGGAGTCGGCAAAACCACGCTGGCGCAGGCGATAGCGGCCAGCCTCGGCCTGCATTTTTCGCGGATGCAGTTTACCAGTGATTTGCTGCCCGCCGACCTCCTCGGCGTCAGCATTTACGAACCGGCCCAGCGCGAATTCCGTTTTCACGAAGGCCCGATTTTTACCCAACTGCTGCTGGCCGACGAAATCAACCGCGCCACCCCCAAGACCCAGTCGGCCCTCTTAGAGGCGATGGAGGAGCGGCAAGTCAGCGAGGGCGGCACCTCCCGCGCCCTGCCGAGTCCCTTTTTCGTGATCGCCACCCAAAACCCCGCTTCGCAGCTCGGCACCTTCGCGCTGCCCGAATCACAACTCGACCGCTTTTTGATGACCGTCTCGCTGGGCTATCCCGACCCCCGCGCCGAGCGTGAGCTGCTGCTGGCGGGCGGACGCCGAGACGCGGCCCGCCAGCTGAGCGCCGTGCTGATGCCCAAAGCGCTGCTGGCCGCTCAGCAGGCCGCAGCCGCCGTTTACGTGTCGGGAGCGCTGGCCGATTACGTACTGGCCCTCGTGACCGCCTCACGCCTGCACCCCGACGTGCAGACCGGCCTGAGTCCCCGCGCCGCGCTGGGCCTGCTCTCGGCGGCGCGGGCGTGGGCCTGGCTCGCAGGCCGCCAACACGCGCTGCCCGAAGACGTGCGGGCGGTATTCGGCAGCGTAGCCGCGCACCGCTTGCTGGGCCGCTCCAGCGGGGCCGCCAGTCCGGCGGTGGCCGCCCAGCTCCTCGCAACGGTGGCGATTCCTTAAGGAGAGCTGGTAAACGTGTGGCGGGAAGGGTGAGAAGCGGCTCAGATACGGGCGGGAGCAGTGGCCATACTGGTTTTGATTTTCGCCCCAAGTCCCTGCAAGGAGCCACCCAATGACGCCCAACCCCGATTTGTCCGCCCCCAAGTCAGCCACTCCCCAATCGCCTGCCCCCAACCCTGAAACGCTGGCTTTTTTTCAGGCTGTCTTTGAACTGGTGCGGGCCGGAGACGCCGAGCAGCTCGCCCCACTACTGAAAAAGGGCCTCCCGGCCAATATCAGGAACCAGAAGGGTGACAGCTTACTGATGCTGGCCAGCTATCACGGCCACCTGGAAGCGGCCCGGCACCTGCTGTTGGCAGGCGCTGACCCCGAACTGGCCAACGACCAAGGGCAAACCCCGCTGGTCGGCGCGGCCTACAAAGGCGACTTGGCGATGGCCAAGCTCCTTCTTACGCACGGAGCCGACACCGAAACGTCCGGGCCCGCCGGAAAAACCGCGCTGATGATGGCCGCCATGTTTAACCGCTTGGAGATGCTGGAGTTGCTGCTGTCCAGCGGAGCCGACCTAAAGACCCGAGACGTGGGCGGCCTCTCGGTGGTGGACGCGGCCAAACTGATGGGCGCACACGAAGCGGCCGCTCAGCTTGAAGCGCTGCTGACTCAAGCGCCAACAACCCAGCAGACCTGATCTCCCACCCTCTTCTCTAAGGAACTCCATGACCCAGCGCCCTGCCAGCACCACTCCCCCTCGGCCCCTCTCCAGCAGCTTGCGCGAGCGCGTGAGCGAGTGGGCCAGCGATGATGGCAACGCCGATACCGGGCAGGGCGTCACTATTGCGCCCGCCACCCACTTTTCCAAAGGACCGCGTGTCTACCCGACCCGCTTCGGCGCGGCGTTTCTCCTCACGGCGCTGCTAACGCTGATCGGCTGCGTCAATTACCAACTGAGCCTCGGCTATCTGGTGACTTTTTTGATGCTGGGCCTGTGGGTGGTGGGCGCGGTGTCGGCCTCGCGCAGCCTCAGCGGGCTGACCCTCAGTGCCGCGCCGCCCGGGAGCGCTTGGGCTGGACAAGACGCGGTTTTTGCTGTGCGGGTGCAAAATCCGTCCAAGCAGATTCGCAGCAGCTTAAGACTGCGTGCCCACCGCCCGCGTTCGGCGGCCATCTGTTTGTTCGACGTACCCTCAGAGGCCGAAACCCGCGCCGAAGTGCTGATTTTCGCGCCCAAGCGTGGCCCGCTGTTGCTGCCGCGCCTCCGGCTGGAAGGCCGCGACCCGCTGGGACTTTGGCGCGGCGTGACCTATCCGCTGCTGAGCGCCGAAGCGCTGGTGTATCCGGCCCCTGAGGAGGACGCGCCGCCGCTGCCCAGCAGCAAAGTCGGCGAAGGCAGCGGCGAAAAACGCCTAAGTGGGCAAGAGGATTTCGCGGGCATCCGGCCTTATCTGCCGGGTGACGCGCCTAGGCAAGTGGCGTGGCGGCAATCGGCCCGCCTCGGTGAGCTCCAAACCAAACTCTTTGACGCGCCCGCCAGCTTTACCTTGCGCCTGAGCTACAGCGAGTTACGCGGCCTGAACACCGAGGAGCGCTTATCGCGCCTGAGCGCCTGGGTTTTGCAGGCCCGCCAGCAAGACGCCCGCTACCGCTTGGAGTTGCCGAGTCTGAAGCTGGAAGAAGGCAGCGGCGAAACGCAGGCCCGCCGTGCCCTCAGCGCCTTGGCACTTTACCGTGCAGCTGAGAACGTCCCCGATCAGCCGCCCGCTGCTGCTCACCAGTCCACGGGGAGGAAGCGCCGATGACCACCCTCAACTGGCCCAGCCGAAGCCGCAGTCTCAAGCGGCCCACTGACCCTGCCGCCCCGCTGCCCGCGCTGCTGACCACTCTGGCTGCGCTGCTGCTGTGCGCCGCGCCGTATGTGTCACGGATGCCGTGGTGGGCCAGTTTGCTGTTCGCGGCGCTGCTGGCTTACCGCGCCGCGCTGGGGCTGGGCCGCGTTCCCGCTCTGCCCACCCTGACCCAAACCCTGCTCTCCCTGCTGGTGGTGGCGGCGGCAGGCTGGGGCCTTAACCAAACCTACGACACCCTGCTGGGGCGAGACGGTGGCACGGCCATTTTGGTGGTGCTGACCAGTCTCAAAGCGCTGGAAACCCACAGCGGGCGCGACGTGCAGGCGCTGGGCTTGCTGGGCTTTTTCCTGACCGTTACCCACTTTTTTTACGTGCAGGACACCCTCACCGCCGTTCACGCGATGCTGTCCATGCTGGCCCTCTCGGCGGGAGTGAGCTTACTGGAGCGGCCCAAGAGCTTGGCCGGCCTCCCCGCATTCGGCCTGAGTAAGGCGGGGCTGCTGGCTCCCTTTGGGCCGCTGCGCTCGGCGGGGGTGCTGCTGCTGCAAGCTTTGCCGCTGGCCGCCGCGCTGTTCGTGCTGTTTCCGCGCCCTGACAGCCCGCTGTGGCAAATGCCGGTGAGCAGCAAAGGCCAAAACGCTTCGGGCTTGTCCGACAGCGTCAATCCGGGCAGCATCAGCAGCCTCGCGCTCAGCGACGAGGTGGCGTTCCGGGCGCAGTTTGAGGGCCAAGCGCCGCCGCCGAGCAATTTATATTGGCGCGGCCCGGTGATGGAGTTTTTTGACGGCGAAACGTGGCGGCTGGGCCGTGAGCAGCGGGCGCTACCAGACGTGCAGGCACTTGGCCCCGTCCAAAACTACACCCTGACAGCAGAACCCAGCCAGCGCACCTGGGTGCTGGCCCTCGACGCCCCCGCCTCGCTGCCTTCCGGCACGGCCATCACCCAAAACCTGCAAGTCATCAAGCCCAGCCGGATTGGCAGCCGCACCCTCTTTAAACTAAGCGCTGCCACCGCCTACCGCTATGGCCTGAACGCCGATTCGTTTTGGCTGGAGCGCAACTTGCAGCTTCCAGACCGCAGCAATCCGCGCATCCGTGAGTTGGCCAAGACTTGGCTGAATTTGCCGCCCCTCGAGCGGGTCAAGGCGGGGCTGAACGTGTTTGCGGCGGGCAGTTTCGCTTATACCCTCAACCCACCGACCCTTCCCAGCGTCAATGGGATGGACGCTTTCGTGTTTGAAACGAAGCGCGGCTTTTGCGAGCACTTCGCCAGCTCGTTTGCCATCATGATGCGCTCGGCGGGCGTTCCGGCGCGGGTAGTCACCGGCTATCAGGGAGCTGAGCCCAACGGGGGCTACCTGATCGTGCGCCAGGCCAACGCCCACGCCTGGACAGAAGTCTGGCTGGCTGGGCAAGGCTGGGTGCGGGTTGATCCCACCGCCACCGTTTCGCCTGACCGCATCGAAAGGGGTGTTTCGAGTTTGCGCGGCGCTCCAGGGCTGGCCAGTGGCAATCTCGGCTGGCTGGGCGGCCTGAGCCTGCGCCTCGACGCGCTGCAAAACCTCTGGAACACCTGGGTCATCGGCTACGACGGCGCTCAGCAGCGCCAACTGTTTGCCAAGCTGGGCCTCGGCGAGCTTGGTGACTGGAAACTGACGGTGTTCGGCATGCTGGCCATCGGGCTGGCTTTCGTGCCGATGCTCCTGCGCCGCCGCCCGCCGCAGGAGCCGCTGAGCGCCGCCTACGCCCTGCTTGCCCGCCGCCTCTCGCTGCCCCGAGCGCCGCAGGAACCCGCCAGCGCTTACGCAGCGCGGGCTGCCGAGCGCTACCCGCAACACGCCGAGCACATTGAAACCCTGATCGGCGAGTACCAGCTGCTGCGCTACGGCCCCCAGCCGACCGACGAGCAGATTCGGGCCTTCGCGGCGCAGGTGCGGGAACTCAAAGTGAAAGCTTAACCAACTCGCCAGAAATAAATGTTCTCCCCACTGAAAGCGTTCACTTTCTCAGCCCCGGCGTCTACCCTGAGCGTCATGCACAAACGTTCTCGCCTGAACTGGCGGCACTGGCTGGCGCTGCTTCCCTTCCTGCTCGTTTCAAGCGCGGCCCGTTCCCGCCCAGCGCCCTCCCACACGGCGCGGCCACAATGAAGCGTCCCCGCAGCGCTCTCTTTGTTCCCGGCGACAAGCCCCGCGCCATTGCCAAGTCGCGCACGCTCGGCGCGGACGTGATTATTCTGGACTTGGAAGACGCGGTGGCTCCCGAACACAAAGAACAGGCCCGTGAAAATATCTGCGCCGCGCTGCGGGAGGGCTTTCCCTGTCCGGTATGGGTGCGCCTCAACATTTCCGGCAGCATTTGGGAACAGGCCGACCAAGAAGCCGTGCTGTGCGAAAAACCCGACGGCTTGGTGCTGCCCAAAGTCGAGGAAGCGGGAGTGGCCCGCAGCATGACGCTGGGCGTGCCGCTGTGGCTGATGATCGAGACGGCGCGGGGCGTGCTGGCCGCCCCCGACCTCGCCGCCGAGCAGAGCGTGGCGGGCCTGATCGTGGGAGCCAACGACCTCGCCCACGACCTGCGAACCGGCCCAGACCCAGAGCGCACGCCGCTGCTTTTTGCCCTCAGCGCGGTGGTGCTGGCCGCCCGCGCCCACCGTAAAGGCGTGCTGGACGCCGTTTACAACACCTTTACCGACACGGTGGGTTTTGAGCGCGAGTGCTTAGATGGCCGCGCTCTCGGCTTTGACGGCAAAACGCTGATCCACCCCTCGCAGGTGGAGACGGCCAACCGCAGCTTCGGAGTCAGCCCAGCCGAGGTGGAGGCCGCCCACGAACTGCTGCATGCCTGGGAAGCGGGCCGCCGAGAGGGCAAAAGTTTGGTGACGGTGCGGGGCCGGATGGTCGAAGAAATGCACGTCAAAGCGGCGCAGGACGTGCTGGCACAAGCCGGAACGTCCGCGCCGCTTTGAAGGTCGGGGCGGCTTTAACAGGATTTCAAAAAATTCAGACCACGTTTTCGGGAAAATCCAGCTTGTTGGCGTCGCTCCACAGGCCTTCGAGGTCGTAGTATTCGCGGGCTTCTTTGGTCATGATATGCACCACGACGCTGGCTCCGAAGGCCAGCAGCAACCAGCGCTCCGAGGGGCCTTCGACGGTGGGGCGCGAAAATCCAGCTTCCACCGCTTTGGTGCGGACATTCTCGCGCACGGCGTTGAGCTGCAGGCCCGCCGTGGCGGTGCAGATCACGAAATATTCGAGGGTGGTGCTGACTTCGGTCAGGTCGAGCACCACCACGTCCTCGGCGCGGCGCTCGCGGGCGGCGTCCACGATGGCCCGCAGTTGCGGCAAGAGGGAATCGGTCGAGGCGTCGGTTGAAGTGTGGGCGGCAGAAGGTACTTTGGTCATGAAAACTCCAGAAGAAAAGTTAGGGAGCGGGTGAACTGGCCGCAGGGGTAAAGTGGTTAAGGGCGGCGAAGAGTTGCGGCGCGTCGCCACCGAGCAGCACGCCGATCTGGCCCGCCGCGACCGGAAAGCGTTCGCCCTGCAATCTGGGCAAGTTGAGTTGGTCGGCGATATTTTGAGCGGTTTCCACGTCGGACTGGGTAAAGACTTGGCTGCGCTCACCTATTTTGGGCAAAGTGCTCAGCCGCACATTGGGGTAGCCCGCCGCGTGAAGGGCGTCCACCATCGGCGGGCCGAGGCCTGCGCCGCTGGCATCTTCGAGCAAGATGGTCACGGCGCTACTTGGCTCGGCCTTGAGGGAGTTGCCCCAGACTTTGGCCAGCTCCTCACGGTTGACCGCCAAGTTAAAGCTGCGGCGGATGGTGTCGGTGGGCAAGGTGGCAAAGCTGAGCTTGAACTGCGAAAGCACCGGCTGAACGGTGGTGAGGAGGGTGGGATCGAGGTTGGTTTCCACGCCGTTCATCACGCTGAGGATGGTGGGAACAGCGCTCAGGCCGCCCGGGGTGGTCAGCTTGCTGGCGAGTTGGCTCAGCGCCTGCTTTTGGTGGTCGATTCGGCCGTAATCGTCGCCAAAACCTTTGCGGACGCGCAAGTACCACACCGCTTCTTGGCCTTCCAAGTGGTGCGGCCCCGCCGCCAGCTTGAGATTCACGCCTGCCGCTTTGTCGATCCACTCGATGCCGCCCGCCGGAACGTTGACGTCGAGGCCGCCCAGTGCGTCGATCACCCGCGCGGCTTCCTCAGTTCGCACGATCAGGTAATTGTCTACCCGCTCACCGGTAATGGTTTCCACCGCGCTGACCAGTGCCTGCGGCCCGCCATCCCAGTATTTGCCGTTGACTTTTTGCTCGGCGGCAGATTTCTTGGGATCGAAGTCGCCCACATTGGTATCGCGCGGAATCGAGAGCACACTGACCCGCTTGCCCTGTACCTTGACCAGCATCAAGGTGTCGGTGTTGGCGGTTTGAATGACGCCCTTGCGCTGATTTTGGTCTTTGCAGGGCTGGTGGTAGTAGCAGTAAATCACGTCACGTCCCGCCAACAGCAAGGTAAAATTGGGCAAGCTGCCACTCAGCACCACATTGCTGCCGCCGCCCTGACCGTTACTGGCGCTCAGGGCGTAGTAGCCGCCGCCGCACAGCGCCGCGAGCGTCAGCAGGGAGAGTTGCAACGGCCTAAGCCAGCGCCGCCGCGTTTCCTGGCGCTGGGTTCCTTGCCGCTGGGCCGGTTGACTCTTCATGCGCTGGGAGGCAGTGCGCCGCGCTCTTGCAGGCCCTGATACGCCGAGAGCGTGCGCGGATGCACCGGAATACCGCGTGCCTGCAGGTAATGCACCTTGGAGCTGATCGCCAGTGCCAAAGCGCCTTCCAAGTCCACCATCGCCAGTTCACGGATGTGCTGGTTGACGCCCCGCCCCGGCTCCGAAACGTCGGCGACATACACACAGGCCGAAACCGAGCAAGCGCTGCGGGGGCCGGTGGTGTGGTCTTCGACGGCCCGCAGCACCACCTCGTCACGGTAGCCCCAACGCCCCAACAGCGTGCGGGCTGCCCGCCCGTGCAGCGCCAGCGGATGCGCGGCGTCAATCGGCACTTCCGGCGGCGCGAGGCGCAAAAGCTCGCTGTCAGGCAAATCACGGGCGATGTCGTGCAAAATGCCCGCCAAATAAGCCCTGTCCGCATCTAAGCGGTTGGCCCGCGCAATTTGATAAGCCAAGTCCGCCACCCGCACCACATGATCGTAGCGGCGGGCTTTGACCATCAAGCGTGCCCTGCTTTCCCACTCGGCCAAATCCGCCAACGGGCGCGGGGCGGGGGGCGTCCGAGTCACGGCCGAGTGAAGCATGATGGAAGGTGGAAAGGCCACGACTGCATCGCTCAAGTATAGCGCCGTTTGACTCAGAAGCCCTTCAGACGACCCTAAAAAAGCGGGCTTCACGGCAGACGAATAAAGAACATCAGCGGCGAGAATCGTCATTGTCTTCAAAATACTCGAAACGCAGCCCCCCGATGTCGACACTGTCACCTTCACGTGCTCCGACCCGCTTGAGCGCGTTGTAAAGGCCCTGACGCTTGAACACCCCCGACAAGTATTCGGCGGCGTCTTCGAGGTGGCGGGCAAAGCGCTCGATCTTTTCTTCGAACCCGCCGCCCTTGACCATCCAGATGCGCTCGACTTGGCCGTCTTTGTCGGCTTCCTCGCGCAGTTCGAGCTCCAGTGCGGGCACCACGATCAAGTCGCTCTCGACTTCCAGCGCGTGGGTCTGCGCCCACAGCTCGCGGGAAGGCAGTAGCTCGAAGAGGGCCAGGCGCAGCTCGGTGAGGCCCATTTTCTCGGCGGCACTGACCTGCAAGACCGGCAAACCGAACTTGGCCAGCTCGTCTTCGGCCATCATCGCCACGTCTTCTTCCACCGTATCGATTTTGTTCAGTGCAATCAGCGCCATGCTGTCGAGCAAGCTCGGATCGTAGCTGCGGAGTTCGGCTTGCAGAGCCTGCAACTCGCGGGCCGGATCGACCGCCACGTCCAGGACATACACCAACATGCGGGTGCGGCTGATGTGGCGCAGGAACTCCAAGCCCAGCCCTTTGCCCTCACTGGCTCCCTCGATGATGCCGGGGATGTCGGCCAGCGTCAGGCGCTCCTCGTCGTTTTTGGCGCTGACGACGCCCAAAATGGGCGAAAGGGTGGTAAACGGATAAGCGGCGATCATCGGGTTGGCGTTCGACAAGGCCGCCAACAAACTGGACTTGCCCGCGTTGGGATAGCCCACCAGGCCCACGTCGGCAATCAGGCGCAGCTCCAAGCGGAGTTTGCGCTTCTGGCCGCGCACCCCGATCTCGGAAAAGCGCGGAGCTTGCCGGGTACTGGAAGCGAAGACGCTGTTACCGCGCCCGCCCGCGCCGCCTCTGGCGACTGTTTTGAGCTGGCCGGGCGTGATCAAATCAGCCACCGCTTTGCCCGTTTCAGCGTCGAAGGCAGTGGTGCCGACCGGCACATCGATGATGATGTCTTCGGCGTCTGAGCCGTTGCGCAGGCGTCCCTCGCCGCCGTTGCCGGTACCAGCCTTGAATTTGCGGCGGCCCAGCAGGCGCTCCAAACTCTCGACGCCTTCCACCGCCCGCAAGATGATGCTGCCGCCTTTGCCGCCGTGTCCGCCGTCGGGGCCGCCTTTTTCCATGTATTTGGCGCGGTGAAAACTCATCGAACCGTCGCCGCCGTTGCCGCCGATGACTTCAATTTCTAATATGTCTCTGAAGGCCATAAATACTCCGTGAAGCTGTGGTGCGGTGAAGCGCTAGAAAATACCTAAGGCGGAGCGCCTGAGGCCAAAAAAAGCCGAGCGCGTGGCCCGGCGTTCTCAACCTCTTCAAGCCGCCTGAATGTAACTTGATTTCAGTCGGCGGCGAGTTGAACGGCGGGGGCCAACACGCTGATAAAGCGGCCCTTGTTGCCCTTGTTGGCAAACACCACTTCGCCGCTCACGAGCGCAAAGAGGGTGTGGTCGCGGCCCATGCCGACGCCGACGCCCGCTTTAAACTTGGTGCCGCGCTGGCGAACCAAGATGTTACCGGCCAGCACTTTTTCGCTGCCGAATTTCTTAACGCCGAGGTACTTGGGATTGCTGTCGCGCCCGTTCTTGGACGAGCCTACGCCTTTCTTGTGAGCCATGTTGGTGTCCTCTCTAAAGTCAATTGATGGGGGGTTCTGGTGCATGGGTGAGGAAGACCCTCACTTCATCCGATGTTCGCGGCTTTAGAGCCTCAGCCCTGAATGCCGGTGATCTTGATGGCCGTGAACTGCTGGCGGTGGCCGGTACGGCGGCGGTACTGCACGCCACTCTTGTACTTGCGGATATAGATTTTCTTGAGCTTGCCGTGATCGACAACTTCGGCCATAACGGTGAACTTGGCAGCGTCTTCGCCGAACAGGACTTGCTCGCCACCGATCATCATGGCCTTGAGGTCGAGCTTGTCGCCCATTGCGCCGCTCAGTTTCTCGACGCGGATTACGTCGCCTTCCTCTACGCGGTACTGCTTACCGCCGGTCTGGATAATTGCAAACATCGTGTTGGCTCCCTTGTGACTCCGGCCTGTTCAGTCACGCTTTGCCGAGTGGCAAGAGGTGAAGAAGGCTTCGGAGAAAGCACCCGCCAAAAAAGCAGGGCATCAGCGCAGAATTGTATCACGCCTGGGGGCGGCACTCAAGTTGCTCAGAAATACAAATCGTCGTCATCGTCGGAGTCGTCTTTCACAGCTTCGGTCGAGTCGGCTGCGTCTTGTTCCAACTCGGTACCCAGCGGCGCAGTCTCGTCCAGCGCTGCCCTCAGTGCGTCGATGCGCTCCCTACAGATTTCGTAGGCGGCCTGCGCCTGAGTCAGCAGCGGCAGCACTTTATCGAGGTCAGTTTCGCCCGCTTCCAACTCGGCGGCGATGCTGTTGAGCTGCTGATAAGCGGCGCGGTAACTTTGGGTCTTGGCCGCGCCCGCTGGAGCTTTTCTGGCGCTCATCCCCGGGCGGCGTCAATCAGGGCGCTGGCTCCCTGCTTGAGCATGTCCTGGGCCAGTTCTGCGCCCAAGTCGGCGCACTCGGCGGGGTCACCCTGGGTGCTGCCCTGAATAACCTTGCTGCCGTCGAGCGCGGCCACCCAGCCTTGCAGGGTCAGCACGCCGCTCTTGAGGGTCGCCATTGCGCCCACCGGGGCCATGCAGCCTGCCCCGAGTCCAGCCAGAAACTCGCGCTCGGCGGTGGTGCGGTCGTCGGTGCTCAGGTCGTGGATGGCGTAGGCCACCTCGATGCCCAGATCGTCGTCGCTGCGGGTTTCGAGCGCCAGTGCGCCCTGACCCGGCGCAGGCAACAGGATGGTGGGGTCAATCAGCTCGTCGATGCGGTTTCGCAGTTCGCTGCGGATCAGGCCCGCCGCCGCCAAGATGATGGCGTCGTATTCGGGGCCAGCCAGCGCAGCGAGGCGAGTATCCACGTTGCCGCGAAGCTCCACCACCTCGAAATCAGGCCGAAACGCCTTCAGGAACGCTTTGCGGCGCACGCTGCTCGTTCCGATCCGGGCCCCCTGCGGCAACTCGGCAAGCTTTTTCATGCCCTCCTTGCCGACCAGAGCGTCGCGGGCGTCTACGCGCTGCGGAATGCTGGCAATCTCCAGGCCCTCAGGCTGCTCAGTGGGCAAATCCTTGAGGCTGTGAACCGCGATATCAATGCGGCTCTGTAGCAGGGCGTCTTCAATTTCTTTGACCCAAAACCCCTTGTCCCCTTGGGCGGCCATGCTTTCCAGACTGGCCCGGTTGCGGTCTCCCTTGGTGAGGATGGTTTGGATGCGAAATTCGGTTTCCGGCCATTCTTCTTTGAGGCGGGCCACAACCCAGCGGGTTTGTGCGAGGGCCAACGCCGAACCCCTCGTGCCAACAGTGATAGAGCGCATAACTCGCTCCATTATGCCAGCCTTTTGAGCGGGGTGCTTGAGGCCCGCTGACAATGTTGCGGTGAGAGCACTCTGAGATCAACACTCTGGGATCAGCCAAAAAAAAGCGCCCTCACCAAGTGGAGGGCGCTGAGCCGCACAAAAACGCTGTATTGAACTTGCTTCAGATCATGGCAGGCATTCCGTCCGGTAGTCCGGGCATTCCCGGCAAATCGTCGTTTTGGCTGGGATTGGGTTCTGGCATTCCCGGCGTGTCGGGGTTGACTGGCGGATCATAAACCGGCACACCCGCGTTTCCGGGCATTCTTTCCGGCAACGGGGCGGGCATATTGGTCGGCTCGGTGGCGGGCGCAGAGGGAGGATCGGTCATGGGCAGTGGCCTCCTGGTCAAGTGAGAGTGAAGTGGGGAGGAGGTCAGTATGGCCCACTTGCTTGTCAGCCAAACGAGAAGACGGTGAAGTGTCCTTTACGGCGCACCATCAGCCAAGTCGCTTAGCCCGCTTGACAAGCCCGTGGAGCACTTGTAAGCTAACTGAGCCTGAAATGCCGAGGTGGCGGAATTGGTAGACGCACTAGTTTCAGGGACTAGCGCCGCGAGGCGTGGGGGTTCAAATCCCCTCTTCGGCACCACCCAGAGTTTCAAAACAAAAAGCGGTTTTCACCTGAAACGTGAAAGCCGCTTTTTGTTGCTCTATGCTAACGGCTATGAAACACAGTGCCAGCTTAGAGTTGCCCGCCCGCCCCGGACCCGAAGCCTATTTTACTGGCCCAGTCTGGATGCAGCCCCTGACCTCCGAAGTCATGCGCGTGACCTTTACGCCCGGCGCACGCACCGCCTGGCACACCCACCCACACGGCCAAACCCTGCTGATCGTCAGCGGCAGCGGGCGGGCGCAAAAGCGCGGCGGGCCGGTAATGTCGTTTCAGGCCGGAGACATCGTGACCGTTGAAGCCGGAGAGGAGCACTGGCACGGCGCGGCCCCCGACTCGGTGATGTCGCACTTCGCGCTGCAAGCCGGTCAGACCGTCTGGCTGGACAAGGTGACGGACGAGGACTACACGGGCTGAGCCCATAACAAACACGAAAAAGCGCTGAAGGCACAGGCCCCAGCGCTTTTTCGTGCTTAGTACTCCTTACTTTTTAGGCTCGTCGGCGACCTGACCCACCACGCCGGGCGCGACCCACGACATGCTGTTGAGGTCGGCAATGCTCATGGTCTTACCGGCAGCCACGCGCACCACGCCGTTGCGGTCTTTAATCGGGCCAGTAAAAGGGTCGAACTTGCCGCCCTTTTCCATCTCGGTGTCGAGCGCCATAATCCGGTCATACACGCTGACCGACTTGCCGCCGACCATCATCTTGGCGGCCTTGAGCTGCGGCACGAACTTGGCGTTGAAGGGCAGGCCGTTGTCCGCGCCCATCTCGACGGCTCCCTTGCTCAGCAGCCACCAGTAATCCACGTTGGCGAGGTTTTTGTTGGTGTAGGTGCCGTTGTGAACTTTGGTCAGGAAATCGATGTAAATCTTGTCCCAGTGAACGACGTGGCCGCTCACGACATTGTCGGGGCTGAATTTGAGCATCGGGTTGTAGTGACTAAACGTCGGGATGTTCTTGGCTCCGGCAGTCTGGACGCCGGTGGCGGAGTCCTCGGCGCTGGTCAGCACATCCGCGCCCTCGGAGAGCAGCGCTTCGCTGGCCTCGCGGGTTTTGGCCGGATCAAACCAGGAGTTGATCCACTTGACATTGACATTGGCTTTGGGATTGGCCGCCTTGACGCCCAGCGCAAAGGCCGACAGGTGGCGCTTGAGTTCGGGAATCGGGAAGGTGCCGACAAAGCCCACCTTGCCGCTCTTGGTCAGCGCCCCAGCAGCCAGGCCGTTGAGGTAGTAGACCTGATAGAAGTCGGCCATGTAGGTGGCCATGTTGGGGTTGCGCTTGAAACCGGCATTGTGGGCAAAAATAATACCGGGGTACTTCTTGGCAGCGGCCAGGGTGTCATCCATGTAGCCGAAAGAGGTGGTGAAAATCACTTTGCAGCCGTTCTTGGCCAGCCGGTCAATGACCGGGAGCGCTTGGCCTTCTTGCACGCTTTCTACGTACTGGGTTTCCAGCCAAGGCAGCGCCTTCTCGGCGGCTTTGCGGCCCTGGTCGTGGGCGTAGCTCCAGCCGATGTCACCGGTGGGGCCGACGTAGATGAAGCAGGCTTTGAGCTTGGCGTCTTGTGCGCCCGCCTGAGTGGCAGCAGAGGCAACGGTGAGGGCGAGGGCCAGCGTGAGCAGCTTTTGAATCTTGTTCATGGATTCTCCTTGAAAAAAGATGAGCGGGAATCTAAATCTTAGCTTAATGTAGAGTATTTTGGGGAAAGTATCTGATGGGCCAGCACTGCCGAGGCGCGTTTTACCTTTCGCCACGCGTGTACGGTCTACCCAAGGCTTCGGGCGCGGCTCCCTGCTGCCCGCGCAGGCCCGCCAAGGCCAGCACGATGATGACCAGCAAGTAAGGCATGGCCGAGAAAAATTCGGTGGGAATGAAGGTTTTGCCTTGAAGCCGAAATTGCAGGTAGTACAGCAGCCCGAAGAAAATGGAGCCGAAAATGGCCCGCAGCGGACTCCAACCGACGAAAATCACCAGCGCCACCGCGATCCAGCCGAGGCCCGCCGTCATGCCATCTGTCCAGGAGGGGCGGTAGACCAGCGACAGATACGCGCCCGCCAGGCCCGCCATCGCACCTCCAAAGGCCACTGCGCCGTAGCGGATCAGGTTGACATTCAGACCCAGCACGTCGGCGGCGGCGGGGTTTTCGCCCACTGAGCGTAAGGTCAGGCCCGCGCGGGTGCTGGTCAGCCAGAAGGCCAGCAGCAGCGCCAGCACGATGGCCCCGATGGTAAAGGGCCACTGGTTGGGCTGCCCGATGAGCGGAAAGCCCTCGTACTTTTTGCCGAGCAGCCCCGCCACGCCCAGGCCCAGCAAAGTCAGGCTCAGGCCCGACACGAACTGATTGGCCCGCAGGGTAATGGTGACGAAAGCGTGCAGCAGCGCCGCCAGCCCACCCGCCGCCATCGCCGCGAGAATACCCAGCCAGATGCTGCCGCTGCCGGGTGAGCCGTCGCCGTAAGCCACCGCGAAGCCCGCCAGAGCGCCGAGCGCCATCATGCCTTCCACGCCGAGGTTGACCACGCCTGCCCGCTCGTTGATGACGGCTCCGAGCGAGGCGAGCAACAGGGGCGTGCCGAACGCGAGGGCGCGGAGCAGGGCATTTAGAATTTCATCCATGTGACTCCTTGAGTGGGGGATAAAGAGTGGAGATCTTCGCTGAACTCACTTTCCAAACTTGATCCGGTTTTTTACAAAAATCTCGCTGGCAATCAGGCTCATCAAAATGACGCCAGAAAACACGTCGGTGATGCGGAATGGCAGGTTCATATTGATTTTCAGCACGTCGCCGCCCGCCAGGATGATGCCCATCAGCGGCGCGGTAATGAGGCACAGCAGTGGGTTCCCGCGTGCCAACCACGCCACGATGACAGCCGTAAAGCCGTAGCCCGAGGAAATCTGGCTGGGTTCCAGCAGTTTGTGATGGATGCCCGCCACCTCGCCCACGCCCGCCAGACCCGCCGCGCCACCAGTAATCATGGCCATCTTGAACAGCACGCTGTTGACGCTGATTCCGGCGTAGCGGGCCGCCTCGGGATTCTCGCCCGTGACCCGCAGCTCGTAGCCCCCGGTGCTGCGGCTCAGAAACCACTGGAGGCCCACCGCCAGCAGCACGCCCAGCAGCAAAGTGGGCCAGCCAACTTGAGTATTTGGCAAGGTCGGGAGCTGAGCAAAATCAGGGAAGTCATCGGAGTAAATGAAGCCGCGCACGTTCTTGCCTTTCCAGGGGCCGTTGATCAGGTAAATCAGCAGATAAGTGGCCACGTAGTTGAGCATCAGGGTGGTCAGGATTTCATTGACCTTGAGGCGGGTTTTGAGCAGCGCGGCGATGATTGCCCACAGCCCGCCTGCCAGAGCGCCGCCCACAAACATGGTGGGCAGCATCAGCAGCGGCGGCAGCGGCGTGAACAGCGCGATCCCGCCCGCCGCGACTGCCCCCAGCAGAAGCTGACCTTCCGCCCCGATATTGAAAAACTGTGCCCGGAACGCCAGCGTCAGACCAATGCCGATCAGCAGCAGCGGCGTGCCTCTCCGCAGCACCTCGGCCCACCCGCTCCAATCGCTGACGGTGCCCTGAAGCATGGCGGCGTAGGCTTCGAATGGATTGGTTCCAGCCAGCCAGAAGATCAGCCCGGCGACGACTAAGGCAAACACCAGCGCCCCCAACGTGACCCAAGCGACGCGCCCGCGTGGGGGGTCGGCAATCGGCGTGAAGCGGATCACGCTTTCAGCCCCCGCGTGTGGTTGACTTCGTCCGGCCCGGCATTCTCGGTCAGGTCGCCGGGGCCAGCGCCGTGCGGCAAGCCTCGACTGTCTGCGCCGCCCGCCATAATCAGTCCGATGCCTTCGCGGGTGGCCGTCGCCGCCGGATACGGCCCCAGCAACTCGCCGTGATACATCACCGCGACACTGTCCGACAGCGCCAGCAATTCGTCGAGGTCTTCGCTGACCAGCAGCACGCAGGCCCCGCGCTCGGTGGCGTCCATCAGGGTGCGGTGAACTTGCTCGGTTGCGCCGATGTCCAAGCCGTAGGTGGGATGAACGGCCAGAATGACCTTGGCCCCATCCTTTTGCGAACTGTCACCGAGTTCGCGGGCCAGAATGATTTTCTGGATGTTGCCGCCCGACAGCAGCCGCGAAGGAGTGTCCACGCCGGGGGTGCTGATGTCAAAGGCTTTGACCATACTTTTGGCGTGGGTGTCGAGTGCCCCGAGGTCGCGCACCGCGCCGCGTGCCAGTGGGGGCTTGGCGTAGTCGCGCAGCGCCAGATTCTCGGCCACCGTCATGCTCGGCACTGTGCCCATGTGAATGCGGTCTTCGGGGATGTGGGCCACGCCGGATTCAAAAATGGCCCGAGCATTCTGGCTCAGCGGCTGTCCATCGAGCTTGATCTCTCCAGCTTGAAGGTGGTGCAGCCCGGCCAGCACTTCCACCAACTCGCTCTGCCCGTTGCCCGCCACGCCCGCCACGCCGATGATCTCTCCGGCCCGCAAGTCCAGATTCACGCCACGCAAAGCAGGCAACCCCCGGCTGGAGAGCGCCTGCAAGTTACGGGCAGCAAACCGGACGGGAACGCTGGAGAGATTCGGCGGAGTCATGCGTTTGCGCTCAAAGCTGACCGAGCGGCCCACCATCATCTCAGCGAGGCTCTCGCGGCTTGCTCCAGCGGTGGGGGCATTGCCGGTGACTTTGCCTTTCCGTAGTACCGTCACCCTGTCAGTGATTTCCAGCACCTCACCGAGCTTGTGCGAGATAAAGATGAGGCTCTTGCCGTCGGCTTTGAGTTCGTTCATCACTTTGAAAAGGCCCTCCACTTCCTGCGGCGTCAGCACGCTGGTGGGTTCGTCCAAAATCAGCACCTTGACGCCGCGAAGGAGTGAGCGCAAAATTTCCACCCGCTGTTTTTCGCCAGGAGAAAGCTGTGAAACTTTGGCGCTCGGGTCAACGGCCAGGCCGTATTTTTCCGACAGTTCCCGGATGCGCCCGGCCATCGTCCGCGCCGGAAATAGGCCCGTGCTGGTGCCCAGCGCCAGATTTTCGGCCACCGAATGCTTGGACACCAGCATGGGGTGCTGCGGTACTAGGCCGATGCCGAGCTTGAGCGCCTGTGCCGGGCTGCTGATGGTCACGGCCTGACCGTTCACCAGCGTTTGGCCTTCGTCGGGCCGGTAGAGGCCGTACATTACGCTGATGACAGTGCTCTTGCCCGCGCCGTTTTCGCCGAGCAGGGCCAGCACTTCTCCGGCATTGAGGTACAGATTTACGTTGTCGTTGGCGACTACGCCGGGAAAGCGTTTGGTAATGCCGCGCAGCTCTAAGACCGGCACGGGCGGTGAGGCGGAGGTGGGCTGAGGGACAGTCATGGCAACTCCTTGGAAGCGGAGAACTGGGGAAAGAGGAGAGCGCGGCGCTTGTCACTTAGCTGAGACGAAGGAAAAGGAGGACCGCTTCACCGTTTTATGGCACTGGCTGCGCGGCCTGCTGAAGCTTGAGTATGCAACCTGTTCTCATTTTCTCTGACAGCCTGCGAAAAAATTGAGATACAACATCAGCAAGGATAGCTTTCTTTGCGAAACGGGATAGCTGAGGGTCAGGCTACGCTCTTGGGTCGGCCCTCCGCTACCGCAAAGTATTTAGATGTGAAATTGATTCCTCAAGTTTAGGTGCCCGCACGGCCAGGCGCAAGCAGCCCCCAACGCAAAGCGGGCGGGGAAGCCACTTGCTCCACCCGCCCACTTTTCAATTGCACTGTTTGGTTTTAGTTCCAGCGGCCCCCGGCACGGCGCTGCGTTTCCGGCTCGGCGGCGGCGTAGCTTTCCTCAGCTCGGGAGAGTTTCTTGCGGCCATACAGGCCTTCCAAGATGAACTCGGCGGCGCTGAGGCGGTGGGCGTCGCCCGCTTGCTCGGCGACCTCGGCAGCCAGCGTACTCAGGTTGGGCACCGCTCCGACAGCTTTGAGCGCGGCGGCCACATCGCCTGCCTGCGGAAAGCGGAAGACATTGCCGTCGTCAAACCACTTTTCCAGAGCCTTGGTGTCGGCGCTCGAATAGTGCCGCCCGTAGACTTGCCCCGCCGCCTTGCGAATGATGTCCTTGGCGATCACGTCCGCGCCGCGCAGCTCGCCCTCGTATTCGAGTTCGAGCTTGCCAGTGATGGCGGGCAATCCGGCGTATACGTCGCTGACGCGCACCACCGGCTCGTCACCCATCCTGAGCGAGCGGGCTTCGGCGTTGGCGGCGGCAACTTCCATCAGCGAGATCGGCAGACGCTGCGACACGCCGCTGAGCTTGTCCACCCGGCCATCTTCACGGGCCTGGAAGGCGATTTCCTCGATCAGCTCGGCCATGTAGCCGGGCACCGTCACACTGCTGTCGCGCACCGCTTCCTGCGCGGTGATCGACATGCCCTCGTCCACGGTTTTGGGGTAGTGGGTACGAACTTCGCTGCCGATGCGGTCCTTGAGCGGCGTGACGATCTTGCCGCGTGCGGTGTAGTCCTCGGGGTTGGCGCTGAAGACCAGCATCACGTCCAGCTCCAGTCTGACCGGGTAGCCTTTGATCTGCACATCGCCTTCTTGCAGGATGTTAAAGAGCGCCACCTGCACCTTGGGCGACAGATCGGCCAGCTCGTTGACGGCGAAAATGCCCCGGTTGGCACGCGGCAAGAGGCCGAAGTGCATGCTTCGCACGTCGCCCAGCGCAGTGCCGAGACGGGCAGCTTTGATCGGGTCGACGTCACCGATCAGGTCGGCCACTGTTACATCAGGGGTGGCGAGTTTTTCGACGTAGCGGTCTTCGCGGGCAATCCATTTGAGCGGCAAATTGTTGCCGTGTTCGCGCAGAAGTTCCTCGCCCTGAGCGCTGATCGGGTTGAGCGGATCGTCGCTGATTTCGCTCTCGGCAATCGCCGGAATGTGTGGGTCGAGCAGCGAGGTAATCGCCCGCAAAATGCGGCTCTTGGCCTGACCACGCAGCCCCAGCAAAATGAAGTTCTGGCGGGCCAGCAGTGCGTTGATCAGCTGCGGCACCACCGAGTCGTCGTAACCGACCACACCGGGAAACAGCGTTTCACCGCTCCTGAGCTTGCGCTTGAGGTTTTCGCGCACTTCGTCTTGGACGCGGCGGCTTTTGCCGTCAAAAGGAGCGCGGCCCGCGTATTCGGGCAAGCTGAGCAGTTCACCAACGGTCTGGGGCAGTTTTGTGTCATTCGGCATAGATAACGGAAAACTAGCACGCGCCCCAGCGCTGGACTGTGCCTTTTGCGGGGCTTAGCGGAGCCCAGTTACTTGAGCAAAAGGCCATACTGACTTCCAAGTCATCAAAGCAGTCCAGATACTCAGCAGCCGAGTCCACTGGTACGCTCTAAGCAACTGATTGACGGAGAGGCCCAAGTATGGGTAACTTAAAAAAGCCAATCCTATTAGACAGAACGCGGCGAAAAATAAAATTAAACTCAGTTTCTGGATAGTTGATACACAGTTAAACAAACTGAGCAGCAGGGGCCAACACAGCAAGGTCAGCAGACTGCCGAGTCCCAATGTCCAGCCCGCCAAATGCAGCAAGGTACCGGGCCGAATTCCCAAATCTTCCGGACTCGTCACAAACCAGCCGTCATACACCAGCATCGGAAAAAGTGCATTGCCAAGTGCAACGAGCACAACCAGGCCAACCAGTAGGCGGAGGGCAATCAGCATTCTTCATTGTAGTCAGCACGCTCCCGCCCTCACGCCCCGCCCGCTCCGGTGCGCTAGCGTAGAGCCGATACCCTGTGAGCCGATACTTCCTGAACAGCCAAGCCCCCGCCCGATCAAGCCGCCTGCTCACTCCCGTGCTGATCGGGCTGACTGCCGCTTTTGCCCTCGGCGGCTCAGGCAGCGCTCAAACCGGCTCCGAGCCTGCGGAGCTTCCGGCCACGGGCAATCCGACGCCTCTTTTTCCAGTTCTCGTGTTGCCCATTCCTGCGCCGACACCTCCGACGCTGCTCACCGCGCCGGACGCCGCGCCGCAGCCCGCGCCGACCACCGCGCCCTTTATCGGCCCGACGCTGCCGCCACTCTTACCGCCCGCACCGCCGATTATCGGGCCTGTCTTGCCGCCAGTGGTGCCCGTCACGCCCGCGCCTGTGCCTGCCAACCCGCTGCCCACCACTCCACCTGTTACTCCCATCCCAATCAATCCAGTACCCAGCAACCCAACACCCAGTAATCCAGTACCGATCAATCCAGTGCCCACGCTGCCTATACCCACTCCGACCTCGGTGAGTTCGGTGCGCGGCCTGTGGGTAGACGCCTTCGGGCCGGGCCTCAAAACCCCGGCGCAGGTGGCCCAGATGGTCAAAGACGCCCACGATCTCGGCGTCAATACCTTGTTCGTGCAGACCATTCGCCGCGCCGACTGCTTGTGCAGGCGCTCAAGTGTGCCGCGTGCCACCGACGCCGATTTGGCTCCCAGCTTTGATCCGCTGGCTGAGGTGCTCAGGCTCGCTCACGCGCAGGGCATTCGGGTGTTTGCTTGGGTCAGCGTGACGGGCGCGGGCAACGCCGCCGCGCCGAATCTGAGCCCTCAGCATGTGCTGAAGTTACACGGCCCCGCAGCCGGCCTGAATTCCTGGGTCAACCGCAGGCCCGACGGCAGTTACCTCGAAGGCTCAGACATCTGGCTGGACGCCGGCATTCCGCAGGCCGCCGACTACATGGCCCAGAGCATTCTGAGCGTCGTCAAGAACTACGACATCGACGGCATTCAGCTTGACCGCATTCGTTACCCCGACGGCGGCATGTGGGGCTACAGTTCGGCGGCGCTGGCCCGCTACCGCAGCGAAACCGGCAACAAGGGCACGCCGCTGCCGAGCGACCCCACTTGGATCAACTGGAAGCGCGAGCAGATCACCGCGTTGGTGCGCCGCATCGTGCTGGAGACGCGCCGTCTCAAGCCCAACGTCTGGACGAGCGCCGCCACCATCACTTACGGCGCTCCGCCCGCCGATTTAAGCGGCTTCGAAAAGAGCCGAACCTACAGCGACGTGCTGCAAAATTGGCCGGCTTGGACTCAGGAAGGCCTGATTGACCTGAATGTGCTGATGAATTACAAGCAGGACCTGGTGCCCAACCACACCCAATGGTTTGATGATTGGAACAAATTCGCCCTCAGTGTGCGCGGCAAAGCCGAGGTCGCGGCAGGCACGGCGCTGTATCTCAACAGCCCCGATGTTTCGCGTAACCAAATGCAGCGGGCGCTGAGCGCAGGCCTCGGCTGGGTCGGTTACGCTTACCGCACGCCGGGGGTGGACGTCTACAAAAACGGCCAAAGCCAGCCCAGGGGTTTTGAAGTGCTGCGGAAATCACTGACCCAAAACGGCGGCCCGCTCACTGCCACGCCCTGGAAGCTCTCGCCGCCGGTTCATTCCGGGGTGCTGGGCCGAGTCATCAGCAGCAGCGATATGGGCGGCAAAGTCGTGGAAGCCCGCAGCGCTGGCGGCACCTTGCTTGGCAAGACCACCACCGACGGCAACGGCTATTACGGTTTTACCGATTTGCCGCTGGGCGCGGTGGAAGTGCGGGTGGCCGGACAGCGCTGGCAAGGCCAACTTACCCAAGCGGGGGTGGCCCGCTACCCCGATTTGCTGCTCAAAGGAACCCAGATTATTCCGGCACTCAAAAGCAGGCCCTGAAATTCCCGCATAGATACTGGGAACGGCGCTCAGATTGTTAACTGAGGATAGAAAAGCAGCGTCCAATCCGGTCGAACGGGATTGGACGCTGCTTTCGTATTTGAGCTTTGAAATCTATTTGGGCCGTTTTTGGTGGGAAAACCCAGCTCAAAAATTTTGAATAAGCGGCGCAAACTTAGAGATGTAAAGCGTTTACTTGGTGGTTTTGCGCTTGCCGCGTGCCCGTGATTTGCCGAGCGAGTGGCCTTTGTCGTAGCTGGCCTGCATTTTTTGGCGGGTTTCGGCGGCCAGCGACTTAAAGTCGACCAAACCGGCTTCAAACGCCTCGATGCTGGGCTTGATGCTGCCGCCGCGCCGAGTTGCGGCGAGTTCACGGTTGGTGCGGTCAAACCACTCTTCAAATTCGGGGGTCGCTTCAAAGATCATTTCACGCATGCTGCGGCTGTAGGTTTCGTCGCTGTTGCGGCGGCTAAACTCTTTGGGCAACTGAAAGCGCTCGGTGTTCATGTAAGCCGCTTCAAACTGACCCTCACGCACCGATGATTTGAAATCTTTAACAAAGGTATCGCTGCGCTGGGGATTGGTGAGCAGTTGAACTTGTTCGCTCAATTTACGGTAAGCCATGTGTTGTTCCTCCTGAAAAGGAGTATGAGTTGAACAAGTCAGTAAGTCAAGAGCAAAACGCCTCAGCCAATCAACAGTTCGGAGGCTCCTTTGTAAAAATTGAGTGGTCTAGCCTTCTGAGCAGCAAAAAAGAAGTTGGCATTTCATTCAATCTCACCAAAACGGGACGGGACTTTTTGCAGTTCCACAACGGAGAATGATCCCCATAGTCGAAGCACTTAGGTTGGCCTTTAAGCTTCAGGTGAGGGATTTTTGACAGAAAAGCGGGCGCTCCCCCTACAGGTGCCGTCCTGCTCAAGGCAGCACCAGATATTGCTCCACATTGTCGTAAACCGACGCAAATAAGGACGCCACCCTATCGTCATGGGCGGACGTCCATAAGGACCCGCGAAACCCGTGTTGTTCTCCCACTCGCTCTTCTGCGGAGCTTGATGAGTCCGCTCAGATTTCACCGTTTTTGGGAGACAATTCGGCCAAAACTCATACGAGTTCTCGGCAAATCTTCAAAGTTGAGGTGCTCCTAAATCCTTCTGACTCCAAGTCGGCAAAAAGTTCTTAATTGTTGTGAGAAGCGCTACCTCTCTGTTCTTTAGTGTTCCCAGTGAACTTTGGGAAGCCGTTTTTCGAGCCAAGCCGGCAACCACCAATTCCATTTTCCGGCGAGTTGCAGCAAACCGGGCACCAGCACCAAACGGACGATGGTGGCGTCCAGCAGCACGGCGACAGCGAGGCCCAAACCGATGCTTTTGTTGGCCACCACCCGCCCAAAGATAAAAGCCACGAAGACGATAAACATAATCACGGCGGCGCTGGTAATAATCCGCGCCGTACGTCCAATCGCCAGCACGATGGATTCATTGTTGGCCTGCGGCTGCCCCGCGAGACGCAGATATTCTTCTTGCACCCGTGAAAGCAGGAAAATCTCGTAATCCATGCTGAGGCCAAACAAGACCGCAAACAGCAGCAGCGGCAAGCTCGAATCCAGCACGCCGACGTCTTGTGGCAAGCCCAGCAGCGAAGCGAAGTGGCCTTGTTGCACCACCCAAGTCACCACGCCGTAAGCGGCCAGCACCGTCAGGCTGTTCATCACGATACTCTTGAGCGGAATAAATAAACTGCGGAAAGCCACCATTAACAGCAAGAAAGTGCCGAAAAACACCGCACCGATGGCCAAGGGAATGGAGCTGGTAATGGCTTTGCTAAATTCACGCTCGCCTACAGGTGCGCCGCCGAGTTGGTAATCAAACGGCGCAGCACTGAGCACTCCGCGCAGTCGCGCTTCAAAAGCGTCTATTTGATCGGCCCGCAAATAGCCGTTCGGAACCACCGTGAAGCGCAGCAGCGTGCGGTCTGTGCTGAAACTGCGCCGCGTCAGGGCGGCCAAATCGTTAAGCGAACCTCCACCCCCACTGGCACTGCTGAGCGCCGCCGCGCTGACAAACGGGCTGATGACACCCTTGACATCCGGCAGTGCCTCGACTTGCCGCACCGTCCGGCGAAAAGCGTCGCGGCTCTGGGGGCCATACTTTTGCCCACCGCGCACTTTGAGAATCACCTCGAACTGAGAGAGGAGTCCGCCCGCGCCGAGGTCACGCACGGCGGCCAGCGCGTCACGCGACTCCACCCCTTCCACCAACCCCCACGCGCCCGCGTAGCCGGTTTGCATCTGTCGGGCGGGCAGGGCCAGCACCACCAAGACCAGCGTCGAGAGCGCCACCGCCAGCACGGGCCGCGCCGTGACCCGCCGGGCCAGCGCCGTCCAGAGCGCACTTTCGCGGGCCGATTGTCCGAAATCCAGGGCCCTGAATCCCTTAAACGCCAAATGCGGCCAGTTGACCCGCTCGCCCAGCAAGGTCAGCAGCGCGGGCAGCACCGTCAGGCTGGCCAGCACCGTGAACAGCACCGCCAGCACCCCGCCGATTCCCAGACTCCGCACGAAGGCAATCGGCGGCAGCAGCAGCGCCGCCATCGCCAGCGTCACCGCCGCGCCGCTGAGCAGCACGCTGCGCCCCGCCGTCATCACGGTGCGGTAAGCCGCCTCTGCACTGGCCGCCTCTGGACTGGCCGCCGCTGAACCTACTGCGCCGCTCTTGAGTTCTTCGCGGAAGCGGTTGACCATCAGCAGGGCGTAGTCAATGCCCGCGCCCAGTGAAACCAGCGTGATGATGCTCTGGGCAAAGGTGCTGGTGGGAATCAGGAACGTCAGTAAGTACAAGCCCGCCAGCGCGGTGGTGATGCTCAGCCCGCCGACGACCAGCGGCAAGGCGGCGGCCACCAGCGCCCCAAACACGAACAGCAGCACCAAGGCGATCAGCGGCAAGGCGGTCATCTCGCTGCGCTTGGTGTCGCCCTCGGCAAATTTGGTGAAGTCGGCGGCGATGGCTTGCCCGCCGGTCACGCGGGTGTCAAAGCCCGCTTTCTTCTGGCTCTGGACGTACGTCCGGATGCGTTCCAGCGCGGGCGTGGCTTCCTTGAACAGTGGGATTTGGGCCAGCGTCAGGGCCAGCTTGCTGCCTTCACCGCTGACCTGCACCGCGTTTTGGACGTTGTAGGGCAGCACCCGGGTCACCCCCGGCACTTTTTGAAGGCCCGCCACGAACGCGGTGTACTGCTGGGCCACGGCGGGCGAGCTGAGCGGCCGCTCGGTCTGCGTGACCAGCAGCACGGTGTTGGAATCACGCTCGCCGAAGCGCTGCGAGAGCAGGTCAATGACCTGACCGCTTTCGGAGCTGGACAGCGCTCCGGGGTCGGCGGTGAGGCGGGCGGGAGCGAGGCTGGCGGGCACGGCGCAGATCAGCGCCAAGAGCGCCCAGATGGCCAGCACCCACCAAGGCCGCTGGGTCACGAAACGGGCAAGCGGTTGCATTCGTGAAAGTAAAGCATGAGGGGAGGGCAGGGGCGGCGGGATGCGTGACAAAGGAGCGGGCCTGCTCAATGGCGCAGAGCAAGCCCAGCCGTCAAGTATCCAGCAACTTTTTACCTCAAGCGCGTCTTATTTCAGCCGCATCAGGGCACGCTTGGCCAGCACGCCCGCCAGATGCGCCCGGTACTCAGCACTGGCAAATCGGTCGCTGAGGAGATCGCCTGCGTCCACGGCGGTTTGGGTGGCCTGCTGAATGTGGTCGTCGCTGAGATCCGTCCCGATGGCCGCTTCCAGCTTGCTGAGCCGCACCGCTTTTGGCCCCGCGCCGGTCATAGCGATCTTGACGCCGTTCGGCCCGCTGACCGCCGCTACACCGACAATGGCGTAGTGGCTGGCCGGATGCCGGAACTTCTCGTAAGCGCCCTTGCAGGCCTGACGCGGAATATGAATCTCAGTGACGATCTCGCCTTCTGCCAGGGCCGTTTCAAACATCCCCAAGAAGTAATCGTCCACGCCCACGACGCGCTCGCCGCCCGCCGAGGTCAGCTTGAAGCTCGCGCCCAGCGTCAGCAGGCCCGCCGGGTAATCGGCAGCCGGGTCGGCGTGCGCCACCACACCGCCCAAAGTGCCCCGGTTACGAACCATCGGATCGCCGACCCAGCGGGCCATGTCGGGCATCAGGGGCGCGTACTCGGCCACTGTTTTGTCATAGAGCAGTTCGGAATGGGTCACACCCGCACCCAGAATCAGGGTGTCGCCGTCGGTGCGAATGCCGCGCAGCTCGTCCAATGCCGAAATGTCGATCAGGGCAGAAGGCGAAGCCAAGCGCAGTTTCATGGTGGGAATCAGCGAGTGGCCGCCGGCCAGCAGCTTGGCGTCGGGGTTGCTGGCCAGCATTTGCAGGGCGTCTTGGACGCTGGAGGCGCGGTGATAATCAAAGGGGGTCGTGTACATGTGGCTCCTTTGGAGGGGGTGTAGAGCGGATGATGTGATGCGGGAAGGGCAATCGATCACCCTCACTTCGCTCCATCCCAATCAAGCGGGAAGGAGCGAAGCAAATTAATCTCTTCTCAGTCGTCCGCTGCCTGTCCCGCCGCTTGCACGCCGCCCTTCATGGCCCGCCAGACTTTTTCCGGCGTGAACGGCATATCCACGTGGTGATGCCCGAACACGGTCAAAGCGTCGTTGACGGCATTGGCCACCGCTGCGGTGCTGGCAATCGTGCCGGACTCGCCGATCCCCTTGACGCCGAGCGGGTTGTGAGGGCTGGGCGTGACGGTGTGACCCGTTTCGAACATGGGAAGGTCTTCGGCGCGGGGCATGCTGTATTCCATAAATGAGCCGGTCAGCATGTTGCCTTCCTCGTCGTAAACGGCTTCTTCCAAAATGGCCTGACCAAAGCCCTGAGCGATGCCGCCGTGAACCTGGCCTTCGACCACCAGCGGATTGATCAGCGGGCCGCAGTCGTCCACGCAAACATACTTGGTCATCTTGACATGGCCGGTATCGGCGTCGAGTTCCACCACCGCGATGTGGGTGCCGAACGGATAGACGAAGTTCTTGGGATCGTACATGTACTGGGCTTCTAGGCCCGGTTCCATGCCTTCGGGGAGGTTATGGGCCAGGTGGGCCATCAGCGCCACGTCGAAGAACGACTTGCCGCCCTCCGGCACGCCCTTGACCTTAAATTGCCCGTCAGCGACTTCGATGTCTTCGGGAGAGGCTTCCAGCAGGTGCGCGGCGATTTTGGTGGCTTTGTCTTTGATACGGCCCAGCGCCATCTTGAGGGCACTGCCGCCGACTGCCGCCGAGCGTGAGCCGTAGGTGCCCCAGCCGAACGGCATCTTGCCGGTGTCGCCGTGAACGATGACCACGTCTTCCATCGGGATACCGAATTCTTCGGCAGCGATCTGGGCAAAGGTGGTTTCGTGGCCCTGTCCGTGCGAGTGGCTGCCGGTCAGCACTTCGATTTTGCCGGTGGGCATGACCCGCACCACCGCGCTTTCCCACTGTCCAGCCTGAGCGCCGAGCTGACCGACCAGAGCGCTGGGCGCGAGGCCGCAGGCTTCCACGTAGGTGGAAAAGCCGATGCCGATATAGCGCCCGTTCTTGCGGCCCTCGGCCTGCTCTTTGAGTAAGTCCTGATAGCCGACCATCGTCAGCGCTTTGTCGAGTGCGGCCTCATAGTTGCCGGAATCGTAGACCAGCGCCACGGGGGTCTGGTACGGGAAATCCTCGGGCTGAATGAAGTTCTTGCGGCGCAGTTCGGCGGCGTCCATGCCGAGTTCGGACGCAGCCTTGCTGACAATGCGCTCGACCAGGTAGGTGGCTTCGGGGCGTCCAGCTCCCCGGTAAGCGTCCACGGGTACGGTGTTGGTGAAGACGCCAGTAACTTTGCCGTGAACCGCCCCAAACTTGTAGGTGCCGTTAAGCAGCGTGCCGTACAAATACGTCGGCACGGCGGGCGCGAAGGTGGTCAGGTATGCGCCGAGGTTGGCAATGGTGTCGACTTTGAGGGCCAGCATCTTGCCGTCTTTGGTCAGGGCCAGTTGCGCCTCACTTTCGTGGTCGCGGCCCTGCATGTCGGTGACAAAGCTCTCGGAGCGCCGGGCAGCCCACTTGATCGGGCGATTTAACTTTTTGGCGGCAAACAGCACGATCACTTCTTCGGGGTACTGCATGATCTTGGAGCCAAATCCCCCGCCCACGTCCGGCGAGATGACGCGCAGTTTGTGTTCGGGAATGCCCAACACGAAGGCCGCCAGCATCAAGCGGTGAATGTGGGGGTTTTGCGAGGTGGTGTGCAGCGTAAATTCCTCGCTGGCCCGCTGGTACTGCGCCAAGCTGGCACGCGGCTCGATGGCGTTGGGCACCAAGCGGTGGTTGCGCAGCTTGAGGCTCACCACATGGTCGGCCTGCTTGAACAGCTCGTCAGCGGCGGCGGCGTCGCCAATTTCCCAGTTGAAGGCCACGTTGCCGGGCGCTTCGGGGTGCACGAGCGGCGCACCTTCTTTGAGGGCGTCACTGCCCAGCGAAACGCCGCCGAGCGGTTCCAAGTCCACCTCGATCAGGGCCACCGCGTCTTCGGCCAGCGCTCTTGTGTCGGCAATCACGACGGCCACGATGTCGCCCACGTAATGCACTTCACCGTGTGCGATGGCCGGGTGCGGCGGAATTTTGAGATCGGGGAGCAGCCAGCCGGTGGGGATACTGCCGACTTTGGCGTCGGCGAAGTCTTGGCCGGTCAGCACGGCGCGGACGCCTTCTAAGGCCAGCGCAGCGGAGGCGTCTATGGTGCCAATTTTGGCGTGTGAGTACGGGCTTCTGAGCATCGCCGCGTGAAGCTGGCCGTGCACGTTGATGTCGTCGGTGTAGTGCCCCTGACCGGTGATAAAGCGCGGGTCTTCCACACGCTTAACGGCCTTGCCGATGTATTTTTGCGGCCCTTCTGGAGCGTGGTAGTTGGAGTCGGGAAGCTGGGTCATGAATGCTCCTTTGGGGTGTGATGGTTGAGGGAAGGGGAGGCGCTCCGAAGGGCAAAGAGGTTGCTCAATCGTCCGCCGCTTGCCCCTGCTCCGCACCCTTCTGGCGCATCACGGCCGCCGCCTCGGTGATGGCCTTGACGATGTTGTGGTAGCCGGTGCAGCGGCAAAAATTCCCGCCGAGCTGCTCTCTGATTTCGTCTTCGCTGGGGTCGGGATTGCGGCGGATGATTTCGGCGGAGGCCATGATCATGCCCGGCGTGCAAAAGCCGCACTGGAGGCCATGCTGCTCCCAAAAGGCCGCCTGAATCGGGTGAAGCTCGTCCACGCTGCCGATGCCTTCGATAGTTTTGACGTCCATCCCGTCGGCCTGCACGGCAAACAGGGTGCAGCTCTTAACCGCTTCGCCGTTGAGCGACACGGTACACGCGCCGCACTGGCTGGTGTCGCAGCCGACGTGGGTGCCGGTGAGTTCGAGTTCGTCGCGCAAAAACTGAACGAGCAGCGTGCGCGGCTCGACTTGAGCGGATGTGGGCATGCCGTTGATATTGATGGTAATCGGTACACGACTCATGCGGCCTCCTTGAGTGGGTCAGCAGGTAAAAGAATCAAGCGGTTTGCGGCTGACTGGCTTCTTTGTCCAAATTGGCAAAAAACACGTCGGCTTGCTGCTGGGTAATGCCGCCGATCAGCCGTCCGGCGAGGGTGGCGAGCATGCCGCGCAATTTGGGTTCGCCTTCCCAGTCGATCTGGGTTTTGCCGCCCTCCACCTCGCTCAGCTTGAGGGTGCCGGTGGCGGTGACGATGCCGGTGGGGCTTTTGGCGTCGATGCTCAGCGTCATTTGCTGCGGCGGCTGACGGTCTGTGATGGTGACTTTGGCCTGAAATTTGCCTTTGACCGGCCCAACGGCCACGTTGAGAACGGCGTTGTACTGGTCTACTCCGCTGGCCGTCATTTCAGTGACGCCCGGCACGCAGCGGGCCAGCACCTCCGGGTCTTGCAGCAAAGCCCAAACCTTTTCCTGCGGCGCGTTGATGGTATGTGATCCCTGAACTTGCAAAAAGCACCTCCGGGAGAACTGGAGCGCTCCTTTTAAGAAGAACGTCCCTGTATTAAAGTTGAGTACCGTTTAACACTAACACTTCTGGCCTGAGTCTGGGCGTCGTGCGGCACACAAAAAAGCCGCCGGAGTTTGGTTCCCCAGCGGCATTTTCGGGCTCGGACTTTGGCGGCGCTCAGGGCTTGCCTGCCGTGAAACAGGCTTATCGTCAGCGGCCTGTAAAGCAGTGGCCCGTGAAGCGGTGCTGGCGGCTCTTCTGAAGAGCAAATCTCACCGCTCGCCGCCCCTAGGCTTCCTGACCCAGCCGCCCAAAAAATCGGTCGGCGTAGCGCTGGCCCGCTCCGGCGTCTTTGGCTTTGCTTTCGATCAGTTTGCCGCCCACACCGGCCAGCAAGCCCGACAGCTTGGGCGTGGCCACCCAGTCGATGCGGGTCGTCTCGCCCAGGTCGGTCAGGGTCATTTTGGTGTGCAAAATCGCCGTGCCGGTAATGGTTTTGCCTTCCACTTCCAGCTCCATATATTCGGGCGGCTGAGCGTTGAGCACGCGCACCAAAGTTTTGAACTTGCCTTTGACCGGCCCCATGCTGACGCTCAGGGTGGCCCGCATTTGCCCGCCCTGTTCCGTTACGGCGTCGCTGAGGCCCGGCACCACTTTGACCAGAACTTGAGGATCTTGCAGCATCGCCCACACGCGCTCGCGGGGAGCGGAAACGCTGCTGCTGCCTTGAAAAGTATGCGCTGACATGCCCAGCATTGTGACGCAGCGGGGTGAGAAGATCAGCGGCTCGCGGCACTGGCCTGTAACTTTGGATGGACGCGGCGCGTGGGAGCGGCAAGTTACCCTTTTGTCACAAGGAGACCCACCATGACCAATCCCGAGAATGAAGGCGTCAACCTCAATAAGACCGCTCCGGCCAACGATCTGCGGATTGACCCGCCGCAGACCCCACATCTGCCGCCGCACCAGCAAGACGTGCCGAGTTGGATCGACGAAGCGACCCGCCCAGCCGCGCCGCGCACTCCTGAAACTCAGCCGCAAGCTTATTTCAACCCCCGGCAGCCCAGCAGCGCGGCGACCACCGACCCACAGCCGCTGCCAATCACCCAGGCGGGCGACATCAGCTCCCGCAAATTGGTGGCCGGCCTGCTGGCGATTTTTCTCGGCACGCTGGGCGCACATAAGTTTTATCTGGGCCGCACCACGCCCGGTTTGATGATGCTGCTGGTCAACATCGGCGGCTGGTTTCTGACCGGCGTGCTGAGCATCGTCACCTTCGGCATAGGGGCGTTGGTGTTGGTGCCGCTGATGATGCTGGTTTTCACGGCGCTGTGCATCGTCAGCATCATTGAGGGCGTGGTGTACCTGACCCGCAGCGACGAAGAGTTTAACCAAACCTACTTGGTGGGCCGCAAAGATTGGTTCTGACGCTGAATGGCACAGCAAGCGTGGCCGCCGGATACCACCGGGGGCCACGCTTTTGGTTGCCGCAAAGCTCAGTGCTTAGCCGTTGGCCGCTTCGTAGGCCGCCGCGTCCATCAGGTCGCCGCCTTCTTCGGTCACGTCCAACTTGAACAGCCAGCCGTCGCCGTAAGGCTCGCCGTTGACCTGCTCCGGTGCGCTGCCGAGCGCTTCATTGACGGCCACGATCGTCCCGCTGGCCGGTGAGTAGATGTCCGAGGCGGTCTTGACGCTCTCGACCACAGCCACTGTTTCGCCGGCCTTGACCTCGCGGCCCACTTCCGGCAACTCCACGTACACCACGTCGCCAAGCTGATCTTGCGCGAAGTCGGAAATGCCCACCGTGCCGTCATCTTTGAGCCATTCGTGACTGGCGGCGTACTTCAGTTCTGAAGGAATATTCATAGCGGTATTCTCCATGATTTTGAGTGCAAATGTGTGGGAAAAGAGGCTTGCAACCAGCAGCGCTACACGTCCGCTTTTTTGTAGAACGGCAAGGCCACCCGCCGCGCCTCATGCAGCTTACCGCGCACTTCCACGCCGTAGGCCTCGGCGTCGGCGCTCTGAACGTTGACCAGGGCCATCGCCACCGGGTAGCCCAGCGTGGGGCTGAGGCTGCCGCTGGTGATGTGGCCCACCACTTGCCCGTCAAGCTGCACCGGATAGCCTTCGCGCACCGGCACTTTGTCCAGGGCAAGGCCGATCAGCTTTTGGCTGGGCGCGAGGTCGATATGCTCGCGGCCCAAATGCTGTTTGTCTTTGACCACCCAGGTGTAGGTGCTGCTGAGCGGGTGAATAGAATCGGAAAACTCGTGGCCGTAAAGCGGAAAACCCGCTTCCAGCCGCAGGGTGTCGCGTGCGCCGAGGCCAGCGGGAATCAGGCCCACCGACAGCAGCTGGTTCCACATCTCTTCAGCTTGTTCGGCGGCCACGAACACCTCGAAGCCGTCCTCGCCGGTATAGCCGGTGCGGGCCAGCCAGACCGGAAGGCCGAAAAGGTGAGCGGAAAAGAAACTGTTTTTCTTGCGGGCGATCAGGTCGGTGTCGGCGTGCAGTTGCAGGAGGTCAGCCGCTTTCGGCCCCTGCACGGCGATCAGGCCCCACTGATCCGATTCGTCGGTGAGCACTGCGCCGTACCTGGCGGCCTGCCGGGTCAAATGCGCCCAGTCTTTGGCGATGTTGGAGGCGTTGACCACCATAAAAAATTCGTCGGCTGAGACGCGGTAGATGTAGATGTCGTCTACCAGGCCGCCCGCCTCGCCCGGCAACCAGTTGTACTGAGCACGTCCGGGGCGCAGTTTGCTGAGATCATTGGTGGTCACGTACTGCAAAAAGGCTTCGGCGTCCGGCCCCGTCACACGGAATTCGCCCATGTGCGACACGTCGAACATGCCCGCGCTTTGGCGCACCGCCGCGTGTTCGGCTTTGACGCCGGCGTACTGAACGGGCATATCCCAGCCGCCAAACGGCACCATTCTGGCTCCGGCCTTCAGGTGAGCAGCGTGCAGCGGCGTGCGCCGGAGCGCTCCTGTTTCGTCTAAGTTGGTCACGCGTTTTATCTTAACGCGGGGCTGCTGAGTGGGTGCAGGGGAAGCCAAAAGAAGTTCGGCGCGGCTTAGTCGCCGCTTAGCAGTGGGCGCTATGCTGGCTTCATATGCGTTTTTTGCTGAGAACTCTGGGTGTTTTGGTGGTGTTGGCGCTGTTGGCGGCGGGCGGCATGTGGTACCTGTGGGGCCGCAATCTGCCCAGCGTCACCGACCTCGACGTGCTGGAGTTCAGCGGCACCACCCGGGTCTATGACCGCCAAAACAAACTCGTCGCCACCCTGACGCCCTCGCTGTCTAGCGGCCAGAGCGTCAACCGCGACCTTTTACCGCTGACGCAGATCAGCTCCTCGGCCAAGTGGGCAACTGTTACCAGCGAAGATCGGCGCTTTTACGATCACGGCGGGGTAGACATCATCGGCATCGGGCGCGGGCTGTTTAGGGGCCTGTTCCAAAATAACTTGGAAGGCGGCTCCAGCATCACCCAGCAGGTCGTCAAAAATACGCTGCTGAGCAACCTCAAGAGCGCCCGCACCGCCGAGCGCAAATTCAAGGAAGCGGTGCTGGCCTACCAGCTCGAAAATCAGTTCAGCAAAGACCAGATTCTGAACGCTTACCTGAACGTCATATACTGGGGAGACGGCGGCGCAAGCGACATCATCGGCGTGGGCGCGGCGGCGCAGGCGTATTTCCGCGTTCCGGCGTCGCAGCTCAACTTGGCCCAGAGCGTCTACCTCGCCACCCTGATTCCTGCGCCCAACACCCGTTACAAAGACTTCAGCGGCTTTCGCCCGCTGGAAAAAGATCTGCTCGACCGAATGGTCGAAGATAAACGCGTCACGCAGGCCGAGGCCGACGCCGCTTGGAAAACGCCTATTTATCCGTCAGGCTGGCGCATCGCCTGGGGCGCGAATGGTCAGGTGCAGTCGGCCACCTTGGAGCGGCCCCAGAGCTTGTCTGACAACAATCCGGCCACCCAGACCCAACCGGCCTTTCACTTTATGCAGGCTTTGGAGCAAGAACTCACCGCTCAGATTGGCCGCAAAGCGCTCTACGGCGGCGGCAAGGTCTACGCCACCGTGGACTTACAAGATCAACGCGCCGCCGAACGCGCCAGCTTGAAGGCCCAGTTGCCGGACGGCGCGACCCTCGGCATTGCCCTGCTCGACCCCAGCAACGGCGAAGTGCGGGCGCTGGTGGGCCAAAAGCTGACTGGAGGCCGCCCACTAGACTGGAACAACGCTCTTCAGGCGCGTCGGCAAGTCGGGAGCAGCATCAAGCCGCTGCTGTACACGCTGGCGCTCTCGGAAGGCTGGAAGCAGTCGGACACCGTGCTGGACTCGCCGCTGACTGGCGATTACCGACCCCAGAACTACGACGGACGCTGGACCGGGCGGCAGGTGACGCTCAGGTACGCGCTCGACCACTCGCTCAACCTCCCCACCGTGCGGCTGGGGCAAGAGATCGGCATGGACAAGTTCATGGACAAGCTGCGCCAACTCGGCATGACTCCACCCACCGACGCGGGCCTGTCACTCAGCATCGGCACCTTGGAAGCCAGCCCGCTGCAAATGGCCGCCGCTTACGCTCCGTTTGCCAACGGCGGCAATTACTACGCGCCCAGCTTGGTGCGCCGGGTAGAGGACGCACGCGGCAAAGTCATCTACAGCCGCCCCGCCCCCGTCCCCACCCGCGTTTGGGACGCCCAGACGGCTTGGCTGGGCCTGGATATGATTCGCGGCGTGGTCAACGATCTCGACCGTTTTCAGGGCGGTCTGGGCTACAACGCCCGCATCGAGGGCCGCGACGTGGCTGGCAAGACCGGCACCACCAACGACATCAAGGATCTGTGGTTTGTCGGCACCACCCCGGCTCTCACCGGAGCCGTCTGGGTGGGCAAGCAGGCCGGCGGCTCACTGCCCGCCTGGGCCTACAGCGGCACCATCCCCGCACCGATCTGGCAGCAGGCGGTGTCCGGCTCGCTGGAAGGCAGCCCGGTAAGCGCCTTCAAGGAGCCGCCAGGGATCGAATACGCCGTTGTTCGGCAAGTCAATATGGCCTTTCGCACCGCGCCCGTCTCCAAACCTGCACCAGAAGCGGCCAAGCCGGAGCCGAGTCCAGCCGATCAGCCCGCACCTACTCCGGCCCAACCCGTTCCAGCTCAGGTCAATCCCAGCCCAGTCAATCCCAGCTCGACACCCAATGAAATCCAACCGCAAAATCCGCAAGACCCCAGCGCTTACCCGCAGCCAGAAGACTTGGTGCCCAGCGACCCCAATGCCGCCAACCCCACCAACTCCACCGGCACCGACCCCAACGTGGATTTTCAGGGCAATCAAGGTGAGGTGCAGATTGTGCCGCAGCCGGAAGCGCCGCCGAGCCAGTAGAGCAGCGGGCGAGGAGTTGGGCCAGAAGTTCTTCTCAGGCTCCTTAGCTCAGAGCAGTTCGCTCAGCACCGAGGCTGGCCCGCTGTGGTTGCCGCCAAACGGCACGCCGCTGCCGATCAGTACCGCCGCTGCCCTGCCGGTGTCAGGCGAAAAGCCCAGCGCGGCCCGCGTCCCTCTGGCCACGCCGTCGTGCCACCACACCGCTTCGCGCCGCCACTTGGTTACAAACCAGCCGCCCGTCACGCCCAGGAGCGGCGCGGGTGCGCGGACGGCACTGAGCTTTTCCCAGCCGCGCAGCCGCCCGCTAAAGTGGGCTTCGGCAAAGCTCAGCAAATCGGCGGCGGTGCTGTACAGTCCTCCTGCGCCGATCAGGCCACCGAAGCCGCTGACTTTGGCGCTGCCCAGCAGGCCGTGTGGAGTCGCCAGCGGGGTGAGGGGCGCAAAACCAATGTGGGTAAGGCCCAGCGGCGTAAGAATCCAGCGCTGTAAAGCTGCTGGGTAAGGTTCACCCGCCGCTTCAGCGAGGGCCAGCGCCAGCAGGCCGTAACCAAAATTGGAATACGACAGCCGCCCGGCTTGCTGGCGGGCTAGCCCACTCCAGCGCCGCCCCGAGGCCAGCACGGTTTCGGCGCTCAGACGGCCATACGGATTGTGAAAGTCACTCAGCATGCCCAGCGTGGCCCGCAGCGGATGGGTCGGCAGCCCCGCCGTGTGGGTCAGCAGGGCGCGGGCGGTGACGTGCGGCGGGTAGCCGCGAAAAGCCCGCAACTGGCGCGAGAGCGGGGCGTCGAGGTCGAGCAGACCCTGCTGGGCCAGCTCAAAAGCCAAAGCCGCTGTGAACGGTTTGGTGACACTGGCGATTTCAAAACTGCTCTCCGGAGCGCCGCGCAGCCCCAACACCAAACGCTGAGCGCCCTGTGAGATGGCCACCACGCCCGCAGGCCTGACGCTCCGGCGCAGCGCCGTACCGAGCCTGCGGGCGTCTACGTCAGGCAGCGAGTCGGCAAATTGATGAGCGACTTGAGCAGCGGGGTCAGGTCTAAACATGGCTTAGCGCTGAGGGAAAGACCTGTAGATTTTCACGCCCTCAGCATAGGCGGATTTGGCTCCCAGAGACCAAAAAAATCCGCCCTTCTCAGGCGGTGATAAGATAAGGATAGCGCGGTATTTGGACGCTGTCAAGTTTATGCATTGAGATCCAGTTCTGGTAAGGCCTGAACACACGCTGAACTGTCTTCGACTTCCCAAGTGGCTGCCGGACTGGCGAGGGCGAAGAAAGAATACCGGTTCAGAATAAAATTAAAAACCCGCCTTCGTGGGCGGCTGGCTTCTTTTGATTGATAGGAAAACTATAGCGCGTTATTCAGACTTTGTCAAGGGTATACTTTGGAAGTCTGGAGAGTGCTGGAGCGGCGCTGTTTTGCAGGGGAATACATTTGCAGGAATTAAGCGCTTCTCACTACCTACCAAAGCGGGCCGCCTCTGGCTTGTTACAATGTTGGACATGACCGCCGAGCGATTAGGGCCAAATCCGTGAGGCCGATCTTATGAATTATGCAGCGTCGCTGGCCACTGTCGTAATACTGGCGTTCTTTTTTCCGCTGTTGGTGAGGCTGGCCAGCGGCTACGGCGTATCGCGCTCGCTCAGCGCTTCTACCTTGGCAGTGGTGCTGACGTTCGTGGTCGCCACTTCTCTGATCCGTTTTCAAGTCACCCGCTTCCGCGTTTCCACCACCAAACTGGACGAAGCCCGCGCCCAAGCCGCGCTGCACCCGAATCAAGCGCGGGCCTACTTTGTGGGCGGCGAACACCTCGCCACATTGCTGCTGAGAATGGGCCGCAGGCGCGAGGCGGCGGACGTCATCGACCGCTACGCCCAACTCGGCGGCGCGAAAGAAAGCGAGATCGTGACGCTCAGAGAAGCGCTGGCCAAAGCCGAGCGGCGGCAGAGAAAGGAAGGTTAGGGGTGGCGCAAAAGAGTGAAGTTCCGCTTAAGTTGTGGGCAAAAGACGACACGAAGCGCTCCGGCGTCATAAACTGTCGAGCATGAGGGCCTACAAAGGCGTGGTTGAAAATGGAGTGGTGGTGCTGATCGGCGTAAAGCTGCCGGAAGGCACCGTCGTGACCGTGACGGTGGGCGAGGGCGAGTTGCTGCGGGCCAAAATCAGCAGCGCCCTCAACCGACCCAAGAAAATCCGAATCAAATTGCGCCCTTTACCGGGTTTGGCCAGCGAGCGCGTTACCCCAGCGGAATGTGATGTCCCAGAACTGGTCTGAGCGCGGCGCGTCTGACGCTGCCGACTTGGCTTTTCCGACAGAACCGAATTCGGCAGACCCAGATTCGGCAGAGTTGGACTCGGCAGACTGGGAAGACGACTTGGGCGGCACAGAAACTGCAGGCATACATATCTGGCTGGTGCCGACGCCGGTGGGCAATCTCGGCGACATCACTTACCGGGCGGTGGAAGTCTTGCGCGGCGCGGACGCGGTGGCCTGCGAAGACACCCGACGCAGCGGAGCGCTGCTGAGCCATTTTGGGATTTCGCGCCCACTGGTGCGCTTAGATGCCCACACCATGTCGCGGGCCGAAAGCGTGCTGAGCAAATATCCGCGCCTCGCTTATATCTCGGATGCGGGAAGTCCGGGCATCAGCGATCCGGGCAGCGAACTGGTGGCGGCGGCACTTAAATTGGGCGGGCGGGTAGAAGCCCTGCCGGGAGCCACCGCGTTTGTTCCAGCATTGGTGCTCTCGGGCCTGAGCAGCGCCCGCTTTACCTTTGAGGGCTTTTTGCCGCGCTCGGGGCGCGAGCGCAAAGAACGCCTCGCGGCGGTGGCCCAGCGCAGCGAAACCAGCTTGATCTACGAAAGCCCTCACCGCCTGCACGCCACTTTGCTGGAATTGGCGGTGAGTTGCGGCGAGCAGCGCCCAGGCAGCGTGACCCGCGAACTCAGCAAAAAGTTTGAAGAAACGCGGCGCGGCCCGCTCAGCGAACTCGCCCAGCACTTTGAGGGCGGTGTGCGCGGCGAAATCGTGGTGGTGGTGGCAGGCAAAGCGGCAGACGAGCTCTTGCCCGGCGTAACCCAGACAGATTACGGGCAGCTCGCTCAGGAGTGGGCGGAGGCTGGCAAAGACGCCCGCGAAATCCGGGCCTTGCTCCAAGCCAGCGGTTTGCGTAAGAATGACGCTTATCAGCTGTCGTTGAGTGTCACTGCACCGCGACTCGGTTGATTGACCGCTCGGCCAAGCACCTTTTGCTCACCTGCCTTCCCCTAAGGAAGCGCTTCCAAAACCACTCGCCCCAGCGGAGGACTTATGACCGAACCCACTCCAATCAAGCGCATCGCGGTGCTGACCAGCGGCGGCGACGCGCCGGGCATGAACGCGGCTATCCGGGCCGTCGTCCGTACCGCCACATATCACGGCATCGAAGTGGTGGGGGTGCGGCGCGGCTTTCAAGGACTGCACCAAGGTGACTTGCGCCTCCTCGGCCCCCGTGACGTGGCCAATATCATCCAGCGCGGCGGCACCATGCTGCTGACCGCCCGCAGCCACACCTGGCGCAGCGCCGAGGGGCGGGCTGAGGGAGCGCGTCACCTGCGCGAGTGGCACGTGGACGCTTTGGTGGTCATCGGCGGCGACGGCAGCTTTCACGGCGCACACTTTTTGCAAAAAGAGCACGGTATCCGGGTGGTCGGCCTCCCCGGCACCATCGACAACGACCTCTACGGCACCGACCACACCATCGGTTACTTCACGGCAGTCGAAACGGCCCTGGACGCCGTCGACAAACTGCGCGACACGGCGGCCAGCCACGAGCGCATCTTCGTGATTGAGGTGATGGGCCGCCACGCCGGACACATCGCCCTCGACGTGGCGGTGGCGGGCGGCGCAGAAGAAGTCTTTTTGCCGGAAGACGAAAAATCGGTGGACGACTTGATGGACGTTATCCGGGAAAGTCAGGCCAAAGGCAAAGCCAGCAGCGTGATTATCGTGGCCGAGGGCTACCCCGGCGGCGGGCAGGGCATCGCCAACGCCATTACCCAGCACACCGGCATCGACACCCGCCTGACCGTGCTGGGCCACATCCAGCGCGGCGGCTCGCCGGTGTCCTCTGACCGGGTGCTGGCTTCGCGGCTGGGTCAGGGCGCGGTGGAAGCTTTGATGGCGGGCAAGTCCAACATCATGATCGGGCGCACCGGCGGCGGGCTGACGTATGTGCCGTTTGAAGAAACCTGGGAAAAGCGCAAGGACGTGAGCCGGGCGCTCTATAAGTGCGCCAAAATCCTGAGCATTTGAGAAGTGGGAAGTGGGGAGTGATTTGTGTGAGAAGCGCGGCGGGTCAGCACCTCGCCCGATAAACGCTAGATCCATCTCCTATGCTTGATCCATGCCTTCCGATTCTGGTTCAACCCAAAACCCGACTCCTACGAACTCAACCCCTGCGTCCACTTTTCCGATGTTTGTCAGTGTGGAGGAAGCCCGCACGCTGCTGAGCGCCCTTTTGCCTGAGCGGGAAACAGAACACGTGCCGCTGAGCCTCGCTTACGGGCGCACGCTGGCCGCCGACCTGATCGCCAAAGTCAGCCACCCCTCGGCCACCGAGAGCGCTCTGGACGGCATTGCTTGCCGAGGTGCCGACACGCTCTCGGCTTCGCGGGAAACGCCGGTTCGCCTGCGCCTGATAGGCGAAAGCCGCGCCGGGCAAGCCTTTGCGGGTGAAGTCGGCGCGGGCGAGGCGGTGCGGATTTACACCGGAGCGCCGCTGCCAGACGGTGCAGACGCGATTTGTCCGGTAGAGCAACTGCAAGATGCTGGAGACGACATTGTGCTGCTGCGCCCCGCCCTGAGCGGCGACGTTCGGCACGAAGGCGGCGACTTCCGGACAGGGGAGACGGTCTTGCGGGCGGGCGTGCGGCTGACGCCTTCCCGCGTGGCGCTGGCGGCCGCTCTAGGCCACGCCGAAGTCCCGACATTGAGGCCGCTCAAAGTGGCGGTGATGAGCACCGGCGACGAGGTGGTGGAGCCGGGGCTGCCGCTGACAGCAGGGCAGGTCTATAACTCCAACGCGTACGGTTTGCTGGGCATGTTGCAGGAAGCCGGATGCGAAGCGGTGCTGCTGCCCGCCGCACCCGACAGCCCGGAGGCGCTGGAACTGGCGCTGACCAGCATCGGCGGGGCGGACGTACTGCTGACCAGCGGCGGCGTCAGCATGGGCAAGTACGACTTCGTGCGCGACCTGCTGATCGAGGGCGGCCAAGTCAGCTTCTGGAAAGTTCGGATGCGGCCCGGCGGCCCGGCCATGCTCGGCGGTTGGAGGGGCCTGCCGGTGTTCGGCTTGCCCGGCAATCCAGTGAGCAGCTTGGTGGTCTTTCACGTGATCGTGCGCCCAGCACTGACCGGACAGCCGCTGAGCACTCTGCGCCTGAGAGCCGGCACGCCTTTCCGGGGTCTGGCCGACAAAACTGCTTTTTGGCGGGCCGAGGTGCGCGGCGCTGAGGTCTTTGACTACGCCAAGCAGGGCAGCGGCGTGCTGAGGTCGCTGAGCGAGGCGGGAGCACTGGTCGTGATGGCGGAGGGCGGCTCGGCGGAAGTGGGCGACGAAGTGGACGTGGTGCTGATGTGAGAGGCAACTCCGTTAGGATATGAACGTGAAACTCCCTCTCTTTTTGCTTCTCAGCGCGACTTTGCTGCTCTCGGCCTGCGGCGGCGGCTCAACATCTCAAGCCGATACCGCTGCGCCCAACGTGGCCCTCAGCGCCGCGCAAAGCGGCAGCTCGGTTGTCCTGAGCGCCGATGCTTCGGACAACGTGGTTATCAGCAAAGTGGAGTTTTACCGGGGAGGCCAACTGCTCGCCACAGACACGGCAGCGCCTTACACCGCTGGCGACACGGTGACGGCAGCCGGCAGCGCTACTTACACTGCCAAAGCCTACGACGCTGCGGGCAACATTGGGCAAAGCAGCAAAAGTATCACGTTGACCTTGACGCAAAAAAATACCCTGTATCAAGGCGTGTGGGGCTGGGCAATTGGCGACAGCACCGACGCGACTTTGCTTGATTCGGGAGTGACCGTCTTCTCTGACGAAATAGCTGGGAACAGCGGCACTGTGGCGGCGGGCGCTTATTTCAATAAAGCGCAAACCCGCAGTGGAGTTGCTGTGATGGGTCCTGTCAGCGCCGCTGGAAAACTGGAGACGGCTTTCAGCTTTGACGCAAGCGGGTCAACTCGCTTGTATTTTGTCGGTTCAGACGACAACAACGCGATTGAACTTTATCAGGGCAGCCCTACTTTTGCGGGTACAGGTGTGCTCCTTAATGCCAACAACAAACCAGCGCAGGCGATTATTGTCGCCTTGGTTCAGGGCAGCACCACCGTGCCGAGCAGCCTCACCGCGCAGGCAACTCTCAAAACCCAAGCTAAGGCGCTGGCGCTCGACGCTTTGCGAACAGTCAAGCTCAACACCTCTCCCCAGAGCGTGAAGATCAGCTCCGCCCTTCTCGAAAGTGTAGAAAAAACCAGCTCCCTGCTGCGCTAAAGCTGCTCAGACAGGCCGCCCCGCCATCATGAAACTGGCCGTCATGCCGCCGTCTACCGGCACAATCGCCCCGGTCATGAAGCTGGCAGCGGGCGAGGCCAGGAAGTAGACCAACTCGGCCACCTCTCTGGGCGTTCCGAGGCGTCGTAGGGCGTGGAGGTCTTCGTAATCGCGGCGGGTTTGGGCGGGGTCGTGGCTGCTTGCCACCGAGTTGAGCAGTTCTTCGGTGGCAATCGCGCCGGGGGCCACGGCGTTGACCCGAATCCCCTTTGGCGCGAGGTCCAGACACATCGAGCGGGTCAGGTTGACGAGTCCGGCTTTGCTGGCGGTGTAGGCCACATTGCCCTGCTCGGCAAACAGACCCTGCACGCTGGCGACGTGGACAATGGCGCTCCCTCCTGGCATCAGCGGCACACAGGCCCGTGAGAACCGCAGCGGAGCCGTCAAATTCACGTCCAGCGCCCGCTGCCAGCCGCCCTCGGAGACGTCCATCAGTGAGCCGACCGCGCCCTGATAAGCGGCATTGTTGACCAGTACGTCCAGCCCGCCCCACTGAGCGCCGACTTGCTTCACAGCCCGCTGGATGTCTGCAGCGCTGGTGACGTCGCCCTGAACGTGCAAGTGTTGGTCAACTTGACTGCTCAGCGGCGCGGGCAGGTTGAGGTCAAACAGCAGCACGCCCGCGCCGCGCTCGGCAAACAGTTCGGCAACCGCTCTGCCGATGCCCTGCGCCGCGCCCGTGACGAGAACGCGGGGTGTCCAGTCGGGTGAAGTGTTCAGATGGGTCATAGTGAAAGCAGCATCTCACGGCCTTGCTTAAAGAGCAGCGCCAAAACACCCAAGAGCAGGCCATACTTCATTCATGCTTCCTGATCCTCTCAAGACCCTGAAAGGCCAACTGATCGTCAGCGTGCAGGCCGATGACGGCAGCCCCCTGCGCGGCACCCCGCATATCGTGGCCCTCAGCCGGGCAGCGCTGCTGGGCGGAGCAGGCGGACTGCGGCTGCGCTCGACCTCCGACATCGCAGCGGTGCGGGCCATCACGGACGTGCCAATCATCGGGCTGACCAAACAAAGCCATCCCGACACCGAAATCTACATCACCGCCACGCCGGACGAAGTGCGCGGGGTGGCCGCTGCGGGCGCGGATTTGGTGGCTTTTGACGGCACCGACTTGCCACGTCCTTTCAGCGTGGCCGAGTTGGTGCGGGCTGCACACGACGCCAGCGTGCTGGCCATGGCCGACATCAGCACCCTTGCCGAAGCATTGAACGCCTACGAAGCAGGAGCCGACATCGTGGGCACCACCATGAGCGGCTACACTCCCCACAGCCCCCAATTGCCCGCGCCCGACTTTGAACTCATGGCGCAGCTGCGGGAAGCGGGCCTGCCGTTTATTGCAGAAGGTCGGCTCAACACCCCCGATTTGGCGGCGCTGGCCCAGCAGCTCGGCGCTTGGGCAGTGGTGGTGGGCAGCGCCATCACGCGCCCTGATCACGTAACGCGCTGGTTTGCAGACGCCTTAAGGGCTGAGAAGGAGCAGCACTGACTTAGACTGAGTCATGTCTGGTTCTTCCAAAGAAATACTGCTCAAAGCGTACGACGCTCAGTTGCGTGAGGGCGCTGAGATGCTGACTGCCGATAGGGTTGACCGGCTCGGCCCGCTGTGGCTCGGCAAATTTGGCGACTGGGGTTTTGTTTCTTATCGTTCATTGGGCGGATACGCTGGCGACGCCTCAGACCGTCTGATTGCTGAGACCACTGCTTACTACGCTGCCGATCCGCAGATCAAAACCTTCGAGTGGAAAACGCGCGGCCACGACTCGCCCGCTGATTTGCCACAGCGGCTCACCGCACAGGGCTTTCAGGCCGAAGACCCCGAGACCGTCATGCTGGGTGAAGCGCAGTTTCTCGCCCAACCCATCAAGCTGCCGACCGGCGTGACCCTGCGGCGGATAGACAACCAACCCGGCCCCTACCCCGACGTGGTGCGGGCCGCCAGAGCGCAGGAGCGGGCGTTTGGCGCTCCTTACGACGCCGACGATTTGATGCGCCGCATCGAGAAAGGCGCGGGGCGCACCGAAGTGTGGGTCGCGGAAACGCAGCAGGAGATGGTCTGCGTGGGCCGCTTGGAGGTGATTCCAAACACCGAATTTGCGGGGCTGTGGGGCGGCGGCACGCTGCCGGAGTGGCGGGGTCAGGGCATCTACCGGGCCCTAACGGCGGCCCGCGCTCAAGCGGCGCTGAAGCGGGGCGTACGGTATCTGCACAGCGACTGCACCGAGTATTCCCGTCCGATCTTGGAGCGCGGCGGCCTGTTGCCGGTCATGACGACGACGCCGTACATCTGGCGGCGTTAGGGAGCAGGCGTCAAGGCGTCCGGCAAGAAAGCCAGCGCGTCACGAACCATCCGCAGTTCTTCCATTACACTTGGCCGCCCATGCACCGCCAGCGCCGAGAGACGCCGTTCTTGGGAGTGGAGTTCGGCCTGCAAGTGCGGGTCGGCGCTCCTCAGAAGATGTGGGCCGAATTTAAGTGCAGACGCTGCCGGCAAGCCCCAGTACGCTGGATCAGCACCGTCTGTTTGCTCGAAACTGAGCACCGGATAGCGCCAAAAGCCTGGAGCCAGAGCTTCTTGCTTCAGGTGATAGCCGCTCGCCTGCGCCCATGCCCGCAAAGCTTCCGGCTCGGCGTTGGGCTGCAAAATGAGGGTTGGCGGGAGCCACTCAGCCCGCCCAAGAATGCCCAAAATGGTGCGTGCGCCCATGCCGGTTAAGCTGGCACTTTGAATTTCTTGCGGCGCAACCGGCGCAAACCCGTCGCCCTGACGCACTTCGATCTGCTGGCTCAGCCCCGCTCGCCCCACCGCCGCGAGGGCCAGTTGTAGCGGGCCAGCGTTGAGTTCGACGGCAATGACGTTCTGGCAGCGACCCGAACGGATGAGGGCCAGCGGCAGAGCGGCGTGGTCGGTGCCGATGTCGGCGTGGCTGGCAGCACGGATAAGCTGCAAAACGGCCTTCAGGCGGGCGTCTAACATCACTGGGCCACTTCAGTCACGGAGTCACTTCAGTCGGCGTCCGGCTTGACGTCGCCTTCGCCTTGCTGCAGGTGAGCGCCGAGGCGGGCCAAAATAGAGCTGTACGCGCCAATGGCCAGCATCACCGCCGCCACGCCCAGTCCAAACAACAAAATCGGCTGGCTTTCGCCCTGCTCCCACTTGATCGCCACACTGAAAAACTTGACAGCGAGGGCCACCACTACGATGCCCAGCAACTTTTGCTTGAGGTCGTCGAAGGTGCGGATATGCAGCCACGCCGGAAGATTGGCGACTCGGCCCACGAACAAAGACTGTAAGCCCAAACTGATAATCAGCAGGGCGGTGGCAATCAGTAAATTGTCGGTTTGTTCAATGGCGGCGATCAACAACGACTTGCCTGTTTTTTCGTCGGCAAAATGCGGCAACGCTTCCCAAATCACCGCCACCGTCCTGACTGTACCGTTGACGAACAGCACCAGCGAAAAAAGAAAACTGGACAGCACGCCAAATTCCACGATCAGGCGGGTAAAGCCGAAGAGAGCATTGCCTGAAGTTAAACCGGTTTTTTTGGGATTGGGCGCTGCCATTGCTCCTAAGATAGTGGTTATGAGGTGCAGGGCGTCAGGGCGTCGCCCAGCCGGATCACGCCGCCGCGCACCACCCGCGCCGTGATTCCGCCGTGACCGCGCACCGCGTTGTAGCCGCCCGCACCCAGATTTTCTTCCATCCGCGAACAGGGGTGGCACTCGCCAGTGCCTTCCAAAATCACCTCGCCGATCTGAAAGCGCTGGTCTTTGAGCGCCAAGAGCGCGATGCCCGACACCACGATGTTGCGCCGCAGCAGCTCAGGCGCGACTTCCGTCAGCCCAGCCAGCGCGGCGATCACCGGAAAATGCTCGGCCTGAATCAGGGTGACTTGGCGCTTGCCTGGCCCGCCCGCGAGCGGCTTGGGGCTGCTGACCGTGGAAATTTCACCGACCTCGCCGGTCAAAGCACGCAGGCGCGGCACGCTTTTTTTGCCGTGGTCGCCCACGACGCCCAGATTTTCTATGACTTCGATTTCTTCCAAGCTGTGCAGCCTTTCACGGCGGGCGGGCCGAATGCCCAGCCACTGAACTTGTCCGGCGCGGGGGAAAGTGCTGCGGAGACCTTGCAGGGTTTGCATCCCGCCATGCTAGTGCGGGACGCCGGTACAAATTGATCTGGGCCTGCTAAACTGAAGGCATGAGGCGCTTGACCCGACTTGCTTATTCACCCTGCCGCTAAGGTGGGGGTTGACGTCAAACACAGCCCGAGACCCTGAACAGCGGCGCACTTTCTGAATACGGAAGTGCGCCGCCGCCGTATGGAGAGCCGACTATGAATGAAATCCGCAAAAACTTACCCATCGACGAACAAATCGCCATCTTGAAGCGCGGCGTCGTTGATCTGGTGTCCGAAGACGATTTGCGCCGCAAGCTGGAGCGCAGCATCGAAACGAATACCCCCCTGCGCGTCAAGCTGGGAGCCGACCCGACCCGACCCGATCTGCACCTCGGACACGCGGTGATTCTGCGCAAAATGCGCCAATTTCAGGACTTGGGCCACACCGTCATCATGCTGATCGGAGACTTTACCGCCATGATCGGCGATCCGTCCGGCAAATCCAAAACCCGCCCGCCGCTGACCTTGGAAGAAACGCGGGCCAACGCCGAGAGCTACCTCGAGCAGTGCAAATTGGTGCTGCGGCAAGAGAGTGAAGTCCTAGAACTGCGCTACAACGGCGAATGGCTGGAGCCGATGGGTTACGCCGACGTGATCCGGCTGGCCAGCAAATACACCGTGGCCCGCATTCTGGAGCGCGACGACTTCACCAAGCGGCTCTCTAACGGCGTGCCGATTGCCATGCACGAGCTTCTTTACCCGCTGACGCAGGGCTACGACTCGGTGGCCCTCCGCGCAGACGTAGAACTCGGCGGCACCGATCAACTCTTCAACAATCTGGTGGGCCGCGCCCTGCAACGCGACTACGACCAAGAACCGCAGGTGGTCATCACTTTGCCGCTGCTGGTCGGCTTAGACGGTACCGAGAAGATGTCCAAGAGCTTGGACAACTACATCGGCCTGACCGACGAGCCGCACGCGATGTTCGCCAAGCTGATGAAAGTGCCGGACACGCTACTGAACAATTACTTCACTTTGCTGACCGATTTGCCGGAAACTCAAATCGCCCAACTCTTGGCCGGACATCCAGTGGAAGCCCACAAGACGCTGGCCCGCGAGGTCACCCGCTTTTTTTACCCCGACGCCGATTTGGACGCGGCCTTGGAGCGCTTTCAGTCGGTGGCCAAAGGTGGCATTCCCGAAAATATTGCCAGCTTCAACGTCCCCAAAACGGACGCCAATGCTGAAGGCACTTACCCCGCCGCCCGCTTGATGGTCTTGGCGGGCCTGGAAACCTCCCTGGGGGCCGCACGGCGCACGATCACGGGAAAAGGGCTCAAGGTGGACGGCCAGCCCTTCCTGGAGCCTCAGGGAGCCTTGAGTCTTTCTGAAGGCGGGGTGGTCATTCAAAAAGGCAAAGATAAGTTTGCCCGAATGCTGCCGGAAAGCTGAGGAGAAGCGTTCAGTACAGCGAAAGGGGAGAAGCCAGCTCAGCTTCTCCCCTAACTTTTGCTCATCATTTTCGCCCAAAACCAAAAGTTATCCACAGGAGGGTGTGGATAAAACACCGTGCCTGTGGATAAAAAACCTGTGTGGTGAAGCTGACCTTGCGCTGACACGGCGTCCTTACTGAAAGCAGCCGCAAAAGCCGCGCCCATTCGCCTCAGCTTACTTCCGCAGCGTTTCTACGCGAACCATGTTGGTGGTGCCCTGCACGCCGAACGGTACGCCTGCTGTGATCACATAGCGGTCGCCCTGATCAGCCAGACCGCTCTTGAGCAGTTCGGCGTTGGCGATTCTCACCATGTCGTCGGTGTCGCGGGGATCTTCGCTGAGCATCGGCACCACACCCCACGACAGCGCCAGCTGACAGCGGGTCTGCTCGTTGGGGGTCAGGGCCAAAATGGCCAACTTGGGGCGGTTCTTGGCGACCCGCACCGCTGCGCCGCCAGTTTTGGTAAAGCTGACAATCGCCGCCGCGTCTAGGCGCTCACCGATATTGCACGCTGAGAGCGCGATGGCGTCTTGCGGCAAGCTGACGTCCATGGTGTTGGCCCGCATCAAGTTGTACGCTTCGCTGCTCTCGGCTTCGCGGGCGATTCTGTCCATCATCATCACCGATTCCACCGGATACAGGCCCGCTGCCGACTCCGCCGACAGCATCACCGCGTCGGTGCCGTCGTAGATGGCGTTGGCCACGTCGCTGGCCTCGGCGCGGGTGGGGCGCGGCAAGCTGATCATGCTTTCGAGCATCTGGGTGGCGGTGATCACCGGCTTACCCGCCTCGCGGCACAGGCGGATCAGGCGCTTCTGGATGGTGGGCACCTGCTCGGGGCGCATTTCCACACCCAGATCGCCGCGGGCCACCATGATCCCGTCCACTTCCCTCAGAATGTCGTCAAACCGGTCAACCGCTTGAGGCTTCTCAATTTTGGCCATCAACTTGGCTTTAGAACCGAAACGGGCCAAGTAATGCCGCGCCAGCAGCAGATCGTCGCGGCTGCGAACGAAGCTCAGCGCCACCCAGTCCACACCGAGTTCCGCGCCGAATTCCATGTCCTCCACGTCTTTGTCCGACAGAGCAGGCACGGCCAGATCGGCTTCCGGCACGTTGATGCCCTTGTTGTTTTTGAGAATGCCGCCGATCACCACGGTGGTATGCACGTCATTGCCGCGCACGCCCTCTACCCGCAGAGCCATGTTGCCGTCGTCGAGCAGCAGCGCCATACCGGGTCTCACGTCGCCGAGCAGGCCCTTGTAGGTGGTGCCCACGCGGGTTTCATCGCCTTCGACATCGTCCATGGTGATGGTGAACGGATTGCCCGCGTGAAGCGTCACCGCGCCTTCCTTGAAGCGGGCCACCCGAATCTTAGGGCCTTGCAAGTCCTGCAAAATACCGATGGCCACGCCTTTGCGGTGGGCCAGCTCGCGCACCATGTTGTAGGTTTCGCGGTGATCTTCCTTGCTGCCGTGGCTGAAATTCATGCGAACCACGTTCATGCCCGCGTCAATCATCTTCTCCAAAACTTCAGGGCTGCGGCTGGCGGGGCCGATGGTGGCAACGATCTTGGTGGCACGGTCAAAATGTTTCATGGTTCTCCATATAAGGGGGTTGGAAGCGCTGGTTTGGAATCACTTCCAACTAAGCAAGTTTAGCGGCGAGGGCATAGCATGGAGATCAAGCACAAACCGCCAGTGCTCAGCAAATCAAAGGCTGAACACTGGCGGTCAAAGAGAGTTGTTAGCGTAAAGCCTTGCGGCCCAAGAACTGCGCCGCGCTGCCAAGTTCATCTTCGATTCTCAGCAGTTGGTTGTACTTGGCGATGCGGTCACTTCGGCTGGCCGAGCCAGTTTTAATTTGTCCAGCATTGGTGGCCACGGCGAGGTCGGCGATAAAAGCGTCCTCAGACTCGCCCGAGCGGTGGCTGATGATGGTGCCGTAGCGGTTGCGCTTGGCCAGCTCAATGGCTTCCAGAGACTCGGTGAGGGTGCCGATCTGGTTGACTTTCACCAAGATGGCGTTGCCCACGCCGGTGTCGATGCCGCGCTGGAGCCGTTCAGGATTGGTTACGAACAGATCGTCACCGACGAGTTGGATCTGGCCGCCGAGTCGGTCGGTCAGCAGCTTCCAGCCGTCCCAGTCGTCTTCACCGAGGCCGTCTTCAATGCTGACAATCGGGTAGCGGCTGGCCCAATCGGCCCAGAACTCCACCATCTCCTCGCTGCTCAGCACCCGCCCCTCAGATTCGAGGTGGTATTTGCCGTCTTTGTACAACTCGGCCACAGCGGGATCGAGCGCAATCGCCACGTCTTTGCCCGGCTCGTATCCGGCTTTTTCGATGGCTTCCAGCAGCACTTGCAGGGCTTCCTCATTGCTCTTGAGGTCAGGCGCAAACCCGCCCTCGTCACCAACGTTGGTGTTGTAGCCGCGTACGGAAAGCACTTTCTTGAGGGTATGGAAAATTTCTGCACCGTAGCGCAGCGCCTCACGGAAGTTGGGTGCACCCACCGGCATCACCATAAATTCCTGAAAATCCACCGAGTTGTCGGCGTGCGCTCCGCCGTTGATGACGTTCATCATCGGCAGCGGCAGGGTGCGGGCGTTGGCTCCGCCGAGGTAACGGTACAGCGGAATATCGAGTTCGGCAGCGGCGGCGCGGGCGGTGGCCAAGCTGACGGCCAGAATGGCGTTGCCACCCAGACCGCTTTTGTTGCTGGTGCCATCGAGTTCCAGCATGGCAGCGTCAATCATGCCTTGCTGGCTGGCGTCCATGCCTTCCAGGGCCGGGGCGATCTTATCGTTGACGTTGGCTACCGCCTTGAGCACGCCCTTGCCCATGTATCGTTTGCCGCCGTCGCGCAGCTCAATCGCTTCGTGGCTGCCGGTGCTGGCTCCCGAGGGCACAATGGCGCGGCCCATGTACCCGCTCTCCAGGTACACTTCGGCTTCCACGGTGGGATTTCCGCGCGAGTCCAGCACTTCACGGGCTTTGATGGTTTCGATGTTCATAAATCCTCCGGCTTGCATGATCGGCTGCGTTGGTCAGGGCGGCAACATCTCAGCGAAGCAGAGCGCTCAGGTGAAATGCGTACTTCCGACACTATACCGCGCTCCAGACCAGACAACCCTCAACCCCGTCTAGAAACCCGCTCCGTTTTGGCCTCAGACTCGCAGCGGCACGACCACCGCGAGGTAGCCGCCGTCACCGCTGGCTTTAAAGATAGCCGGGCTGGTGGGGCCAGAAAAACGCATCTCGGCGTCGCCTTCAATCGGGCCGAGCGCGTCAAGGACGTACTTGGCATTAAAGCCCAGGCTCATGGCCGGTTCAGTGCCTTCCTGCTGCACTTCGAGGGTATCCTGGCCGCGTCCGTAGTCGCCCTCGGCAGCCAGACGCAACTTGCCCTCGCTGACCTGAAATTCAACCCGGTTGTTGGCATTTTTATCGGCCAGCACGGCCACCCGCGAAACGGCTTCCTTGAGGGCAGCGGCGCTCAGCGTCACAGTCAGCTTGATGTCGCGGGGAATCACCCGTTCGTAGTCAGGGAAGTCACCGTCGAGCAGCTTAGCGTTCATGCGGACACGGTCGGTCTGGATGCCCAGAATGCCCTCGCCGTAGGTCAAACGCACCTCGCCGTCGCGCAGCACCCGCACCAGTTCGTCGGCGCTGCGGGCCGGAATAATCAAATTCCTTGCCTCGCCGACAGCGCTGAATTCGCGCAGCGCCAGCCGGAAACCGTCGGAGGCGACGACCCGCGCCGTCTGCCCATTTTGCTCGACCTTGATGCCCCGGAAGACCGCCTGAAACGCTTCGTTGCTGGCCGCGTAGCGCACGCTGGAGAGCGAGCGGGCGAGTTCCGAAGCGCTGAGGGTGGCGTCGGCGTGCGAGGGAAATTCCAGTTCGGGATAGGCGGCGAGGTCGCCAGTTTGCAGCTTGAATTCCGAGCCGCTGGCCCGCACCGAAAGCTCCGAGCCGCTGAGTTCGAGCTCGACGAGTTCGCCACCCAAATTGCGAACGATCTGCGCGAACAGGTGCGCCGGAACCACGAACGACGCCGGATTTTGAATCTCGGCGGGAACCACGCAACTCAGATCAAGTTCTAGGTTGGTGCCACTCAGGAGAAGTCCGCGTTCGTTGGCTTCCACTTTGAGCGCGGTCAGCAGGGGGTTGCTGCTGCGGCTCGGGATGATCCGTTCGAGGATTCCCAGTCCCTCGCTGAGGGTTTTTTTGGTGACGTGTGCTTGCATCTAGGTTTCATCCTAGCGCCTCAGGGCCGGGGGGGTGGCGGGGAGTGGTTTCCAAACCCTGATTTCTCTCCTGATTTTTTGATTTTTGAGGGTGGTCTGAGATGAGGTAAAAAGGCAGAATCCAAAAACCCCTATCTTTAACCGATCTGTTTAACTTATAAAACTAGTAGTAGTAGTAATAGGGCCTGTGGATACTGTGGATAACTACTCTCGGGCCGCGCTGGGAGGGCAAAAGTTATCCACAGGCTGCCTGTGGATAACTCGAAAACCTGTGGATAACCTGTGGATAACTATGGCACTTATCCACAGGCCCTAACTGACCCAAAGTTATCCACAAAGTTATCCACAGAAAAAAGGCACTTATCCACAGGTTATCCACAGGTTTATCCACAGATCGTGAAAAGAATCACCACTAGACTAGACAATCTCTCATAAACTAAAAATGGCTGTCCTGCATGTCGTTTTCCAAGTCGTCTAGACCGCTGAGCTGTCTTTTGAGGTGATCGATGACCAAAGTGAGTTCGGCGTCTTTTCCGAGGTTGTCGGTGACCTTAGAAATGGCGTGCATGACCGTCGAGTGGTCGCGTCCGAAGAAGGCTCCGATCTCCGGTAAGGAGTGAGAAGTCAGGTCGCGGATCAAGTACATGGCGATTTGGCGCGGCACCACCACTTCGCGCATCCGGCCCGCGCCGCGCACCAGTTCAGCGGCCAGGTTGTAGCGGGCCGCCACGGTTCGCAGCACGTCTTTCATTTCGACCTTGATTTCTATCGGCGTGAAGACGTGCGAGAGCGCTTTGGCTGCTACAGCGCGGCTAAACGGCACATTGTTGAGGCTGGCAAAAGCCACCACCCGCATCATCGCGCCTTCTAATTCACGGATGTTGGCGGTGACTTGACGGGCGATCAATTCCAGCACATCTTGAGGAATATTGATGCGGTTGTGTTCGGCGTTCATCTTGAGAATCGCTACCCGCGTTTCATATTCTGGCGACTGAATGTCGGTGATCAGGCCCCATTCGAAGCGGCTGCGGAGGCGGCCTTCCAGCGTCTGAATTTCGCGTGGTGGACGGTCGGAACTCAGGATAATCTGCTTGTGACTTTCGTAAAGGGCGTTAAAGGTGTGAAAAAATTCTTCCTGGGTACGCTCTTTGCCAGCTAAAAACTGAATATCGTCCACCAGCAGCAGATCCACGCTGCGGTAACGGTTGCGAAACTGGGTCATTTTGTCGTCGCGGATGGCGTTGATCAAGTCGTTGGTAAACGATTCGGTGGAGACGTATTCGACCCGTTTGCCGGGGTAGCGCTCGGTCATGTAGTGGCCCACCGCATGCATAAGGTGGGTTTTGCCGAGGCCCACATCGCCGTAGATAAAGAGTGGGTTGTAGGCTTTGCCGGGCGACTCGGCCACCGCCAAAGCCGCCGCGTGGGCGAGGTTGTTGTTCGGCCCCACTACGAAGTTTTCAAAGATGTATTTGGGGTTGAGATTGGGTGGGGGCACCGGCAAGTTCGGGACTGAGCGCTGGGTGCTGCGCGGGTTGCTGGGCACTGGCGGGGGCGCAGGCGGCGGGTCAGGCAGCATCAGAGCGTCTTGGGCGGCGGGCAGCACTTGAAAGCTGACTTGCGGCTGCTCCGCGCCCAGTGACCTCAGCGCGTCTTCGAGCAGCTCGAGGTAGTGCTTCCTGAACCACTCCTGGGCAAAGCTGTTGCGGACGCCCAGCACCAGTGCGCCCTGCTCCACGCCGATCAGCCGAACCGGAGCAAACCAAGTGTGGTATTCCACTTCCGAAATATTTTTACGAACATAAGCCAGCACGTCCGTCCAGATTTCCTGCGAAATAGCCTTACCTCCCGGCTGAGTGAAACAAACCAGCCCTCTTCATAAACGCCTTATGAGCACCTTCAAATGAGCACCGTCACCCCTGTGAGCCTTGCGTCACGGGGCGGCCCACTCACCTGTGTGGGGCATCATAGCACCCGATTTTGGCGGCAGAAATGGCTGCTTGATTCGAAGGTGCAGGCAGCCGAAAGAGGGGCCAATTCAGGGACTAAGGCGGTAGAGCGCTCCGGCGCTTTCAAACCAAACTGTCCCGCCGCTCTCCACTTCTAGAGCGCGGGGGCCGTCACCCGGCACGCTGAGACTCTGAGCGCTGAGTTGGCCGGGTTGCCAGCGGTAGAGCGCGTGGCGGGCCACGTCGGAGGCCCACAGCGTGCCGTCGGCGCTGGCCGAGAGCGCGGCGAGAATGGCTCCCGCCGGCACATTTAAGTCGCTGATGCTGCCCGAACCCGTGTCGATGCGGCTAAGTTTGCGCGTCCAGGAATCTACGAACCAAACGCTTTGGGTAGTGGCTGTCAGCAGGCGCGGACGGGTTTTGCCTTTTATGCCCACCGGATAGCTGCGGGTCTGGCCGCTGGCCGGATCGAAGCGGATCACGGCTGGATTCGTCAAAAAGCGCGAGTAGTACAGCACCCCGCCTGTATCGGCGGTCAGGTCTTCGGCGTTGTCTTCGACGGGGTGGCTTTGCTGGACGCCGGACTGGACGCTCAGTTCAAAGAGGGCGTCTTGGCGATATTGCAAGCTCCACAGCCGCCCGTCGGGGGTGCGGGTCAGGAAGTTGAGATTGTCGCCAGGGGTGCCGAGCGGCATCTTTTTGAGCGTTTCGCCGACTTTGGCGGCTCCCACCCAGTTGCCCGCCACATTTTGGATCATCAAGTAGCGGGTGCCGTCGGGGGCGACTGCCTGCGAGGTAAAGCCTTCCTCGTCGGCCAGCAGCAACACCTCGGCCTTGGCCACGCCGCTGGCAATATCGAGGCTGATGACGGTGTGGCGCTGCGGATCGGGAGCATTGACGGTGGGCAAAACGTAGACTTGGCCGCCCGCCACCCGCAAGCTGCTGACCTGATAATTGCTGACCGGCAAGGCGAAGCGCTGTAGAGGCAAGTCCGCCAAATTGACACCGGGTACGCTCGCGCCCGTGCCGCTGCCGGAAGCCGAATTGCCTGAGAGCGTGCCGGGAACGTTGGCGCTGCCACAGGCACCCAGAAGTACACTGAGCGTCAATATGGCGGGCAGCCATTTGAAGGAAAAAGAGGAAGAGACAACCTGTTTCATACGGGTATCAAACACCGAGACCTCGTACCACTTCCTTACAGCCCAAGTCAGAAAGTAGAATGTTCTGGACGTTTTATGAGAAAATCCACAGCACAAAAGAAGGTAAGCAGTTATTTATTAACGCATTTGTTGGAATCATGGAAACTCGGAAGTGAGCGGCGCAACTGCGGGCCGGGTCGCGACCAGAACACCAACACTTGCTCAAGGTGAGGTGGTCAGTCAGAGCGGGGCCGGGCGCTCTAAACTGCGGGCATGTTGCTCTGGATGCGCCAACACTGGCGGCCCCTTTTGGCGTTGGCTCTGCTGATCGTCTTCCCGCTGTTTTTGCTCGGCTACCTGACGCAAGACATCCACGAAAAAGAGGTGTTCGGTTTCGACGCGCCGGTCACGCTGTGGGTTCGGGCCAACGCGCCAGCGTGGTTTCGGCAGGTGGCTCTAACCTTTAGCGCCTTTGGCAGCGCCACTTGGATGACGCCGGTCAGTGCGGTTTTGTTGGTGGTGTTTTGGCGAAAATCAGCCGTGATGGGCCGTTATTTTCTGATCTCGCTGGGCGGCGTGATGGTGCTCAACATCATCCTCAAAGCCTTGGTCGGCCGGGTGCGCCCACAGATCGTGGAGTGGCTGTGGCAAGAAGGCGACAAGAGTTTTCCGAGCGGTCACGCCACGATGGCCGCCGCCCTGACTGTGACGCTGGTGGCCCTGCTGTGGCGCACTGGCTGGCGCTGGCCGCTGATCGTGCTCGGCACGCTTTATACGCTGCTGATGGGAACGGCGAGGGTCTACGTGGGCGTGCATTACCCCACCGACGTGCTGGGCGGCTGGGCGCTGGGCATCTTCTGGGCGGCGGGTACGGCGCTGGTGCTGTGGAAGCGGCTGCGTCAAGCTCAGCAGCACGCCACCGAACCGGGGAAAGTGGTGCATTTGGGCGACCAGTCTGCTTAAGTACGCCAGTGTTTATCTTTGGATAAACCGAGCGGAGCGGGCAGGCCCGGTAGGTGTGACCAAGCGTCGTCATCGGCGCTGCCCTGGTCAAGAAGCCGCTCTGCCCAAGACGCGGAATCCTGAAACGGTAATCTCGCTGTACTTAGCGCCTAGCTCCACAGCTGCATCAATGCTGCGCCGCCTTCTTTGAGCCACCTCTGAGCTCGTCGGTACTCGGGAAAGAGGCGCTGCACCTCGGCCCAGTAAGCGGGCGAGTGGTTGAGCTCGGCGAGGTGGGCCGCTTCGTGGGTGGCCACATACTGCAGCACCTCTGATGGAGCCAGCAGCAAGCGCCAGTGCAGCCGCACCACCCCCGCCGCCGTGCAGCTGCCCCAGCGCCCCGATGCGTTGGTCATTTTGACGGCGCTGAGAGGCCGTCCCCTGCGGAGTTGAGCAGCGTATTGCTGAACCACCGGCGTAAATACATCCAGCGCCTGTTGCTTGTACCAAGCTTCCACCGCGTCCCTTAAGTTTGCGGCGGGTGCGTGGAGTTCGTCACGGAGCCGCCGCGCCCGTTTGAGGTTTGGTACGGCCCTCAGCGTCAAGGTTTGGCCCATAAACGGCAAAACGGAACCGTCGGTCAGCGGCGCGGCAACAGGTTTTCGCTGCTGAAAGGTTTGCAAATGCCGCTCGGCCCAGGCCCGTTTGTCTTCTACAAATTGGCGGAGGCGAGCTTCCTCGGTGCGCTGCGGCGCGTAAACAGTCAAGCCCTGCGCGGTGACTTTGAGGCCCACCGTGCGGCGTTGGCTGCGTCTCAGGCTTACAGGCAGGCCACCGACCATCAGACCGGAGAGGGAGGCAGCAGAGGAAGGCGGCACCGAGCCAGTTTAGAACACCAAAAAGCGGTGGCTGAGTTTCCCCGGCCGCCGCTTTAATGATTTGGAGTTTAGAGCGAGCTGTAAGCGCCTTTGAAGGTGTCGCACTGATTGGGATCGCCATTTTTGAGGCCGGTGCTGAACCATTTGATGCGCTGCTGAGCCGTGCCGTGTGTAAACGAATCCGGCACAGCGTAGCCGCGCCCCTGCTTTTGCAAATTGTCGTCGCCGATGGCGCTGGCGGTGCTCAGAGCCTGCTGAATATCGGTTTGGGTGATCTTGGTGTACTGCGCTGTTTTGTTGCCCCACACACCCGCAAAGCAGTCGGCTTGGAGTTCAAGCCGCACGCTGACCTGATTGGACGCGGCTTCAGACTGAGCGCTGCGCTGAGCGCGTTCAGCTTGGTCGGCGATGCCGAGTTCGTTCTGGACATGGTGGCCGATTTCGTGGGTAATCACGTAGGCGTAGGCAAAGTCGCCGCCGCCGCCGAGTTTTCGTTTCATTTCACTGAAGAAAGCGGTGTCTAGGTACACTTTGCTGTCCAGTGGGCAGTAAAACGGCCCGACCGCGCTGTTGGCCGTGCCGCAGCCGCCCCGCGTTTGGCCGCTGTAGAGAACCAATGTGGGCGGCGTATAGGTCTTGCCTGCCGCTTGGAACACTTTCGACCAAACGTCGTTGGTGCTGCCCAAAATCTTGGCGACAAACTGCCCCGTTTCGTCGCTGGGCAGCCCGGCATTGGTCTGGGAAGTCGGCTGGCTGTTTTGGGTTTGCTGACGCTGCGGCTGGGTTTGCCGGGGCTGGCTTTGCTGGGTTTGCGTCTGGGTGGTTTGGCCCGAATCGCCGCCGCCCAAAATGCTGCTGGGATCGATGCCGAAAAACATGGCGATGAGGGCGATAATCACCGCTCCGATGCCGCCCACAGCCACTCCGCCGCCGGGAATGCCGCCACCGCCGCCTCCGCCCGCACCGCGCCTATCTTCAACATTGCCGCTGCCCGGCAGATTTTTCCAGTCCATGTTTGTTCTCCTTGAATGCTTAGTCAGCGCTTATTGGGGATGCTTTCTAATTGTATTCTAAGCGGCTTAGTCTGACGAGGCGTTCAGGAATCGTTTTCGTTTGTTTGAAATTCTGGGGTTAGGCTATCCGAATGACCCATTCACGCCTTGATTTTGATTTCTCGCTGCTGAGCGCCGCTGAGCGCTACAAACTCGTGACCGGCGTGGTGGTGCCGCGCCCAATCGCTTGGGTCAGTACCCTCAACCCCAGCGGCGGCGTCAATCTCGCTCCCTACAGCTTTTTCGGCTTGATGGGATCTGATCCGGCGGTGGTGGCCTTTTCACCGGGAGACAGGCCAGAAGGCGGCCCCAAAGACACCGCCCGTAACATTGGCGCGGGCGGCGAGTTTGTGGTCAACATGGTCAGCCGCGAGTTGGCCGACGCCATGAATCTGAGCGCCACCGATTTTCCGGCGGATCAAGCTGAACCCGCTCAATTGGGCATCGACCTCGCGCCGTCAGGCCGCGTGCAAGTGCCGCGTGTGGCGCTCAGTCCGGTCAGCTTGGAGTGCCGCGAGGTGCAAACCCTGACTTTGGGCCGCACCCGCATCATTTTGGGCGAAGTCTTGGCGCTGAGCATCCATGAGCGCCACCTCAAAGACGCCGAGAAGTTATATGTGGACACAGCCTCGCTGGACTTGATCGGGCGAATGGGTGGGCGCGGCGGGTACGCCACCACCCGCGACGCGTTTGAAATTCCGCGCCTGAGCTATCAGCAGTGGCTGGAGACTCAAGGTGACTAAGGTGCGCCGCGCTATGTCGGAGGACGCCCCCGATTTGGCCCGTGTTCATGTTGAGAGCTGGGCCGAAACTTACCAAGGCTTGATGCCTGAAGATTTTTTGAAGGGGATGACCAGTACAGCGCGGCAACAGCGCCGCCAAACCTTGTGGCAGAAGACACTGGAAGTCGGCCAGGAAAGCGTCTTCGCAGCGGAGAAAGACGGCAGACTGGCTGGCTTTATTTCTGGCGGGCCAAGCAACTTTGGGGACTACGACGCTGAACTGTTCACTCTCTACTTGCTCAACTCAGCGCATGGTGAGGGCGTTGGACGGGCACTGATGCAGACATTAGCGGCTGATCTAGCGGCGTGGGGTCACACTTCGCTGATGTTATGGGTGTTGGACATCAACCCGGCTCGGACTTTTTACGAGCATCTGGGCGGTGTGTTCATCGGCGAAAAAACTGAGGCCGTGATTGGAGGAGAGTTGCGCGAAGTGGCGTATGGCTGGGCCGATTTGAGGGCTTTGCTCTAAAAAATCAGTGCTGGGGTGTTAGCCTCAGGCCATGACCGTTTCCTCCCAAACCCTGACTTGGACTTCCCAGCGGGCCGCCAACGTGCCCGCCAGCGTGTTTGCCTTGATGGACGCCGCCAAAATGCGGGCGCTCGCGGCGGGCAAAAGCCTGATTGATCTCAGCATCGGCTCGTCGGATTTGGCTCCGCCAGAAGCGGCGCTTGAGGCTTTGCGGCGGGCCACCCGAGACCCGCTGACGTACCGCTACCCACTGTTTTCCGACACCGCGCCGCTGAGAACGGCGGCGGCAGCGTACTTGCAGCGGCGCTACGGCCTGAGTCTCAACCCCGACACCGAGATCTTGCCGCTGATCGGCGCTCAAGAAGGGCTGGCCCACCTGCTGCTGGCTGTCACCGATCCGGGCGATACCTTGCTGCTGCCCGATCCCTGCTATCCGCCTTACTACGGCGCGGCGGCGGTGGCGGGCCTGAAAACCTATCCTTTGCCGCTCACGGCTGAGCGCAGCTTTTTGCCGGACTTGGCGGCTGTGCCAGAGACGCTAAGTCCCCGCGCCCTGCTGCTCAACTATCCAAATAACCCCACTTCGGCCACCGTACCCAGCGGCTTTTTTGAGGAAGTGCGGGCTTGGTGCGCTGATCGCGGCACGCTGCTGATTCACGATCATCCCTACGCCGAGTTGACTTACGGTGACTACCGCGCCCCCAGCGCCCTCTCCAGCGGCGCGGCGGGTGTGGTGGAACTGCACAGCCTTTCCAAAACGCATCACATGGGCGGCTTCCGTGTCGGCTTCGCGGCAGGTGACGCGGGAGCATTGGCGGCACTGGCAAGAGTCAAGGGTGCGGTGGATTTTCATCCGTACTTGGGCATTCAAGCGGCAGCGGTGGCGGCCCTCGGCACACCGCCGAGCGGCCTAGATGTCTTTGAAGCGCGGCGAGACGCTCTGGTGCCTGCCCTGCATGCCCTAGGCTGGCAAGCCGAGTGGCCGCAGGCCAGTATGTACGTTTGGGCGCGGCCTGTTGGCCTGATGGACAGCGTGGCGTACGCCCTCAAAGCCGCCGAGGAAACCGGCGTGGCGCTGGCTCCCGGACGGGCCTTCGGCTCAGAAGGGGAGGGCTATCTGCGCTTCGCTTTGGTGCAGCCGCCGGAAGTGCTGCGGGAAGCGGCGGGGCGGCTCTCTGGGGTCGCTCTTTCTTGATTCGTCCGGCCACCGCCGCCGACCTTCCGGCCCTCACCAGCATCTATAACGAAGGCATCTTGGGCCGCGACGCCACTTTTGAAACTCGCCTCAGAACGCCTGACGAGTTGCAGAGCTGGCTGGCTTGGCCCTGCTTGGTGCTGGAAGTTAGCGGCGCAGTATTGGGCTTCGCACGCGGCGGCGAGTACAGCTCCCGCCCCTGCTACGCGGGCCTTTTGGATCACAGCGTTTATGTGGCGACTTCGGCGCGGGGTCAGGGCTACGGTGTAGCTCTATTGCTGGCGCTGCGAGACGCGGCCCGTGCCGCCGGGTTTCACAAGCTGACCAGCCGCGTCTTCGCTCGCAACCTGGGCAGCCTGGCCGCTCACCACCGGGCCGGATTCCAGGAAGTCGGGCGGCACCTCAAGCACGCTCAGTTGGACGGTGAATGGCTGGACGTGGTGACGGTTGAAATCAGTCTCTAAATAAGCGTCACTCAGCCCCCCTTGGCCGTCAGCACCAACGCCTGAATCTCTTTGACCAGCGCCAGTTCCCGCAGCTTGTCCGCATCCAAGTCTCCGGCGCGGGCCAGCGCTTCGGCTTTCTTCTTATCGATGCTGGCGACTTCCAGGGTGGCGGCGTCGCCGAAGACTTCGCGGAAGCGCTCGGCGGGGTACTCAAGGCGGCGCTGCACCTTGACGCTGGAACGGTACAACTCGGTTTCGGCGCGTTCGCCGCGTAGCAGGGCCGCCTTAATGACTTCGCCCAGTTCAGTCTTCTCGGCTTCCAATCCCAAAATGGTGTCGCGCAGGGTGGCGTAGCGCTCCAGCAGGTCGCTGAGGGTCAGCCGCGTGTCGGGGTCAGCTTGCCAATCGGTCATAGTTGATAGTTTAGAGGCCGACTGCCCACCAGATTGGACGCACTAGACTGCTCGGGTGAGCGAACTCAACCCCCGCGAAGTAGAACGCCGCCTGCTAGACGCCATTCGGCGCAGCCCCAGTATGCAGGAGATCGCCGCCCTCAAGCACGCCGATGTGCAAACGCCCGAAGGAGCCATCCAAGCGCTCCAAGACGGCAACGCCCGCTTTTTCAGTGGTGAAGCTTCGCGCCCCGAACTCGGAGCCAACGAGCGCCGCGCTCAGATCATGGGCCAAACGCCGTTTGCCGCGATTTTGGCCTGTTCCGATAGCCGCGTGCCGGTGGAACTGGTGTTCGATCAGGGCTTTGGCAATTTGTTCGTGGTGCGGGTGGCGGGCAACGTAATGGGTGAAAGCGGCCTCGCCACGCTGGAATACGCCATTTTGCATCTGGACATTCACCTGCTGGTCGTCATGGGCCACGAAGGCTGCGGAGCGGTCAGCGCGGCGCTGATGCCCGAAGAGTGGATTCAAAATGAGCCGCCCGCTTTGCAGGCTCTGATTCGGGGCATTCAGCCCAGCTTGGAAGGCCTGCCGCCAATCCGTGACAAAAAAGCCCGAATGCGCGAAGCGGTGATGAGCAATGTCCGCCACCAAGTCGCGGCGCTGCGCGAACAACCTGTCATCGTGGCGGCGGAGAAGCGCGGCCAGATCCGGGTCATCGGCGGCTTTTACGAAATCGGCTCCGGGGCAGTGGATTTGCTGACCGAAGAAGAAGATTTGAGGGTTTGATGACGTTGGCTCGGGAGCCGACCACAAAACTAGAACGCTTAAATTCAGGTTAACGCTTTATTCCGCAGAGTAGTTTACAAATTAGGTCAACAGGTGTACAGTCAACACCACTCGGGCGCTGTCGGTGTACTGGCAGCGGCTGAACACACTGACTCCTTCATCCCTCTCAAAAAGCCGCGCAGCGCGGCAGGAGAACCCCCATGCGTATCCTTCCTCTTTTCATTGCTGGCTTGCTGCTCGTTGGCGTTTCGGCGCAGGCGGCGGCCCCCACCACCATCACCAAAGGCATCCTCACCATCGGCATGGAAGGCACTTATCCGCCGTTTAACTACAAAGACGAGCAAGGCAAACTCACCGGCTTCGACGTGGACGTTGCCAGCGCTTTGGCAGCCAAGCTCAACCTCAAGCCGCAATTTGTGCTGACCGAATTCAGCGGCATCCTGGCGGGCCTGCAAGCCGGCAAGTACGACGTGATCGTCAATCAACTCGGCATCACGGCGGAGCGTCAGAAGAGCATTGCCTTTACTGCGCCGTACGCCTACTCCTCACCGCAAATCATCGTCCGTAAAATGGGCGGCGGCGAGTACAAGACGCTGGCCGACCTCAAAGGCAAGCGGGTGGGCGTGGGCCTCGGCAGCAACTTCGAGCAGCAACTCCGCACCGCCGGCGGCATCAACGTGGTGACGTATCCGGGCGCTCCCGAATACTTGGCCGACCTCGCCGCCGGACGCCTTGACGCCGCTTACAATGACCGCCTGTTGGTCGGCTACCTCATCAAATCGCGCAATCTTCCCATCATGGGTTCAGGCGTGGTCGGTGAGCCGGAGCCGGTGGGCGTCGCCCTCAAGAAGACCAATCCCAGCCTCAAAATCGCCCTCGACAAAGCGCTTCTCCAGATCAAAGCGGACGGCACCTACGCCAAAATCAGCCGCCAGTGGTTCGGGCAGGATGTGGGCAAACCCTGAAGAACAAGCGCTGAAGAAGCGCTGAGCCAGTCAGCCGCATGAGGCCGCTGCTCTCAAGTTTTCATGACGCCTCCCGGCCAAGCGCTGCGGGGCGTCTTGCGCTGTACCCTAAGCGCACCTCGGAGGCTGTATGGACACCCTGATGATTATTTTGCAAAGCGCCTGGGCCTCGCTGCCGACCCTGCTGCTGGGTGCCCGCCTGACTGTCGGCTTCGCGCTGGCGGCGATGGTGCTGGGCTTGCCGCTGGGCCTTGTCGTGGCGCTGCTGCGGCTCTACGCTCCGGCGTGGCTCAGATGGCTGGCGGCGCTCTACGTTTCGTTTATTCGCGGCACGCCGCTGCTGGTGCAGATTTTCGTGATTTATTACGGCCTGCCCAGTTTCGGCCTGACGCTCAGTCCGGTGGCGGGCGGGGTGCTGGCCCTGACCCTCAACGCCGCCGCTTACCTCTCCGAAACCATCCGCGCCGCCGTGCTGAGCATCTCCAGAGGCCAGCACGAAGCGGCCTACAGCTTGGGCCTGAACAAATTGCAGACCATGCAGCTGATCGTTTTGCCGCAGGCGGCGCGGGTGGCCCTGCCCAGCCTCGGCAACAGCCTCATCGGTCTGGTCAAAGACACCTCGCTGGTGTCGGTCATCACGGTGGTCGAACTGCTCAGAAGCGCTCAACTGGTGCTGGCCCGCACCTTCGAGCCGTTCGGGCCGTATCTGGCGGCGGCGCTGATCTACTGGGCCATCAGCAGCCTCCTGGAAGTGGTGCAGCGGCGCTTGGAAGTGCGGCTGTCGCGGGGAGCGACCTGAATGGCCCAGCTCGTCCGTTGAGCACACTTACCCATCACGAACCCAGTCGGCGCACCGCCAGCGGCCACAGCAATGTCAGCAGTGCCAGAACGCCCGTCAGGGCCAGCATCAACGTTGAAGTGGCGAGGTCTTGGGCAGCCAGTCCCGCGCCCAGCGTCAAGCCCAAGGCGTTGACGGCCATCACGGAGCCGGTAACTCGCCCACGCAGGTCGGCAGGAATCAGGCCCTGAATGCGGGTGGTGGTGACCACTTCCAGGAGGCCCAGCCCCACGCCGAAGACGCCCGCCGCCGCCCACCAAGGCTGCACGCCGCCAAAGACAAAGCCCGCCATGCCCAGCACCAAGATTAAGCGCCCCGCGCCAATGAGCTTATCCAGCGGAAACCGCGCCGAGAGCGGCCCGACCAAAGCGATGCCCAGCAGCACCCCGCCGGAAATCAGCATTTCAAAAGTGGCGTAGTCGGCGGCTCCTCGGCCAGCGGCCAGCATGTGCAGCGGCGCACGGACATTCGTGACGTTCATCGAGAGATTGAGCGCAAAACTCATGGCAAAGAGCGCCAGCAGCAGGGGATTTTGGCGAATCGCCTTGAGGCTTGAGCGGAGATCGCCCAGTGGATCGAGTGTGCCGCCAGCCGCACCGGGCATCGGCGGCAAAGCCAGTGTGCCGAGCAGCAGCAGCGCCGTCAGCGCCGCGCCGACGAGCAAGCTTGCCCCCGCGCCCCAGTGGGCCACCCCGAAGCCGCCCAAGCCGTAGCCGACGAGCGGAGCGCCCATCATGGCCGCGCTGGTCAGGCTGTTGGCGCGGGGCAGCTGGTGGGGGGTCACCAAGCGCGGCACCATCGCGCTCTGGGCCGTGAAACTGAGGGTGGTGAGCAGGCCAAGAACAAAAGCCAACCCCGCCACCACAGTCAAGTTCAGCCCGCCCCTGAGGGCCAGCGCCCCCACGCCCGCCACCCCCACCGTCCGCAGCACTGCGCTGAGACTCAGCAGGGTGCGCGGCGGCCACCTGTCGGCCAATCCGCCCAGCAGCGGCGCGAAAAAACGCGGCAAGCTGAGCGCCAGCACCACCAGTCCGATGGCGGCAGCGCCCCGCTGACTTCCTGGCGGCAGTGTGCCGAGCGCCAAGAACGGCAGCGCCACGTAGACCACCGCGTCACCCAGCGCCGAGGCCAGTAAGCCCAACCAGTACCTCCAGAACGGGCGCGGAAGAGCAGAAGCGCCTACAGTCTGCGCGAAATCAGTCATATTTCCAGTTTTGGCGTTAGGCTACTGAAAATGCCACACACCTTTTTGGGAAGCTACGCGGGCCAGTGGTTCACCGCTACGACCCCTCAGCAAGCGCGGCTGCTCAGCAGCAGAGCAGCGCTGCGCCATTTGGAGCCGTTCGTGGGCCGCAAGCTGGGCGCGGCGCAGGCTGCCCGCGAAGCTGGAGTCAGCACCGAGCGGACGCTTTACTGGGTAAGGCAGTTCGTGGAGGCGGGCATTCTCACCGTGGCGGGAGAGCAAAAGCGGGGGGGGCGGCCCATTTGCCTTTACGCTGCGCCGAGCGGCTTCAGGGTGCCGTTTCACTTGACGCCGTTTGAAGACATTGAAGCTGAACTTGCCGCCCAGTCGCGGCAGTACGATGAACTGCGCGTGCGTACTCTGGCCCGTGCCCTGACCCGCAAGCAGTTGAGCGGGCGGCTGATTTACAGAGATGAGCGCGGCGAAGTAAATTACGAATCCGACTTGCCCACTCAGTCAGACCGCTTGGCTCTGACTCGGCGCGGCGGCGACTTCACGGGCGTCAAATGGCTGACTCCGGCGCAGGCCGAAATAATGAGCGCCGCACTGGACCAAGTACGTTTGTTCTTATCAGACGTACCTTCTGCCCGCGCCCCTGACAGCCAGCCTTATTTGATTCAAACGGTGCTGACCCAACTGGATGAGGACGACGCGCCGAGCTAACGCAAAAAGAAACTCTTCCCGTGTGCCTTCCACACTATTTTCTAAAGTAGCGAGGCGTATCCTAAGACCATGACCCAGACTTTAGAACCCACCAGCCACCCGATTGGCATCAGCGAAGCCGGAGCTGCCCGCGCCCACGCGGTGATCTCAAGCAGCGGCAAGGAAAATGCGGGCGTGCGCCTGTTCATCAAGAGCGGCGGTTGCAGCGGCTACCAGTACGGCATGGCCATCGATGACCGCGAACTCGAAGGCGACACCATTTTGATGGACCGGGGCGTCAAACTTATCGTCGACCGCATGAGCCTGCCGCTGGTGCAGGGCGCGGAAATCGATTACGTGGAGAGCATGATGGGCGGCGGCTTTACCGTCAACAACCCCAATGCCACCTCCGGTTGCGGCTGCGGCAGCTCGTTTCGCACCGACGGCTCAGCCGCCCAAGACGGTGAAGGCGCAGTAGGCTGCGGCAGCCACTAAGTACAGATCTGTCCGCTCTATCCCAAGACCGCACGGCCAATTGAGGCCGTGCGGTTTTTTTGAACTGATTTGGGTTTATACTCCGCAGTACAGAACTCAGTATTTTGTTTTAGGGCAAGCCCTTTGGTTCGCTTTGGGCATTCGTATGCCCAAGCGGCCTGCTTTATCTTGACGTGAAGATTGTCAGGCTTTTACAGAACACTTTGCATAAATTCGGTGGTCAAATTCTCGTTACTGCCGGTTTTCAGCAAAAAATTGAGCAAGGTGCGAACACTCCCGCTTGACTCGGTAAAGATTTCTTCATACTCTTGGCAGACTGAGCGCGGTTTTGTAGCGTTTGGGTGATCTTGGAGGCGACATGAAAAAATGGCTCACCTTATCCGTACTCTTGTTGGGCGCTGGCGTTGTTTCTTCGGCGCTGGCCGGTCAGGCCAATAATTCGCTGGTCATCGGCACTTCGCAGGAACCACCCAATATCAATGACCCTTGGCGTACCAACAACTTGGTCATCGCCACCGAAATCACTTGGTATATGGAAGCCCACCTGATCGGCAAGGACGACAACGGCGAACTGTATCCCGAGATCGCCACCCGCGTCCCGAGTCTGGCCAACGGCGATTACAAGATCGTCAAAGACGCCAAGGGCAACGTCATTCGCAACAGCGTGACCTTCAGCATCCGCAAGGACGCCAAGTGGAGCGACGGCACGGCCATCACGCCCAAGGATTTCCAGTTCTGGCTCAAGGTCGAGCAAGACGAGCGGGTGCCGGTGCCGGCCCGTGAGCCCTGGGACAAGGCCAAGATCACGCTGCAGGACGCCGACACCTTCACCATCACCTTCGATCCGCCGTATCTGTTCGCCGACCAGCTCACCTCGGCAGTGGGTCTTAACCCGGCTCCCAGCGCGGCGATGGAAAAAGCCTGGAGCGCCTTTGACGCGGCCACCAAGAATCTCGATCCCAAGACCGGGGCCAAGCAGATCACCGACGAGTGGAACAAGTTCATCGCTCAGTTCACCACCTCGCGTGGCCTGCCCAAGGTGGTGTCGGGACCGTTCAAGCCGACCGCCTGGCGGGCCGGAAACAGCTTGGTGCTGACCCGCAATCCCAATTACTGGCTGACACCCAAAGGTGGAGCCGACAAGTACATCCAGTCGGTGCAGTACCGCTTCATCGCCGACACCAACACCCTCAAGGTCAATATCTTGTCGGGCCAGCTCGACGCGCTGTCGTACGTGGGCCTGAGCTTCGACCAAGCGATTGAAGCGCAGCGCAGCGAGCGCGGCAAGTACAAGACTTACTTTGTGCCGGGCGCAACTTGGGAACACGTCGATATCGCCAACGTCGGAGCGCGTGCCCAGAGCCTGGGCCTGAACGACAAGCGGGTGCGCCAGGCGCTGATGTACTCCATCGACCGGGCCGCGCTGGTCAAGGCATTGTTCGAGGGCAAGCAGCCCGTTTCCAACACCTGGGTCAGCCCGATCAGCAAGCTCTATCAGAAAAACGCCAAGGACTACAACTTCGACGCCGCCAAGGCCAAGGCGCTGTTCGCCGCTGCCGGCTGGAAGCCCGGCTCCGACGGTATCCTGGCCAAAGACGGCAAGAAGATGTCGCTGAACTTCACCACCACCGCCGGAAACAAGCTGCGTGAGCGCGTCCAGCAGATTTTGCAGGCGCAGTGGAAAGCGGTTGGCGTGGACATCAACATCCAGAACTTTCCGTCCACGGTGGTGTTCTCTGGCGACTTTGCCCCGCGCAGCGCCGAAGGCAAGTGGGACCTGTTCATGTACGCCTGGAGCAACGATCCCAGCGTGGAGCGCGGCGATCTGTGGGCCTCGCAGTTTATTCCCAGCAAGGACAACGCCTACGCGGGCCAGAATTACCCCAATTTCAAGGACGCCGATTACGACAAAATCTGGAACGACGCCAAGACCGAGTTCGATTTGAGCGCCCGCGTCAAGCTGTTCGACAAGATGCAGTCCATCTGGACTGACGAGGTGCCGTCCTTGCCGCTGTACTTCCGCGCCAACCCGTATACCAAGGTGCCGGGGCTGGTCAACTACACTTACACCGCCTACAGCCTCTATCCTTCCTGGAACGCCGCCCAGATGGGCTGGGCTTCTCGCGGAGCAGTTGAAACCTTCACCCAGAAGTAAGCGCTGCTTAGTGGAGTGAGCGGGGGAGACGGGTCAACCGCTCTCCCGCTTTCCCTTTGCTGCTTGCAGGCCACCTGCAACAAACCAAACCACACGCCGCTTTCTCAGGAGTCGTCATGTTGAATTACGCGCTTCGGCGCATCCTGCAAATGATTCCGCTGCTGCTGGTCATCAGCTTGGTGATCTTCACGCTCACGGCGCTGCAACCCGGCGACCCGGTGGATCAGCTGGTGCTGGGCAACTCACAGATCACCCCCGACGACATCGCTCGCCTGCGGGCCGCCTACGGTCTGGATCAGCCGATTCCGCTGCGCTACTGGTTCTGGCTGACCCACGCCGTCCAGGGTGATTTCGGCTGGTCGCGCACCTTCAGCGCCCCCGCCGCTTCTTACGTCTTTCAGGAGCGGTTGCCCAATACGCTGCTGCTGACTCTGCCCGCCCTGATTCTCTCCACCCTGATCGCCGTGCCGCTGGGCATTTTCTCGGCGGTGCGGCAATACAGCTTCCTCGATTATCTGCTGACCTTTTTCAGCTTCGTGTCGTTCAGCGCCCCTATCTTCTGGATCGGAGCGATGGCGCTGTGGCTGTTTGCCATCTATTTGCCGCAGATTACCAATGGAGTGATCTCGCTGCCGCCCGGCGGACTCGGCAGCCCCGATCTGGCCCCCGATGCGGGTTTCTGGGCGGCGCTGACCGACAAGCTCAGGTATCTGATTTTGCCGCTGAGTATTCTGATGCTGCGCGAGATTGCCGTGATCCTGCGCTTCCTGCGGGCCTCGATGCTGGAAGTGCTGAATCAGGATTTCGTTCGCACGGCGCGGGCCAAGGGCTTGTCAAGCCGCAAAGTGCTGTACCGCCACGCCCTCAGAAACGCGGTGCTGCCTATCGTGACCTTGCTGGGCCTCTCGATTCCGGGCCTGTTCGGCGGCGCGGTTTTGACCGAAACGGTCTTCTCGTGGCCGGGCATGGGCCGAGTGATCGTGGAAGCGCTGACCAGCAAGGATTTCAACGTGGTAATGGTCGCCCTGACCTTCATCTCAGTGCTGACGGTGGTGTTTCAACTGCTGACTGACCTCGCCTACGCGGCCATTGATCCACGCATTCGCTACTCGTAAAGGAGCCACAAGATGACAGCACTCGCCTCGGCTCCCGCGCCTTTCAAGAGCCGCTCCACCTTCCAGATTGCCCTCAAGCGGCTACGCCGTCACAAGCTGGCGATGGTCAGCCTAACGGTGATCGTTTTACTGGTCTTGATGGCCCTCCTCGCCCCCTGGATCGCGCCGCACGACCCCAACGCCCAAAGCATCTTTGAAATCTACGCGCCGCCGAGTGCCAAGTACTGGCTGGGTCAGGACGAGCTGGGCCGCGACCTGCTCTCCCGCGTTATCTACGGCAGCCGGGTGAGCCTGCTGGTGGGTTTCAGCGTGGCCTTCCTCAGCATTCTGGTCGGCACCACACTGGGTCTGCTGGCAGGCTTTTTGGGCGGCTGGATCGACATCGCCATCAGCCGCTTCATCGAATTCATGCTGTCTTTTCCCACCCTGGCCCTGCAACTCGTCCTCAGTGGGTTGTTTGCCTCCAGTGACGCGGCCCCCATCGTGGTGCTGCGGTCTTCACTCGGCGCGAGTGCCAATATTCTGATTGTGGTGGGCGTGTTTTCGCTGTTCGGCTGGATGGGCACCGCCCGGCTGGTGCGCGGCGAAGTCCTCAAGCTCAAGAACCTGGAATACACCGACGCGGCCCGCGCCCTGGGGGCCAGCAGCGCCCGCATCATGCTGCGCCACCTGCTCCCCAACCTGTTCGCCATCGTGATCGTGCAGGCCACGCTGGACGTGGGCACCGCCATTCTCAGTGAAGCGGCCCTCTCGTTTCTGGGCTTCGGTATTCAGCCGCCGGTGTCCACCTGGGGCAACATGCTCAGCAACGCCAACGAAGTCGTGCTGCAGTACCCCTGGATTCCGCTCTACCCAGGCCTGATGATCTTGATCACGGTGCTGTCGTTCAACTTCCTCGGCGACGGCCTGCGTGACGCCTTCGACCCGCGCAGCCGGTTGTAAACGTAGAAGAAGCAAAAAACCAATGAGCCCCTGCCTCTTCGGTGGGGGCTTTTTCTGCTGACAACTTAAAGCGCTATCCTCTTTCCATGATCGTTCTCGGCATCGACCCCGGCCTCGCCAATCTCGGTATTGGACTTGTCAGCGGCACTGCCCGCAAAGCTGTCCACATTCACCACGTTTGCCTGATCACCGAATCGGCTTGGATCATGCCCCGGCGTTTGCAGTACATCCACGCCGAAGTCACCCGCCTCATTCAGGAATATCAGCCTGAAGCAGTAGCTATCGAAGACCAGATTCTGCGCAAGCAGGCCGACGTGGCCTTCAAAGTGGGTCAGGCTTTCGGCGTCGTCCAGCTCGCCTGCGCTCAGGCGGGCCTGCCCGTCCACACCTACGGCCCGATGCAGGTCAAGCAGACCCTGGTGGGCACTGGACGCGCCGACAAAGAGCAGGTCATCTACATGGTGAAAGCCAGTCTGGGTATCCGCGAGGTCTTCAACAACCACGCCGCCGACGCGCTGGCCCTGGCCCTGACCCACTTGGCGCACCAAGGCGTTCAGCAAGCGCTTGCTGGGCGGCGCTAGCCTGTCAACTCACAGGGTGCCGTGATTGGTGGTGCCCTCCACCCAGTGTCCGCCGGTTTGGTCAGCTTCGTGCTTCCAAATCGGCAACTCTTTTTTGAGCTCCTCGATCAAGTCGTCACAGGCTTCTAAAGCTACCCGGCGGTGCGGGCTGCCTACCCCAATGATCAAGCTAGCTTCCCCTGGCAGCAGCTTGCCCGTGCGGTGCTGGATAAAAGCGCTGAGCCGCCCATGCTTTTGGCGGGCGCGTTCAGCAGCTTCATGCATGACCTTCTCGGCCATCGGCGCGTATCCCTCGTACTCGATCGATTCCACGACCTGCCCTTTATTGGGCGAACGCACTGTCCCGACAAAGTAGGCCTGTGCGCCGTACTGCGGCTGAACCAAGTGGGTGGCGGCGTCGCCAAGCGATAAGACCTGCGCCGTCACCTGGCAGACGTCCTCGGGGTCTTGTTCGCTGCCTCCAGCCACCGGCGGCAAGAACGCCAGCTCGTCGCCTTCTATAAGCGGCTGAGAAGGCTCGGCGTACGTTTCGTTGACCGCCGCCATACAGCCTTTAAGCGAAATGCCGTATTGCGCCTCTATTTGCTCGGCTACTTCACGCACGGTGGCCTTGTCCGGCACTTCCAGCCGAACAGAATCTGTGCCTATCTCACGTTTCAGCCGCGCAAAGAACACTGCTTGGACATTCATGGCTTCACGTTAACACCCTTTCGGGGCCAAATGCCGAGTCTTCCAAAATGGTTCAACTCGCTCCCAGACGCTGTTTCCTGTCTTTAGCTTCTTCGAGGAAGCAATGCGGTAACGACGCCTCGAAGCAAGGGGGTTGACAGAACGGCGAATGGACAGTATTGTTTCTGAGCCTCAAACGAGGCGGGCAGAATGACAATCTGAGAATGCGAGTAAAGACATACACAACGCCGCTTGTGAAAGCGGCGCTTGAATGAAGAAGGTCAAGATACTAAGGGTTTATGGTGGATGCCCTGGCACTGGAGCCGATGAAGGACGCGATTACCTGCGATAAGCCAAGACGAGCTGGAGATACGCGTTGACTCTTGGATTTCCGAATGGGGAAACCCACTGGCCGTGAACGGCCAGTATCCCGCAAGGGAAGGGAACGTGGGGAACTGAAACATCTCAGTACCCACAGGAAGAGAAAGAGAAATCGATTCCGTGAGTAGCGGCGAGCGAAACCGGAACAGCCCAAACCCAGTCGTTTACGATTGGGGGTTATAGGACCACTATTTAAGATTCAAGCCGTTTAGCCGAAGCTGTTGGAAGCCAGCATCACAGAGGGTGACAATCCCGTAGGCGAAAAACGAATTGACTGAAGTGGCACCTGAGTAGGTCGTTGTCCGTGAAACGATGACTGAATTCACGCGGACCACCGCGTAAGGCTAAATACTCCCAGTGACCGATAGCGCAAAGTACCGT